>JAZNCB010000032.1:0-5221 GCA_046156285.1 Eubacteriales bacterium | reverse complement strand
TCATCGGTCTCGCAAATAGACTCAACCATCTTTGCATGATACTCTTCTGCAAGATCCTTCATATCTTCAGGGATCTCTTCAACTCTCATGTCTTTACCAAGGTCGTCGTAATATACGTCAGCCTTCATCTCCATGAGGTCTATGATTCCGCGGAACGATGCCTCGGAACCGATAGGAAGCTGCACGGGAACTGCGTTCGCGCGAAGTCTTTCCTTAATCATCTTAACAACACGGTAGAAATCCGCACCCATAATGTCCATCTTGTTGATGTAAGCCATTCTGGGAACCTTATACTCGTTTGCCTGATGCCAAACTGTTTCGGTCTGGGGCTCAACACCGCCCTTAGCGCAAAGAACTGTTACAGAACCGTCAAGTACTCTGAGTGAGCGCTGAACTTCTACTGTAAAGTCAACGTGGCCGGGGGTATCGATGATGTTTACACGATATTTGTTAGCCTTTGCAGCCTCAACATCGTTCTGGTACTGAGTAGGAACCCAGTAGCAAGTAGTAGCAGCGGAGGTGATTGTGATACCTCTCTCCTGCTCCTGTGCCATCCAGTCCATTGTAGCGGCACCGTCGTGAGTTTCTCCTATACGGTGTGTTTTACCGGTATAAAAAAGGATTCTCTCGGTTGTTGTTGTCTTACCGGCATCGATGTGAGCCATGATACCGATGTTTCTTGTACGTTCAAGCGAAAATTCTCTTGGCATTGAACTATCTCCTTAATTATATCGATTATTAGAATCTGTAATGAGCAAAAGCCTTGTTTGCTTCTGCCATCTTGTGAGTGTCTTCCTTCTTCTTGAAAGCTCCACCCATACCTGCTTTGGCGTCCATGATCTCTGCTGCGAGTCTTTCAGCCATGGTCTTTTCACCGCGAGCTCTGGAATAATTGATTATCCAACGAAGTCCCAAAGTCTGTCTGCGCTCTGCGCGAACCTCCATGGGTACCTGGTAGTTAGAACCGCCTACACGGCGAGCCTTAACCTCGAGCACGGGCATTACGTTTTCAAGAGCTGCTACGAACACGTCAAGCGCGTTCTCGCCGCTTTTAGCTTCGATTGCTGCAAAAGCATCGTAAACTATTTTCTGAGCTACGCCTTTCTTTCCGTCGTACATAATGTTGTTAACAAGCTTTGTTACGAGCTTGGAATTGTAGAGCGGATCCGGCAATACGTCTCTCTTGGAAATTTGACCTCTTCTAGGCACTGTACTTCCCTCCTTCATTAAACTTATGATATCATAGGTACTCGAATAAAAAATTCGTTAGTGCTCGTTTTGCGATTTATATAAAGAAAATCTATACCATCACAGCACGTGAGCACAATGTTGTCCGAAATAAATGTACCTTATTATTTCTTCGGACGTTTTGCTCCGTACTTGGAGCGGCCCTGTTTACGGTTTGCAACACCCTGTGTATCAAGAGTACCGCGAATTACGTGATAACGTACACCGGGCAAGTCACGAACACGTCCGCCACGAATAAGAACGACTGAGTGCTCCTGAAGGTTGTGGCCGATACCGGGAATGTAAGAAGTTGCTTCCATTCCGTTTGTAAGTCTTACTCTGGCGATCTTACGAAGAGCCGAGTTAGGCTTCTTAGGTGTTACGGTTGTAACCTTAGTGCAAACGCCTCTCTTCTGCGGCGCGCTTTGGTCGGTTGACTTGTTTTTAAGTGTGTTGAGACCCTTTTGAAGAACGGGTGACTTTGACTTGTAGAACTTATCCTGACGACCGTTTTTAACGAGCTGGTTAAAGGTTGGCATGATTTTCCTCCTTCTTGTAATATTACAAACTGCAAAAAGGGCATAGTTCCCCCTTTTATAGTTCTGCTCCATTATTGTAACACTTAATCACCCTTTTGTCAATAGTTTTCATAAATTTTTCAAAAGAATTTTGTGCATTTTTCATTATTTTATATATTTTATATTGAATTATACTCCCTTCGTCGCCCTGACCTTGTTTTTTCTTGACAAAAAGTCAGTGGTATTGTATAATGAGTTATACCGATTTTGAGAAGGGAGAACGTATATGCCGAAAATTTCCGTAATCACCGGAGCGTATAATATGGCAAGCTGCTACTCCCTTGACAAGTCTATCCGAAGCATTCTGGAGCAAAGCTTTTCCGACTTTGAATTTATTATCTGCGACGACGGCTCGACCGACAGCACCTATGAAATTCTCGCAGAATATGCAAAGGGCGACGAGAGAATAAAGCTTATCAGAAACGAAAAAAATATGGGACTTGCCGCAACCCTCAACCACTGTATTTCAGTAGCCGAGGGCGAGTATATCGCGCGACACGACTGCGACGATTATGCAGCGCCCGACAGATTTGAAAAGCAGACAACATATCTCGACGAAAATCCTGAGGTTTCGGTGCTCGGTACGTTTGCCTATCTTTTTGACGAAAACGGTGTCTGGGGCGAGATGCGCTTCCCCGAAAAAATTGAAAAAAGAGACTTCCTTTTCTGCTCGCCGCACCAGCACGGCTCGGTCTTTTTCAGAAAAGAGGTTTTAGAAAAAGCAGGCGGATACCGCGTTGCAAAGGAGACACGGCGCACAGAGGATTACGACCTTTTTATGCGGATACATTCCTTTGCAAAAAGCGCAAATCTTCCCGAATTTTTATACTATTTCTGCGAGGACAAAAACACTCTCGCTCGAAGAAAATACCGGTACAGGATAGACGAGGCAAAGGTCAGATACCGCGGCTTCAAATCTCTCGGTCTTTTGCCGCGAGGAATACCATACGTAATCAAGCCTCTTGTCGTCGGCTTAATCCCTGCAAGGCTTTTAAGATTTCTTAAAAACAAATTTCTAAAAAGGCGCACTGCGAAAAAATAGGAGCTGAGTCATTAAGAATTCAGATAAATCAACAGTTTTTTAGAAATTTTACTAAGAAAATCTGAATTCTTAGTGCGAAGCACATTTCGGGGCTCGCTTGATTTAGGAGAGAAATCGTCGGCTGACGAGCGATAGGCGTACAAGGGTACGTCGAGCGAGGAAACGGCGATACAAAAAGAGCGAAAAAGAAGAAATTCGAAAGAATTTCAACCTTAAAAACGCAAAAGAATAAAGTTAGAGCGAAGAAACGTGTTTTTTCACGAAATCTTCGCTCTTTTTGGGTTCTGCCTAAATGAAGCAGCCCCTTTTATTATTTTTTCTTTTTTCTCTTGATAATTTTTGAGAAAATTACTCTTAGCTTGTTTCTTTTTTTGATTATCTCAGCATTCTTGCCAAGCTTCTTTCCGCGGCTTATACCCATTACGTATTCGCGGTATGTATAGAGCTGAATGAGAAGCGCAAATTCCGCATTTTCCTTAGTTTCAAAATCCTCTTTGCTCTTATCAAACCAGCCGAAAATCTTTGCGTATTTGTCGTGAAGCATATTCCAGAAAATCTCTCGGTTTCCGTCGGAGAGAAGACTGAAAATTCTGGCAGAACGGCTTACCGTCAGGTTGAGATATGCACGCGAGAGAGGCGCGTACATTCCGTGGCGCATAAGGAATTCGCGTATTTTAACGTACACCTCGGGAACCTGCTGATAATACTTTGCAAAGGTCTTTGCTCTTATCTGCTCGGAGTGTATTCTGTGGTGCATAAGCACCTCGTGCACCTTGCCGATTCTTTGAGCAAGTGCCATTGAGTTGACCGCAAAATATGCGTCCTCGTATATTCTGACACCCGTCAGGAACGAAAGCTCGTTATCTACAACGAAGCTCTTGCTGTAAAGCTTGTTCCAAGCGGAGCTGATTGAAGAGGCGAGAATTTTATCAGGGTGCTCGCTTTTTGAGGTGACCTTGCCGGGCTCGTAAATTTTGGAGTAATCCGCCTTTGACGATGCCTCGAACTTTGACTGTGCGCTATTGTAAAAATCGTATTTTGCTATTGCAATATCAAGGTTTTCTTCCTTTGCAAGCCCGTAGAGCTTTTCAAGAAACGTCGGCTCATAGAAGTCGTCTGCATCGAGGAACGCAAGATATTCACCTCTTGCGCGCTTGATACCGTTGTTTCTTGCAAGAGCAGGACCTGCGTTGTTTTCTGTAAGAATTCTTACTCGCTCGTCCTTTGTGTGATACTCTTTCAGAATTTCAAGCGAAGCGTCGGTAGAGCCGTCGTCAATACAAATAATTTCTATATCGGACAACGTCTGGGAAAGAACGCTGTCAAGAGCGGTAGCAAGATAGCTTTGCTCATTATATACCGGCATTATAACCGTTACTTTTATGTTGGTCGTGTTTTCCATATATCAGCTTCCGTTACAACAGTTTTGTTTATAATAGATAACTATATTCTAACACTTGGCAATAGAAATGTCAATAGTAAAAACGGCTGCTTTGCCGAGGCTGATAGAAAAAGAGCGAAGAAACCGCGTTTTTGCGGAATCTTCGCTCTTTTTGTATATTCAAGGGATTGGAGGGATTTTGAGGAAAAATTCAGGTTCTCCCACCAAAATACGTCAACCCTTTAATTACTGTCCGTCGGCAACGTATACAACCTCGTCGCTCTCGAAAGCGGCTGTTGTTTCGTCCTCGGGATAGAACTCATCCTGAAATACTTCCTCGGTCTTGCCCGCGTCCTCGATTTCGACGGCACGGTACTTTCCAAGTCCTGTACCTGCGGGGATAAGCTTACCGATGATAACGTTCTCTTTAAGTCCGAGAAGGTGATCGCGCTTGCCCTTCGTTGCAGCCTCGGTAAGAACCTTTGTGGTCTCCTGGAAGGATGCTGCGGAAAGGAAGGACTCGGTCATAAGAGAAGCCTTTGTGATACCGAGAAGCATGGGAGCCGCCTCAGCCTTGCGAAGTGAAATCTCACCTGCTTCAATTCTCGCATCGATCTTCTCGTTCTCCTCACGAAGCTCAAGAATGTCAACCGTCGTGCCTGCAAGAAGCTCTGTGTCTCCTGCGTCCTCGATGGTAACCTTACGTGTCATCTGACGGGTGATACACTCGACGTGCTTATCGTTGATTTCAACGTCCTCACCGCGATAAACCTTCTGCACCTCGCGGATAATGTAGTCATAAACTGCATCAATACCGCTCATGTGAAGAACGTCTGCGGGGTTAAGGAAGCCCTCTGTAAGCTGCTGACCGCGAACGACCTCCTGGCCGTCCTCGATGCAAAGGCGCATTCCAAACGGAATTTCGTATACTACGTCCTCGCTTGTTGCTTCAACGGGGTTCTGGATAAGAACCTTAGAAAGCTTCTTGTCGGA
>JAZNCB010000031.1:0-3071 GCA_046156285.1 Eubacteriales bacterium | reverse complement strand
AGAATCGTTATTAAAATCGGAACGTCAACCCTTACATATCAGAACGGTTGCGTTAATATACGCAGAATTGAATCACTTTGCAAAATCGTCAGCGACCTTATGAACGCAGGTCACGAGATCATTCTCGTTTCCTCGGGTGCTATCGGCATGGGTGTCGGAAAGCTCAATCTTAAAGAGCGTCCTCGCGATATTGCCGGCAAGCAGGCGGCTGCGGCAGTAGGTCAGTGCGAGCTTATGTATATTTATGACAAGGAGTTTTCCTCACACAATAAGACGGTGGCGCAGATTCTTCTCACCGCGCCCGACCTCAAAACAGAGGACAGACACAAAAAGTTCGAGGCTACGACGTCAAGACTTCTTGAATTTGGCGTTCTCCCGATTATAAACGAAAACGACACCGTTGCAACCGAGGAGATCGAGTTTGGCGATAACGACACTCTCGCAGCTCTCGTTGCCGAGGGTATTCACGCAGACCTTCTTGTTCTGCTTTCGGATATTGACGGTCTTTACACAAGCGACCCGAAAAAAGATGCTTCGGCAAAGCTTATTTCCGAGGTTTCTGAAATCACACCCGAAATTGAGGCCCTTGGCGGCGGCGCAGGCTCAAATCTTGGCACGGGCGGTATGCAGACAAAGCTCCGCGCGGCAAAAATCGCAACCGAGGCAGGCTGCGATATGATTATAGCGAACGGTGCTTATCCCGAGCTTCTTTACAAAATTTCGGACGGCAGCTCCGTCGGAACGAGATTTTTCGCTAAAAAATAAGTTTTGGAGAACAAAATGACTTCTACAAAAGAGATACTTATAAAAGCAAAGGAGACGGTTTCTCTCCTGCGCGGTGTAAGTGACGAAAAGATAAACGAAGCTCTTCTCAAAATGGCGGACGAGCTCGTCATAGAAAAGGACAGAATTCTCGAAGAAAACCAAAAGGACGTTCTGCTTGCGCGCGATAAGATTTCCGCGGTTATGATAGACAGGCTTACCTTGACCGAGGCGAGAATAGGTGCAATGGCTGACGGAATTCGAGAGATTACGAAGCTCCCCTCTCCTCTTGGCAAAAGGCTTCGCGAGGTTGTTCGTCCTAACGGTCTTATTATAGACAAGGTTTCGGTTCCGATAGGCGTTATTGCAATTATATACGAGAGCCGTCCTAACGTAACCTCAGATGCGGCGGCACTTGCTCTTAAAAGCGGAAACGTTGCGGTGCTTCGCGGTGGAAAAGAGGCGTACAATTCGGCAAGAGCAATAGTTGACGCACTTTGTGTGGGACTTGAAAAGGCGGGACTTCCTAAAAATGCAGTTCAGCTTGTTTCAGATACCTCACGTGAGAGCGCAAACGAGCTTATGCGTGCAAAGGGATATATCGACCTTTTAATCCCGAGAGGCGGAAAGGGACTTATCACGGCGTGCGTTGAAAATGCGACCGTCCCATGCCTTGAAACAGGCACGGGTATATGCCATATATACGTCGACAAGGACGCTGACATTGAAAAGGCGCTTAACATAGTAGAAAATGCAAAGACCTCACGTCCCTCTGTTTGCAACGCTTGCGAGGTTTGTCTTGTGCATTCGGATATAGCAAAGGAATTTCTTCCGAAGCTTAAAAAGAGACTTTGTGACGACAGAGCTGCAAATCCCGTTGAGCTAAGGCTTGACAAGAGAGCTATCGGAATAATTGACGGAGTGCCTCTCGGTAAAGAGGATTTTGACACAGAGTTTCTCGATTATATTCTTGCGGTCGGCATAGTTGACAGCGTAAAAGAGGCGGCCGAGCATATCCTCGCTCACTCAACTCAGCACAGTGAGGCTATCGTAACCGAGAACAAAGAGACGGCTGAATTTTTCACTGCCAACACCGACAGTGCGGCAGTTTACGTAAATGCTTCAACAAGATTTACCGACGGCGGTGAGTTTGGTCTTGGCTGTGAGATGGGTATTTCAACCCAAAAGATGCACGCAAGAGGCCCTCTCGGTATTGAGGAGCTTACGACCTACAAATACGTAATTTCAGGTAACGGTCAGGTTAGATAGGAGGAATAGATATGATTAAGGTTGGTTTTATCGGCTCGGGCAATATGGGCTCGGCTCTCGCCAAGGCGGCAACGTTCGCTTCCGGCACTTCGGTATTTCTCTACGATAAATGTGAGGACAAGGCGGCTTCCGTTGCTTCGAGCGTCGGTGCGAAGGCTCTTCCTCTTGACAGGCTCGTTTCGGAATGTGATTTTATATTCCTTGCGGTTAAGCCCAACATAATTCCTGCGGTAGCGGCTGAAATTTCGCCGATGCTTAAAGCCCGCAAGAATTTTACACTCGTCAGCATGGCGGCAGGCGTTTCTCTTGAAAAGCTGAATTCACTTTTTGAGGCGGCATCTGCCCCGATTATAAGAATTATGCCCAACACTCCCGCATCGGTTGGCTTCGGTATGACGCTTTGGTGCAAAAACGCACTCGTTTCTGACAAGGCGGCCTCCGACTTTGCGTGTGTTATGGAAAAGGCGGGCGCACTTGACGCAATAGACGAAAAGCTTATAGATGCGGCTTCTGCAATTTCGGGCTGCGGTCCTGCATTCGTTTATATGTTCATTGAGGCGCTTGCAGACGGCGGTGTTGAATGCGGTCTTCCCCGTGACAAGGCTTTGCGCTATGCCGCAGAAACCCTCGTAGGTGCTGCCGAGATGGTAAAGCAGACCGGAATTCACCCCGAAGAGTTAAAGGATGCGGTTTGCAGTCCCGGCGGAAGCACTATTGCCGGAGTTCATGCACTTGAGGACGGCGCGTTCAGAGCCGCTGCATCAGACGCCGTAGTTGCGTCGTACAAAAAAACTCTTGATCTTGGAAAATAAGTTTCAAAAAAATGAAAAAAAGACTTGCTTTTTCAAAAGTTTTGTGTTATAATACGAGATGCTTGTTTATGATTAACAAATAATTTTGTATAAAATTCCGTCAAAAGACGAGATTTTAGGAGGTGTCAAAATGGCTAAGTGTAGCGTTTGCGGTAAGGGCGTTGTTTTTGGACATAACGTATCTCACTCTAACCGTAAGACCAACAGAACCTGGAAGCCCAACATCCG
>JAZNCB010000030.1:0-4961 GCA_046156285.1 Eubacteriales bacterium | reverse complement strand
TTCCAGGATTTTGGAAAATACGCGGTCAGTGCGGCTGAAAATATCGAGTTTGGCGATATTAAGAATAAGGGCGACAGAGCCCTTGTCGAATCTGCCGCAAAGGCTGGAGATGCCGATGGTTTTATCAAGGTGTTGCCCGATGGCTACGACACGGCGCTTACCCGTATGTTTGAGTACAACGGTATAGAGCTTTCAGGCGGTCAGTGGCAGAAGCTCTCGGTTTCCCGCGCATTCTATAAGAAGTCGGAAATACTTATCCTCGACGAGCCTACCGCGGCTCTCGATGCTCTCGCAGAGCAGGAAATATTCAACCAGTTTGCGCTTTTAGCCAAAGGCAAAATAAGCATCTTCGTATCGCACAGACTTTCAAGTGCTGTCACCGCCGACAAGATAGTAGTAATCAAGGGCGGAACTATCACCGAGCTTGGCACACACCGCGAGCTTATGGAAAAGGACGGCGATTACCACCTCCTTTTCTCAACGCAGGCAAGCAGATATATGGAAAATTAAGAACAAAAAATCCCCGATGAGCACCTTGCATATTTAGGCGCTTTTCGGGGATTTTTTATAACTTAAAAATTAAAGGTCGTTCATAATTTTTGCAAGGCTGTGACTGTCGAGCTTTCGGTAGTCGGGAACGATGTATCTACCGTCATTTGAGTCTCGCAGCCTGACACTGAAATCGGGGTACACCACGATATCGGTGCTTCTGTTTTTGATTTCGAATTCTCTCGGTCCGATATTAGTTATTACGCTCCAGCGATATTTACGGTCGCTTTTGATTTTTGAAATCGCGATAATTTTCTCTATTACAGGAATAAGGTAATAGCAGTCAAGACTTTCCTCGATTACCTTGCGCGACTCTTCTTCAAGGTCGTCGAGGCTTCTTATCAAAGCTATCTCACGGCGTGACGAGTCAAGGAGAGTTATATAAGTATCCGTACGGCTGACAGGGAAGAGCTTTTTCGGCTCAAGCTCGGTAAAGCTCTCGCCGCTTGCAAGCGTTAGGTCAACAAGGTTAGCTTCACTTTTGGTTATTTTGTCCTTGTCAGTTATGTAAAATCTGTTACTTGCCATCAGAATCTTTCCTCCTCACGCATAATTTCAGCATCGTGCGTCATTGTTTGTATCTTGACGAGCTTGTAATACTTGCCACGCTTTGCCAAAAGCTCCTCGGGGCTTCCGTTTTCGATAATCTTACCGTTATCGACAACCAGGATTCTCGTAGCCTTTTTCAAGGTGGAGAGTCTGTGCGCAATCATAAGGGTGGTCTTACCCTCAATGAGCTTGTCGATAGCGTCCTGAATAAGTCTTTCCGTCTCGGAGTCAACTGCGGCAGTCGCCTCGTCAAAAATGAGAATTGACGGCTCGTTGAGAACGGCTCTTGCAATTGAAAGCCTCTGTTTTTCGCCGCCTGAAACACCGATACCTCTCTCTCCGAGCATTGTGTCATAGGCATCGGGTTGGCTTGCAATAAAGTCGTGCGCGTTTGCAATATCAGCGGCTCTGATTACGTCGTCAACCGTAGCGCCGTGCTTTCCGTATGCAATATTATTGAATATAGTATCGCTGAACATCATCGGGTCCTGTTGAACGAAGCCTAACTGTGAACGGTAGCTTGAAAGCTTGAAGCTTTTGATATCCTTGCCATCTATTAAAATATCGCCTGAGTAACCGGTGTAGAAGCGCATAAGCAGGTTGACGAGGGTTGATTTTCCGGAGCCTGTTGTACCGACGATACCGACTATCTCACCCGGATTTATTGTAAAGCTTACGTCGTCGAGTACCTTTTTCGTTTTGTCAAAGGAGAAGGTAACGTGCGAAAATTCGATTTTACCGTCAAATTTTTCGGCAATAGTGAGGTTTTCGTCATTTGAATCCTCTGTATCCGCATCAAGTATATCGAGGATTTTCTCGGTTGATGAGAGCGCCTGCTGGAACGAGTCGGAGAGGTTTGCGAAGAATGTTACGGGGTTGTAGAACATCGCAGCGTAGGAAATAAACGAAACGATAAGACCTGCTGAGTAACCGGGTATACCGTTTATAACCCTTGTGCCGCCGATAGCCCATATAATTATTGAGCCGCTCGTAACGAGGAATGAAACAATCTGGGGGAATGCGGAAGCAAGCTTTCCGATTTTAAGGTCCATTTTGAGCCAGTCGTTATTTTTCTCTTCGTAGTCGTTTGACGCTTTTTCTTCACCTGCAAAGGATTTTATAACCTTGATACAGGGTATAGTGTTGGAAAGCGCGGAAAAAACCGTGTTCCATCTTTTCCATACTCTTCTGTAATACGGTCTTATCTTTACAGTAAAAACTCTCGTTGCAACAACTATGAAAAGAACGGGAATGAGAGAAAACAGTGTAAGAGTTGGGTTCAGCGTCAGCATAATAATTATGATACCGACAAGCTGGAATGCGTGAACTACGGCTTCCTGCGTAATTCTTAACATAAATGCTCTCAAAGAGGCTGTATCGCTTGCGATTCTGTTTATGACTGAGCCGGTTGAGGTCTTGTCGAAAAACGACATTGGCAGGTGTTGAGCCTTTCTGTATATATCGTTTCTCATTGCCGAAACAGCCTTGTCACCGACACGTCTCATAAGATATGAGCGTATGATTCCTATGCCGTATTGGAAAACATAAGTAAACAAAAGGCACGCAATCATAGTGAAGAGCATTCTGGTAGCCGTTTCACCGAACATTGTTGCAATACCCGAAAGAATAGGAATACCCGTATCGTTGGGATTGCCGTTTTTGAATACGGTGTCGACAATAAATCCGGTAATAGTTGGCGGAACGAGTGAAAGTGCAGTAGTAACGAGTGAAAGTATAATACAAACTATCAGTGTTTTGAGTTCGGGCTTTATGTATTTTGAAAGCTTCTTTACAACCTTTATCTTGGAGCGGCAGGAAATGCACTCTGCGCCCGGTCTTTGAAGCGTTCTTCCGCATTTTGGGCAGACCGAGTGAATTTTAGTGAATGCGCTCTCCATCATGGAGTAGCACTCTTCCTTGCTTTCACCGTCGTTTATGCGGTTGATATAAAGCGCCACGGTATCGCAAAGCGAGGCTATGGCAGAGGTGTATCTGAAAAACTCCTCTCGTGCTCCGTTTTGCATTACGGCAGACAAAACTGCATTACCGTACATACGCTTGGATTTGACCTCTTTCATTTCAGAATAAAAATAACGCCTTTCCTCACCGGGTACACCGTCGTAGCACACGACAGAATTCTCGGTGAAAATTAGCGCTGTTCCTTCGTATTTTCCTTTAAGTGAGAGGTCGCCGACGATAGTGAAAAGTGCCTTTTCACCGTCCTCGGTCATTTTTTCGATAAGAGCTTCCGCTCCTTTGGGTAAATCTCTGTTTTTAAGTATAATCTGCGAATTCATACTTAATACCATACCTTCCCGTATTGTGAGTTATACACTCAATATTTTGCGTTGTATTAACGCATTTTTTTGCCTCGTTTTTTTCGAGGTTAACTCATAATAGCACATATTATCGAAAAATGCAATAGGTTTTTGAAAAAAAGTCAAAAAAGTTAGGCGCAGCTTGAAAAAACAGCCGCGCCAGATAAATATTAAAGTGAAAATTCTCTCTTTTTCTCGAAAAAATATGAGAAAACAAGCCATATAACAACCGTAACAAGAAGCACCCCGAAAATTATGATAACCGCCCTGATAAAAAATTCGGTTGATAGAATTACCGCGAGTGCATCAAAAAGCACCGAGCCCTCAACCTTGCTTTCTTGGAACGGGAATATTACGTAATGCAGATTTTGCCATAGGTTAAGAAGAAAGGGCACACCCTCTGCGCGCACGGCATAAGAATAGAAAACAAATAGGGCGCAAATTATGAGCAGCGCCGAATAGAATATAAGCGAAATCTTGTGTACGGATACCGAGAGCCGCCTTGTGAATATAATGTAGCAGACTATGCCGACTATAACGGTGGCAGCCGAAATTACGGAGAGTATTCTTGCGACGCGCACAAGCGAAATCACGTCCTCCATGTGCGAAATTGCCTCGTTTCCGAAAATCTGTACTCCGTCAACCTTACCGACACCGACGATATGAACGCCGTTTAGGATAAGAAGAAAGCTTTCCTTCTCGCCCGACATAAAGTCTATTATATGGTCGCGTATTATATCTATCTCGTCGTCCTCGAATATGGCGCTCATATCCTCGCTGCCGCCAATGTAATCGACCTTAAACTTCTTGATTTTTCCGTTTTCGTCCTCGTGCGAATATATGCCGGTTTCCCGAAGTCCCCACTCGTAAAACTGCGTAGAGGTGGAAAGCAAAAGAGCCGGAATTGCTATAAGCGAGAAGAGAAGAGCAATATTAAACACAATGACGAAAAATATCTGAATTGCCCGTGCCATATTACAAAACCAATTTGTACATATCGGATTTTGATATTTTTCTGTCCTTAGCCGCCGCCTTTATAGCGTCCATTTTGCTCATTCCGAGCGCCACGTAGTGCTCGACGTGCTCGCACGGTGAAAGCTCGTTCAAGGGCGACTCTGCCGAAGAGGTGTCAACCCCCTCAATAACTAAAACGTACTCGCCGCGGGGCTCGTGCTCCTCGTAGTATTCGCAAGCCGAGCTAAGAGTGAGGCGCAGGACCTCCTCGTTGAGCTTCGTAATCTCACGGCAGAGCGAAATTTTTCTCTCGTCTCCGAAAATCTCACGCATATCGAGAAGCGTTGCTTTCAGCTTGTGAGGCGCTTCGTAAAAAATAAGTGTTCTGTCCTCTGTGACAAGAGAGGTAAGTCTTTTCCGTCTCTCGTTTTTCTGTGCGGACAAAAAGCCCTCAAAGGCAAATCTTGAAGTCGAGAGGGCGGAGAGCGCAAGAGCAGAAACTGCGGCGCAAGCTCCGGGGACAACGGTAACGCAAAGTCCCGCTTCTGCGGCAAGCCTTACTATATCTTCACCGGGGTCGCTTATCGCGGG
>JAZNCB010000029.1:0-2703 GCA_046156285.1 Eubacteriales bacterium | reverse complement strand
GCACGAAGGGTGCGGAATAGGGTTCGAAACATTGCTCCGCCCTTTCCTGCGGAAAGCTTGCAGGACGGAGCAAATTCCCGTACAAAATCCCGAGAGCTTGACGCTCTCGGGATTTTCTTTTCGCCTCAATTTACGAGGGTGGGTGCGGTTTGGATTCATTTGCCTATAAACATCTGTGTCCAATATCTTCCCTCTTCGACGTAGCCGACGCCGATATGGGTAAATGATTTATTCAGAATGTTGGCTCTGTGCCCCGATGAATTCATCCAGCCGTCGACAACCGCTTTGGGTGTCGCATAGCCTCTTGCGATATTCTCGCCTGCGGTTTTGTAGCTTATTCCGAAGCTCTTCATCATCTCAAACGGTGAGCCGTAGGTTGGGCTCGTGTGAGAAAAATATTTGTTTTGTTTCATATCCTCCGATTTATATCTTGCGACGCGGGAAAGCTGCCAATCCTCTTTAAGCTCGGTAAGACCGTTTTTTCTTCTTTCCTCGTTTACGAGCTTTATAACCTCTACCTCGAAGGCTCGGGTTTCGGTATCCGTGGTTGGTACTGTGATTATATCGCCGGGGTAGATAAGGTCGGGATTTTTAATCTGTGGGTTTGCGGCCTTTATCTCCGATATACCGACTTCGTGCTTTACGGCTATTTTCCACATTGTGTCACCGCGCTTTACGGTATGGAGCATTGCAGCCGACGCGCTCGTCGCAAGAACACCTACGAGTATTGCAGCACCCATTATAACAGTAAGTATCTTTTTCATATCTTTACCTCCTTTTTCTGACGTATATATTTTATCACACCCCTCCCCCGCTTTTCAAATGTAATATTTGACACGGGTACATATATATGACAATAAAAAATCGAGGCGGGGATTTTCTCCTCGCCTCACGTGCTTCTTTATTGAATTTCGTTTGTATCGTTCCACGTACGGAACGCCTCCCGAAGAATATCATTATGCGATTCGCACTTCAAAATCTGCGCGAATGTTACGTTATCCTCCTCGCTCGATTCGGCAAGTCCTGCCTTGCCCACCCACTCAACGTAGTAGTGCGAAAGTCTGTCGCAGGTTTTGCGCCACTCGTCAAGCCATGCGCCGTTTTTAAGCGCTTCGTTGCGAGAATAAAATTCGCTCATTATTTTTTCGGCGTCCTCGCCCTTGGCAATTTCTATTCCGTCGCCTGCGACGTGAAGCGGGGTAAATTCGATTTTACCGCTTTTCGTGTCATAGATTACCGCAAGTGAGGTGCTCGTTTCCTCACGCCTTTTGTGCTCCTCGGGGAATATAAAATGGAAATTTCCCTGTCCGTAAAGAATATGTCCGTCAAGGTACTTTTCGTAGCAGCCTATACAGTGGCTGTGCTGACAGAGGACGACGTCTGCACCGCATTTTATCATATTTCGAGAGACGCTCATAAGTCTTGGCGAGGGAAAACGTGAATACTCCTTGCCACCGTGGTAGCACACTATTACTCTGTCGGCATTCTTCTTTGCATCGACTATATCGCCAAACGTATCGTATTCAAAGGTGCGCGCGCCCATTCTGTTGTCAAGCGCTCCCGAAAACTCGTGCTCACACACTGCGATAACGGCAATTTTCTCACCGTCCTTTTCGAAGTAATAGTTCTTGCGCGCGTCCTCGTAATTTTCACCGAAGCCGGTATAGTCAATTCCCACCTCGGTGAGCGCCTTGATACTGTCGGAAGCCCCTTTTTTTCCAAAATCAAGAATATGGTTATTGCTCATTCCGCAAACGGTAACGCAAAGCTCGGAAAGAATTGCGGCAAGCTCACGGGGAGCTTTTATGGCAGGACCTATTTTCTTAATCTGCTTATCGTTTTCGGTTATAGGACCTTCAAGGTTGACGAAGGTAAACTCGCTTCCCTGCATTACGGGCGCAAAATCGCCGAAAAGCTTTTCTATTTCCTTATTCTTAAAATCGTCGTAGTTGAATTTAGTACTTACGTCACCTAAAATAAGAGCTTTCATAAAACACTCCGCACTTGTTTTTCTTTGAGTACAATTATAGCACAGGAGAAGAGTATTGTCAATTAAAAATTGCCCGATTTCTCGGGCAATTTTTAATATTATTTGTTGTAAAGCTCTTGGAGCTCCTTAAGCGTTTCCTCAACGAGCGTTGCTCCACCCTTTGGGGACACCTGACAGCTGTATATATTTGCGCTGTATCCCATATTCTCGGCAGCTCTCTCGGTGCAAAGGTATCCTGATACACCGGCCGAGGCGGCAAGCTGTACTATAAAGGTCTGCACGAACGGGCTTCTCGCCTGAATTCTGTGCTGGAATGCCAAATAAAGCTCAAATGGGTTTGATGCAAAGGCGATATCGCCTATTCTCACGACGTGAATTTCCGCAGTTCTGAAATCAAGATCCTTGAGGTATCTGTTAATAATAGCCTCGTACTTTGCAAGAACCGTCGAGTGAATAGTGTTATTCGTATAATCCGCCATTTTGTCGCCGGTATTGACAAACTCCTGCTTTGAGTAGAACTCGTATTCCTCCTTTGCGGCGTTGTACTGCTCGTCGGTTATCTTCCAGGCCTCGAGCTGCATATCTACCACACGGTGCTCTACCCTCGCGTCCTTTATTTTTTCCTTTGACGCCCATGAGTAAACCTCATCAAATGCACTCACAATGCGCTCTGCGATATCACGGCGGGAAAAAATAGCGTCCATATCTATAAT
>JAZNCB010000028.1:0-10800 GCA_046156285.1 Eubacteriales bacterium | reverse complement strand
TACATTAGCAGATTTAACGCTGTATTTCGGAATTTATATTGCTTCTGCGAAGTTGACCGCACGCAGCATTTACGTCCGCTCCGAGTCTGCGTCGGACGGTTGCAACGATGCCGTAGGCTTCAAGGGTCTTGGCAAACTTGTTTGCTTCCTCGACGCTGCCCTCGGAAAAGCCGGTTTCTTTTACGGCGTTTACTCTGATGAGATTTACGTGAATTGGCGCGCCCGTGCCTGCGAATGCGTTTTTTAGGAGCTTTGCAAGCTCTATTGCGTCCTCGCGCTTATCGTTTTTACCGGATATTAAGGTATATTCAAAGGATATTCTTCTTCCCGTTTTCTTGTAATAATCAACGCAGGCGGAAAGAAGATTTTCTATTTTCCACTTTTTATTTATCGGCATTATTTCTTCGCGCTTTTCATTCGTTGCGGCGTGAAGAGAAATCGAAAGGGTTATCGGTAGGTCGATTTCGGCAAGCTCGTATATTTTAGGCACTATTCCGCAGGTTGAGAGGGATATGTGTCTGTATCCGATATTCAACCCGTTTTCGTGGTTTACAAGCTTCAAAAATTTAATTACGTTATCGAAGTTATCAAGAGGCTCACCTATTCCCATCATAACGATATTGGATACCCTCTCGCTGGTGTCAGATGATGCAACAATAACCTGACCGAGAAGCTCGGAGGGATAGAGGTCGCGCACCTTGCCGCCTATCGTTGAGGCACAGAATTTGCAACCCATAAGACAGCCGACCTGGCTTGATATACAAAGGGTATTTCCGTGCTTATATCTCATAAGAACACTCTCAATAACCGCACCGTCAAAGAGCTCGAAAAGGTACTTTACAGTACCGTCTATTTTCGATACGAGCTTTAACTTGACCTTTGGCAAGGTGTCAAGGGTGATTTCTTTAAGCTTTTCACGAAGGGGCTTTGAGAGGTTTGTGATTTCCTCAATTCGCTCTCCTGCGTGGAGCCTTGGAAAAACCTGCTTTGCTCTGAATTTTGCCTCGCCTATTGAGGTAAAAAAGTCGCAAAGCTCCTCCTCGGTCATTGAGTACAAATCTATTTTTTCACTCATACTTAATCCTTTTCAAGTAGGCTTACGAAAAAGCCGTCGGTTTTATGTAGGTGGGGGACAAAGGTAAGGACGCCGTCTTCATACCGCTTGTCTCCGAGTGTAAATTTCTTTTTATGAAAGCTCGGATTGTTTTCAAGAAATCTTTCAACAACCCCAAGGTTTTCCTCTTCGATAAGCGTGCAGGTCGAGTAAAGAAGCTTTCCGCCCGACTTCAAATAATTTGCCGATGCCGAAAGAATTTCGTATTGAAGCTCGGGAAGCTTATCAAGCTCATCGGGGCTTTTATAGCGCAAATCAGGCTTTTTCGAAAGCACGCCAAGTCCTGAGCAGGGGACATCGCATATCACCTTATCGAACGTGCCGAAAAGCTCTTTTCTCGGCTCTCGTGCATCTTGGGTATCGGCTTTTATACTGCTGAGCGAAAGCCTTTTTGCTCCGTCTGAAATCAAGGAGATTTTGCTTTCGTGAACATCAAACGAAAGAACCTCGCCACCGTCCTGCATCATAATTGCCGCGGCAAAGCTCTTACCGCCCGGTGCTGAGCAAACGTCGATAACGCGCTCATCTGCTTTACATTCAAGAAGAGCTACTGCGGCTGAGCAGGCTCTATCCTGAACGAAAAACTCGCCCTCGTCATACCCCGGGATTTTTCTCGGGTCAACGCTTTTTCCTATTCTTACCGAGTTTTCACAGTAGGGGGATTTTTCGGCAGAAATGCCGCTATCTGCGAGCTTTTCTATAAACGCATCTACGGTTATTTTACCCGTATTGACAAAAAGGTCGGTCGGTGACACCTTTGAAAAATACGAGAGAAGATTTTCGGTATCGCATTCTCCAAAGAGCGCGATATATCTTTTCACTATCCATAGCGGAAAGGAATATTTCACCGATAGATATCTTGCAAAATTCTTTTCTTTATCGGGGAGCGGAAGCTCGTTTCTTTTGCGGTCTGCTGTACGCAGTATTCCGTTCACGAATGAGCGCTCACCAATATTTCTCGCAAGGCTCACGGTTTCGTTTATTGCCGCGTATACGGGGATATTTTCCATATCGAAAAGCTGGCAAAGACCGAGCCTTAAAATATTTTTTGTTACTGCGTCAATTTTGTCTATACCTCTTCCCGAGAGGGCGGAAATATAGTAATCGTAACGCAATTTATTTTCAACCGAGGTATAAAGAAGCGCGGTCAAAAGCGCCCTCTCCTCGCAGGAAAGCTTGTCCGCTTTATGCGAATTAAGAGAAAGATTTATATACTTGCCTCGGTTTTCGTATTCCAAAATCAAGTCGAGCGCAAGCGCGCGAACTCTGTTCTTTTCTCTCATCAGCTGAGAATATCTCCCACTTTAATTTTTCTGCCTCTGACGAAATCACCCGCAGTCATTTTGCCTTTGCCCTCCGGGATTACCTCTTTTATAAGAAGCGCGCCCTCTCCGCAAGCGACGGTAATCGAACCCTCACCGTTTGGTGATACCGCTATTACCTCGCCCGCTTTTCCCCTACCGTCTATTACCGTGGCGCGACAGATTTTAAGCATTTTGCCCTCGTGGTATGCGAATGCTCCCGGGATAGGGGTAACGCCTCTCATTCTTTGCGATACAGTTTTGGCATCGGGGGTAAAGTCTATTTTTGCGTCCTCTTTTTCAACCTTTTTTGCATAGGTTGCGAGGCTCTCGTCCTGCTTTGTGCGAGTGGCTTTTCCGTTTTCTATATCGTCCACCGTTTTTGAAAGAAGCTTTGCTCCAACGGCGGCTGACATATCGTGAATAGTTTCAAAGGTATCGTTTTCGGTTATCGGGAAGCTCTCGGCGGTGATTATATCGCCCGTATCAAGTCCCTCGTCCATATACATAATCGTAACACCCGTTTCGCTCTCGCCCTCCATAATAGCTCTTTGCATAGGGGCGGCGCCTCTATACTTCGGAAGAAGCGACACGTGCGCGTTTATACAACCGAATTTCGGGTAGTTTATTACCTCAGGGGGAAGAATTTTTCCGTATGCGACGACGGCGATAAGGTCGGGATTTATCTTTGCGAGTATTTTAGAAAACTCTTCGTCGCGCAGGGTTTTCGGTGTAAAAACCGGTATTTCATTTTCTATCGCGAGCGCCTTTACGGGAGTGGGTGTCATCACGTTTCCGCGTCCCCTCGGCTTATCCTCACGTGTTACTACGGCAGAGATTTCCTTGCCGTCCGCTATCAGCCCTTTAAGGCAGGTGGCGGCTATCTCCGGTGTACCCATAAACATTATTTTCATATTATTCTTTATCCTGACTTATTTGTACGTCGGTATAGAGCTTTCCGTCGAGGTGGTCGCACTCGTGGCAGATAGCTCTTGCAAGAAGGTCTGTGCCGGAGAGCTCATACTCATTGCCGTTTCTGTCGGTTGCTCTTACGGTTACTGCCTTTGGTCTTTTCGTTATTCCGTACTGACCGGGATTTGAAAGACAACCCTCGGACTCCCTTTGCTCTCCTGCGTATGCGATAATTTTCGGGTTGATGAGCTCGTATACCTTGCCCTCCTCTACCTCGATTACCGCTATTCTGCGAAGAACTCCAACCTGGGGCGCGGCAAGACCGCAACCGCCCGCGGCTCTCATTGTTTCTATCATATCGTCGATGAGGGTTTTTATTCTCGGTGTGATTTCCTCAACCGGACGGGACACCTTTCTTAAAGTAGGCTCTCCGAATTTTACAATTTTAAGTATTGCCATATCATTTTATATTCCTACGGGATTCATATCGACCGCAAGAGTTACCTTTCTGTCAAGAGCGAAGCTGCAAAGAAGCTCGTGGAAAAGCTTTCTCGTTGTTTTGTTGAGCTTACACTTGACTATCATTTTCATTCTATATTTTTCATTAAGCTTGTATACCTGCGCTTCAAACGGTCCGAACACTGCAAACGGAAGTCCGGAATACTCACCGTTAAGCTTCTCAATCATCATATCGGACAGACGGTTTGCTCCGGCAATAACGTTCTGCTCGGTATCACTCGTTACAGTCAGGCAAACCATATCGCAAAACGGGGGATAGGATAGCTCCCGTCTTATTGCAATTTCACCCTCGTAAAACTTGTCATAATCTTGCAGGCAGGCGAGCCTTATTATCTCATTTTTGGGTGAATAGGTCTGTATAACCGCAACTCCGCCGTCCTTTGCTCTTCCCGCTCTTCCGATTACCTGGGTGAGAAGCGAAAAGGTTCTCTCCGAGGCTCTGAAATCGCTGACGTAAAGCGAGGTGTCCGCAAGGACGACACCGACAACGGTTACCTTGGGAAAATCGTGTCCCTTTGCAACCATCTGTGTTCCAAGGAGCGCATCGGCTCTTTGCGAGCGGAAGTCGTCAAGCATTTTATCGTATGCGAGCTTGCCGGACGTTGTATCGGCATCCATTCGCATAACCGTCATCTCGGGCAGATATTTTTGAATTTCACTCTCTACCTTTTGAGTTCCAAAGCCGAGGAATGATATATTTTCGCTTGAACACGAGGGGCATTTTCTCGGCGCTTTTTCTCTGTGTCCGCAAAGATGACAGCGCAGGCTTCCACCGTCACGGCCTACGTGGTAGGTGAGCGAAACCGAGCATCTTTTGCAGGATATAACCTCACCGCACTCCTTACAGCTTATCTGACTGTTGTAGCCGCGCCTGTTAAGGAAGAGTATTGCCTGCTCGTCCCTTTCCTTTGTTTCTCTTAAAGTATCTAAAAGTCTTTGGCTTATCGGAGAGATATTTCCCTCTCTTGCCTCTTCCCTCATATCTACGATAACGGCATCGGGAAGCTTTACTCCGCCGTATCGCTCCCTTATCGGTATAAGGGTATATTTTCCCGTTTCTGCCTTATAAAAGCTTTCGAGTGACGGGGTTGCCGAGGCGAGAAGCATAAGCGCTGAGTGCTTTCCGCATCTGTATGCGGCAACGTCCTTTGCGTGATACTTCGGGTTGCTCTCGGATTTATAGGTGTGCTCGTGCTCCTCGTCAATGACTATCATTCCGATATTTGAAAGAGGTGCGAAGATAGCCGAGCGAGTACCGATTACAAGGTCGCACTCCCCGTTTTTAATTCTCTTATAGGTGTCAAGCCTCTCGCCCTGCGAAAGGGATGAATGGATAACCGCAACGCGCTCTCCGTATCGCTTGCAGAAAATCGAAACCGTCTGCGGTGTCAGGGCAATTTCGGGCACGAGCATAATTACACTCTTGCCGTCGGCTATTACCTTGTCGATAGCCTTCATTATAACCTTGGTTTTTCCGCTTCCGGTTACTCCGTAAAGAAGCGCCGCCTTTGCCTCGGGGGAAAGGTATAGCTCCTCTATTTTATCGTAAGCCGCCCCCTGCGCTCTCGTAAGCTTGATTTCCGAGGTGTCGCGCACTCTTGCATATTCAAGATATGGGTTTCGCGAGGCTTCGGTCGTGATAATATCTATAAGACCTTTTTCGAAAAGCGCATTTACGTGCGAGGCGCTCACTCCGACAAGCTCACGCAAAATTTCGTAATCTGCGGTTTTGTTTTCGCGCAGGAAAAGAAGCGCTTCTCTTTGTCCCTCGCTGCGTATTCCCGCCCTGCCCTTAGCTAAAAGAAGCTCGTCAAGCTCCTCATCGCTGATTTTAAGCGCACAGCTTTTTCTGTATTTTACGTTCAGCTTCTCCGAAAGAGCACCGGGAGGAAGTATAGTCCTCGCCGCATCTCCAAAGGTAGATAAAGTATATTCCTTCAAAAACAGACATAGCCCGAGCATCTCCTCATTAAAGGAAAATCGGTCGGCAACAACCGAATGCACGGGCTTGATATTCTCCCCGTTTGAAAATTCCTTTATGGCCGTAACTACGCCATAACGGAGGCTGTTTGCCTTTCCAAAGGGGACTTTAACTATCGCGCCGCGTGTGACGTTTTCGGTGAAAAAATAGTCAAAGGCGCAATCGATATGATACGGAGCATCAAAAAGATATACTTCGCAAAACATCCGTATCACCTCACAAACTCAAACTTTTATTTCTCTTCGGGACGAACCATCTTAAATCTGCCGTCAACAAGCTTTGCAATAGCGATTTTGACAGGCTTCTGATCCTTATACTCGGGGTCGATAAGCTGAGCTATCGTCTTGTCGGTTTCGTGGTTTTCGATAAGCTTCTGCGATTCAGCCTTCATCTTTACGTACTCGTCTGTAACTATGCGAGCGCATTTTGCAACGCCTACGACAAGCTCGTAACGGTTGAATTTGTTAGCGGTAAGCTCTTCAATAGTTGGGTAAATCATTCTTCTATCTCACTTTCGTTTTTATTCTTCGTCGTCGTCCTCTTCGATAAGGACGTCTTCATTTGCAAGTCTGTTCGTTATCGTTTCTGCCTGGATAGCGGAAAGGATTACGTGGTCGGAGTCGGTTATAATAACCGCTCTCGTACGGCGTCCGCAGGAAACGTCGATAACTCGGTCGTCCTCCTTGGCGTCCTGCACAAGACGCTTTATAGGTGCGGAGTCAGGACCTGCAATAGCTACTATTCTGCTCGCTGACACCATATTTCCAAATCCAATGTTTATGAACTTCATATCTCGCACCTTTACTCTATGTTTTGTACCTGTTCGCGTATCTTTTCAAGCTCGCCCTTCATATTGACGACGATCCTTGCAATTTTCGCATTGTTTGCCTTTGAGCCTATCGTGTTGGTTTCACGGTTTAACTCCTGCATAAGAAAGTCAAGCTTTCTGCCGGACGGCTCGCCTGATTCGCATATTTCATAAAAAGCACCGAAGTGCGAGCGAAGTCTCACAAGCTCCTCGTCAATTGCGATTTTATCCGCCCAGATAGCGCACTCGGTCAAAAGGCGGTTTTCGTCAATTGCAACACCGTTATCCGAAAGTATCTGGCGAAGTCTTGCTTCAAGCTTGTCACGGTAGCCTACCGTATCGCTTGCGGAGATTTTCTCAACCTCGTCGGCATAGGAGCGGATAAGCTCGATTTTTGCCTTGATGTCGTCCTCAGCCTTTTTGCCCTCGGCGCTTCTCATTTCGACGTAACCCGAAATTGCACTGTCGAGCACAAGACGAAGTCTTTCCCACTCGGCTTCCATATCCTCATCGGGCTTCTCGTATTTGAATACGTCCTGGTTACGAGCGACACTCATAACCGAGATATCATCGCTAAGCGAGAACTCGTCACGAAGCACTTGAAGCGCTTCGATATAGCTCGTTGCAAATTCCTTGTCTACCGTAATAGTGCCGACGTCGGCAGTATGCTTATCAACGTTGATAAAGACGTCGACCTTTGCGCGAGATACCGCATTCTTCTGGATGTAGTTTTTAACTCTCTCTTCAAGGAAGGAGTAAGCTCTCGGGATTCTGACGTTGCAGTCAAAGAAGCGGGAGTTGACGCTTTTGATTTCGACGGTTATGTCCTTATCAAGAGCTTCGCTCTTCGCTCTGCCGAAAGCGGTCATGCTTCTAATCATAAAGCTTTACCTCGTATCAGCCGTTTTTCTTTTTGCTTATCTTGCCAAGCGACTTGATTTCCTTCATAAAGGAATCAACGTCCTGGAATTCTCGGTATACAGATGCAAATCTAATATAGGAAACAATGTCGATTTCGCGAAGAATTTCAAGCACCATCTCACCTATCTGCTTAGAGGTGATTTCGGTAACGATGGAGTTTTGAAGCTCCGACTCGATAGTCGATGCTACCGCCTCGGCATCAACGGGGCGCTTCTGACACGCGCGCTCGATACCTAAAAGGAGCTTGTGCTTATCAAAAAATTCACGGTCACCGTTGCGCTTAACTACCGCAATCGGAACAGTATCGATTACCTCATAGGTCGTAAAGCGCTTTCCGCAGGAGGGGCACTCGCGACGGCGCTTTATGCTTGTGCCGTCATCGATAGGACGTGAATCGAGAACTCTGGAATCCTGAAAATTACATACTGGGCATTTCATAACGTGATAATTTACCTGGTCTTTCAAAATAAAATATATAATATTATAGCACAGATATTAAAAAAAGTAAATAGATTTGAAAATATTTTCGCAAAATAAAAGAAGCTTTGCCCGAAAATGCAAACCAAAATTTACATACGGCAAAGCTTCAAGTACGGTTATTTTTTAATTTTTAAGGTCAGATTATCAAGTGCTTTTATCCTCAGCTTAGAGAAAAATTTGAACGTCATTGGCCAAAGAATTCCGGCAAAAAGAACGGCTATAAGATAACGCACACCGCGCGCAACGAACTCATTGCCAAAGAGGTGTATAAGCGGAGATTTCAGTCCTTCTTTTATGAGAAGCACCACGGCAAGACCGAGCACAAGCTTGATGATTTGTGCGTACCAGGTGGCAGCCGTGTCAAATTTAACGTACTTTTTGTCGATTATGTAGGTCGGGATAAGACCGAGCGTACAACCGAAAATAGTAGCGGCGTTTTCTCTTGCTGAATACAGATTTTCCGCATCGTAGCCACTCTCTGAAACAGAAAAAACGAAAATAAGGTGAGCGAGAGATATAAGCGATGCGACAACCACGACGTAGGGCATAAGCTTGTGAAAGCGCTCTTCGCTTGTAAAAATCGGACGAAGCAAGAACACAAGAAGCGCTCCGAAAAGAAGCGAAAATCCAACGTCGAGCGGTGTATGCACTCCAAGATACATTCTTGAAAACGCCACCAGAATAATTATCGAAACGGTGACAATTTTCGTCGCCCGTCTTTTAGAAAACACTGCTATTGAGCCAAACGTGCCGGTTACATTCTGGGTATGACCTGACGGAAAGGAATATCCTCCCGCATCTTGGACGGCACTCTCTACGGGCTTAAAGGTCGGGTCTTTCCACGGGCGAGGAACCTTGCAGACAAGCTTTAACGCCTGGTTTACTACCGTGCCGACAAGTCCGGTTATCAGTATATAAAATCCCTCTCTTTTATTTACGCACCAAAATACCGCTATTGCAACGACGAGAAAAACTATCTCACCGCCAAGGTTGGTTATAAGGAGAAAGAGATTATCGAGAAAGGGGGTTCTGATTTTTTCGAGTAAGCGAAGAAATGCCATAACTTATCTCCATTCTGATTTATAGAAAAACGCCAAAAAACGAAAAAGCTCGGCGCAAACGAAACACCGCGGGCGCATAGCTTTTTCCCTGCCTTATATAAGGCGAAATTATATCATCGTAAGAAGTGACACAAGGGGCATCGTTGCAAGCGAGAGAAGAGTTGATATTGCAACGACCTTGCTGACGTAAGCGGCATCGCAGTTATATTTTTCCGCAAACATTGTTGCGCTGGTTGCCGCAGGCGCTGCCGCCATAATCAATATGCACTTTATAACTACGGGGTCGATTTCGACAAAAACCGAAAGCGCTCTCATTACGAAAAACGCAATAGTCGGGAGTGCAAGATGGCGCAGAATAATAAAGAGATAGAAGCCCTTGTCCTTAAAGAAGCCGTGCAGGTCAAGCTCGGCAAGACGAAGTCCCAAAACTATCATCGAAAGCGGAGCTACGAGGACATCTATTCTTGAAAGTCCGTCGACAAAAAAGCTCGGAATTTTGTCGTGTATCGGTAAAAAGAAAAACAATAAACCGATATACGCCGCTATCATCGTAGGATGAAGAAATGCTTTTTTGTAATAGATATGCACTCTGTCGCATTCTCTGTAATTTTTCAGGTTATCTTTGTTGACCGTACAGATATATACTCCGAGTGTCCAAAGGAACGCATTAAAGGTTATGTTATAGATAGAGGCGTATATAACCGCTTCTGCACCTATAACCTCCTTGATAAGAGGGATACCCATAAATGCGGCATTTGAAAATATGGTCGCGAAGCGAAGCATTCTTCTATCACCGGGAGGTGATTTTTTGAAGCTTTTCATCGCTATGACGGAAAAGATGATATGAACTATTATTGAAAAAAGAAGAACCCAGAGCATATTGATAAATACACTCTTGTCAAATTCACGCAGGTATGACATAAAGACAAGGACCGGCTGGGCAACGTAAAGAACCAGGTTCGAAAGTCCTTTTCCAAGTCCGTCTGTCGAAAGCTTGGTTTTCTTCATAATGATACCGGGTATCATCAAAAAGAAAAATATACCTACGTTAAACGCAAGTTTTACCGCTATATTCAAGTTTTTACTCCTAAGTCAATTCATTATTTGGGCGCAGAAAATAAGCACGAAGCCGTGTTTTCTCTGCGCCTATGTAATCTAATAATTAACCGAGAAGAGCCTTAACGCAAGCGGCAATTCTCTCGTCCTTGCAGTTAGCGAAGAAGTATTCCTTAAACTTAGCTCCGCCAAGAGCACCGAGAACAAGCTCACGGTCAAGATTTTCAAGAATGTAGCAGATATCTGTGTGAGTTACCTTCTTGACTTCGTCAAGAATCTTCTTGTTTCTCTGCTCGGGAACAGCTCTTTCTCTCGGGTAGCCAAGGCCCCATTCGGAAACGAAAAGCTTTTCAAATACGTACTGAAGATTAAGCTCACAGCCCCAGCCCCAGCCCTTTGCAAAGGGCATTGCGATTGCATTACCGTTATTTACCTGTGTAAACTGATATGCATCTGTTGGATCTACAACGTGACCGCAAAGCACACCCGGGAAAGAGTTTGCAGCGAGCATTGCACCTTCGCCTGTGCCGCATCCTGTGATAACAAGATCTGCCGCACCCGAGTTAATAAGAATAGCAGTTAAAATACCAATCTGAACATATGTAAGAGAATTGGGATCTTCTGCGCCGTACATACCATAGTTAAAC
>JAZNCB010000027.1:0-2375 GCA_046156285.1 Eubacteriales bacterium | reverse complement strand
AGCGCAAACCTTGTCATCATGACCGTAAGCTCCTATGAGCGCACGGTCGAATCCGATATCACGAGCCTTGAACGCAGGTACGAGAGAAAGCTCCGCACTAAGAAAATCCTCCTCTGTAACTCCGTACTTTTCGTTGAGTATAGAGAGTACCGATAGCTTGATTTTATCCGAAACGTCAGCGTCGTCGTAAGGAAGTCCGCCAACCAAAATATTGAGATTTTCACCCGAAATTGCACTGCCGAGAGGCTCTGACGACTGGCGCTGAGCAAGGTGAGGAAGAAGGTCGTTAATGCAGAATACGGGGTCGTTTTCGTCCTCACCGATAACGACGTCTATTTTCTCGCCAAGAGAATTTATAATAACGCCGTGAAGTGCGAGGGGTATTGCCGTCCACTGATATTTTTTAACTCCGCCGTAGTAATGAGTTTTGAAAAATGCCATTCCGGAATCCTCGTATACGGGCACCTGCTTCAAATCGATTCTCGGTGAATCTATATGAGCGGCAACGATGCGAATTCCCTCTTTTTCTACGTTGCCTTTACCAACCTTGAATGCAACAAGGCTCTTGCCGTACTGATTAAGATACTTTTTGTCACCCTTTTGAATCTTGTCGCCAAGCTTGTACTCGGTGAAACCTGCGGCTTCGAGAAGCTTAATAGAAGCCTCAGTAGCCTCGCGCTCTGTCTTTGACTTGTCGAGATATTCCATATATCCCTTTGAATAGTCGAAAATATCCTTTATGCGAGAGCTGTCAGCCTCTTCAAAAACGTTCTTCTTTTTGTAAGAAAGCTTTTCAAAAGTCTCTTTTCCAATAGAATTTTCCATAAATTTATCTCCTTTATCCCTTTAATATTTCCTTTGTAATTTTTGTAACCTGTACGTAGGTTTTTGCAAATGCCTCCGAGTTATCGATTATATAATCTACCCTGCCCGAAAGCTCTGCGTCGGATAGCTGTGCCGAAATTCGTCTTTTTGCCGCCTCCTCGGTGATATTGTCTCGCTCGACAATTCGTTGAATTCTCGTTTTTTCATCTGCTACCACGAGAATAACAGTGTCGCATTCAAGATTAAATCCCGATTCAAAAAGAAGCGGAGCATCAACGATAGCCGCAGGCACACCTTTTTTATCAAGCGCACTAAGACCGGCTCTTATGTTTGCGAGAACGTGTCTATGCGAAATTTCGTTAAGCTTTTTACGGTTTGTTTCTGCCGTGTCGCCTACAAAGACGATTTTTCCGAGAGCTGCTCTGTCAAGAGTGCCGGCTTCGTTCAGAATTCCCTCGCCAAACTCACGCACAAGCTCAGAAAGGCAGTCTGAGGGCTTGTCCGTCAGCTCGTGGTAGACCGCATCTGCATCAATGCTTGGAATATTAAAATTTGAAAACATTTTAGCAACAGTGCCCTTACCGCTTCCGGAGCCACCGCAAAGACCGATAATCTTCAAGAGTTAAACCTCCCACCGTAAAAATAAACATACAGATATATTATATACTAAACTTTACCAAAAAGTCAAGTGATAATAGCATAAACTAAAAATCTGAATATAATTTCTATTGCACGCAACACTATTTATTGGAGGGATATTTATGGAATTTAACATACCAAAAAAGAGTTATTTTGCCGCCGCTAACGGTTTTTCGGGATTTCGAAGCTATTTCGACAAGATTTTTAACCCGAAGAATTTTACGAGATTATTTATTATCAAGGGTGGTTCCGGGTGTGGAAAAAGCACCTTGATGAAGAAAATTGCAACCGAATTTTCAAGTGTTGCTAAAAACGTCGAGGCTATATTCTGCTCGTCCGACAAGAACTCTCTTGACGGAATAATTTTAGAGGTTGAAAATGCAAAATTTGCCGTAATTGACGGCACTGCTCCACACGCAATGGAGACGAAATACCCGGGTGCTATCGACGAGATAGTTAACCTTGGCGACCTTTGGCGCGAGGAAAATTTGATAGGTGCGCGAGCAGACATCTGCGAAATCACGGACTTAAAAAAATCGCACTATACGAGAGGCTATGAATACCTATCGCTTGCAGGTGATTTTTATGCTCGCACGGCAAGGATTATGAAGAGTGCTTTCACACCTGACGTCTTAGAAGCTGTTAACAGTGTAATTGCCAATTTGCCAAATATAAAACAAGGCAGAAACAGAAAAACTGCACTTATTTCCTCTTTTGGCAAAGATGGGTTTACACGCATTTTTGACGGTAATTTCACGGTGAAAAACGGTCTTTCGCTACGGGGCAGATTCGGCTCTGAATTACACTTTATATCAAGGCTTGAAAGCGAGCTTTTGAGGCGCAATTTCTCCTATGCCTCGCTCGTTTCACCTCTCTCGGAAAGCATAACCGAGGGTGTATATTTCGGTGAT
>JAZNCB010000026.1:0-6142 GCA_046156285.1 Eubacteriales bacterium | reverse complement strand
CTTCTGCAAGAACTGGCTGACCAGCCTGGGCATCAAGGAAGAATCCCTGCGGCTCCGTGACCATGAGCCCGCAGAGCTGGCTTTCTACTCCCGGGCAACCACCGATATTGAGTATCAGTTCCCCTTCGGCAGCGGCTGGGGTGAGCTGTGGGGCGTTGCAGACAGAACAGACTACGACCTTACTCAGCACCAGAACCACTCAGGTAAGGATATGACCTACTTCGACCAGGAGACAAACGAGCACTACATTCCTTACGTAATCGAGCCCTCGCTCGGTGCGGACAGAGTTGCTCTTGCATTCCTTGTTGACGCGTACGACGAGGAAACTCTCGGCGAGGGAGACGTAAGAGTAGTTCTTCATCTCCACCCCGCTCTTGCTCCTATCAAGGCAGCGGTTCTTCCTCTTTCGAAGAAGCTTTCCGAAAAGGCTCTTGAGCTTTACGATGAGCTTGCAAAGGAATTCCCGACCGACTTTGACGAAACCGGCTCTATCGGCAAGAGATATCGCCGTGAGGACGAAATCGGAACACCGTTCTGCATAACCTACGACTTCGAGACCGAAAATGACGGTTGTGTTACCGTTCGTGACAGAGACACTATGGAGCAGGTAAGAATACCTCTCACAGAAGTAAAAGCATATATTGCGGAAAGATTAAAGTTCTAAAATCAATGGGCTGTTTCATTTCTTGAAACAGCCCTAACTAACAAGGAAAAGATATGGAAAAATTGACACGGATAGCCTCGTTTTCGGTAAATCACGACTATATTGACGAGGGAATATACGTATCCCGTATCGACGGGGATATCGTGACGTACGATTTGCGCACAAGAAAGCCGAACTGTGACTTTTATATGGATAACCTTACTATGCACTCGGTGGAGCATCTTTTTGCGACCTACGTAAGAAGCAGTGAGATTGCGGATAGGGTAATATATTTTGGCCCTATGGGCTGCCAGACGGGATTTTATCTTTTGGTAAGAGATGCAGAAAACGAAGAGGTTCTTTCCGTTGTGCTTTCGGTTCTTGAAAAGATAATAGCGCATGATGGAGAGATGCCGGGCGCTCACCGCGAGGAGTGCGGAAACTATAAAAATCTTTCACTCGATGCGGCAAAGGTTGAGTGCAGACGATACCTCAATATATTGAAAAACAAAACCAACGACTTCAAATACAAGGAATAAAGAGGATTAAGGGTGAAAGTAGATATTGGAATAATCGGAGCTCTCGAAAGCGAGGTCGAGAGCATTATTGAAAAGCTTGCCGACAAAAGCTCGGAGACGGTAAGCGGCATAACCTTTTATACGGGAAAGCTTCTCGGAAAGACGGTTGCGGTTGCCCGTTGCGGAGTTGGCAAGGTCTTTGCGGCGCTCTGCGCCGAGGCAATGATAATTAAATACTCCCCCTCGTTAATTGTGAACACAGGTGTCGGCGGAGCGCTTGCTCACGGGCTCGGAAGCGCTGATATGGTAATAGCAGATAAGCTCTGTCAGCACGATATGGACACTTCGTTTCTCGGCGATCCCGTTGGACTTATTTCGGGAATAAACGTCGTTTATTTTGAGACAGATGCAAGAGCGGTGAAAATTCTTAAAGAAGCTGCAGAAAAGCTTTATATGCGCTCGTTTGTCGGAACGGTTGCATCGGGAGACAGATTTATTGCAAGCATTGAAGATAAGAAAGCGATAGTTAAAAATTTCGCGGCTATTGCTTGCGAGATGGAGGGCGCGGCTATTGCTCAGACGGCATACGTCAACGGCACACCCTTTGCAGTTATAAGAGCTATTTCAGATTCGGCTGACGGCAATGCTTCAATGGACTATCAGACCTTTATGCCCATTGCCGCAAAGAGCTCCGCGGCTCTTACGCTTATGCTTGTAGAAAATTACTGATAAATCATAAAACACGCCGCACGTCTCATACACTCTAACAAAAGGATATGGGGGTACGGCGTGAATATTTTTGCTTTCAGGAGAATGAGAGCTTATCGCTCGGACGGCAAGACCGTCGCTATGCTTTCGGTTGCCTTGCCGACCACTGACGAGGCGGGGGCGCGAGGAGCAGCCTTTAATGATTTTTACACCGCGGTTTTTGAGAGATATGGCAGGGCGTGTGAAAAAATCAAGCAAAGCGAGGGGGAGGGAATAATCAAAATTTCGGTTGATTTTAATGTTATTTGTGATGCCGATGAGGAAAAACTGCTCACGGTGAAAAGAACGGTCACCGTGAAGAGCAAAAATACAAAAAACGTCAGTGAAGCTACTGACGTTTTTGACCTGTCGCGCGGTGTATTTACGAGGTAGAGCTCTCCTCGTCTACCGAGAGCCAGAATTTGTCGAGCTCCTCGCGAAGCACCTTTGCATCAGGAATAAATTTTAATCCCCGCCAGAATGACGGTATTATCTTTTTGTATATCGGGTCGTCGAAGCGGTCGTCAATAAGGACAACGACACCTCTGTCGCTTTCCTGCCTGATTACTCGGCCTGCCGCCTGCATTACCTTGTTCATACCGGGGTATATGTAGGCGAATTGTCTGCCCTCTTCGTACTTTTCGTCATAATAGCTCGATATCGCCTCTCTCTCAAAGGAAAGAGCAGGCATACCGATACCGACGATGACCGCACCGATAAGGCTTTCGCCAACGAGGTTGATGCCCTCTGAGAAGACACCGCCCATAACGCAAAATCCAATAACGTACGAGTTGTTTTGCGAAGAGAATTCGCCAAGAAACAGCTCTTTTTCTTTTTGCGTCATATCTCTTTTTTGAGTGAGCACCTTGATTTTCGGATATTTAGCCGAAAAGGCCTTGGAAAGCGCCTCGGAGTAGGCAAACGAGGGAGAGAAAATCATATATTTTCCGCGCCTTGCGGAAACCGTAGCGGCAATAGCACGGCAAACGGCGGAGAGTGTGTCCTCTCTTTCGGAATATCTCGTGCTGATTTTATCCATAATTCTGACGGCTATCTGCTCTCTGTCAAACGGAGAGGGAAGCTCGAGCATATCCGACGAGCCGTCACCGCCAAGAAGCGATTTGTAGTAGTAAAGGGGTGTGAGGGTTGCGGAGAAAAACACGGCGGCGTGTCCCTTTGCAAGTCTTTGCGAAATTGCGTTTCCCGTATCTATACAGAAAAGCTTTGCCGAAATTTCGCCTGACTTAAAGAAGATGAACATTTCGTAGCCGCCATCAAAGCGCATAAGGGTATCTCTGAACTTTTTGACGGTGTAAAAATAAGAGCGCAAAAAGTGCGTAATTTCAGACGCGTCCTCGGTCTTGGAGGAGTAACTGCGTTGAATTTCCTTTTCTACTTCGGCGACCAGTGTGTCGAAGATTTCATAAAGCTCGACCGGCGGCTCTTTCGTATGGGTTGCGGCGTAGGCCTCCCCCTTTTCGTCGGTGCGGATATCCTCCTTTACGTACTCGAAAAGGATATCGTGGAATTTAAGATAGGCATCGTTAGAAATCTTCCTTAGCGGAGAAAATTCTCCAAGCACCTCGGTGGTGGCGGGAGCGAGAATTGCGTCGGCAGATATTTCAGCCGAGTACATTTCGCGCGCTCTGTCAGGCAGGTTGTGCGCCTCGTCGATTAAAAAGGCATATCTGCCACCCTCTGTAAAGAAGCGGTGAATATAAACAACGGGGTCAAACAAGTAGTTAACGTCACAGACAATCACGTCGCAAAGCTCGGAGTAGGTGAGCTCAAGCTCGTAGGGGCAAACCTTGAATTTTCTTGCAATCTCGTGCACGTCATCGTTTGTAACGATGGTTTTGTTGAGGTGATAGAGGGCAAGCGCTGCATCGGATACGTTGTTTATTCTTGCATTTTCACAGCTGCTTTTTGAATTTCTGCAAAGAAGACCGTTTTTGCAGGTCTTCTCCTTTGCGGTGAGCTTAATCGCGCGCAGTGAAACTCCGTTTTCCGAAAGAAGCGATAGGGTTTCAAGTGCGGCAAGGGCGGTCGTTTCCTTTGGTGTGAGGTAAAAGGTTTTATCGCACCTTTCATCGCCCATTGCGCGAATGGCAGGGTAGAGCGCGGCAACCGTCTTTCCCGTACCCGTCGGGGCGGTTGCAAAGAGAGTGCCACCGCGCGAGATGGTTTTGTAGGCGCGTTTTACAAACTCGCCCTGTCCCTCTCTCGATTTATAGGGGAATTTTGCGCTTTTCATCGAGGGAACTCTCTCGGTCACCCTCTCAATTTCCGGTTTTGCAAAAACCGAAACGGCAATAGCGCATTTATCGAAAAAGCTCTTTAATTTTTCGAGCTTAACGCACTCTCTCATTTCGGTGTGCGCGCCGGTTTTGGAATTGATAAAAATAAGGTTTAATTCGACACGGGTAAGACCTTTTTCTATTGCATAGGCATATGCGGCAAGATATCCCTCGCCGCGAAGCTGGGCGGAATACTCCTTGGTTGGACGAGCGGGGTCTATTTCGACGTCAAATGCCAACCAAAGATTACATTTGTCGACCTTGTCGGCGTATCCTGAGATTTGAAATGCGTAGGAGGAGATTTCGGTTTCAAGCATAAGCTTTTCGGTCTTACACTCTCCGATAATATTGTTTAGCAAACGGCGCGAGGGCTCGGAGTGCTCAGGCTCGTTTATGTCTTGCGGGAGGTTTTTTGAGACTTTGCGTCTCGCTATCGACACGAATTCTCTAAATGAAATTATCAGCTTTTCGTTTTCTTTATCGTATCTCACGGCAAGTCCTCCTCCCGAATCTTTGTTCTTTATGAATAATTATAAATGAAATTTGGAATAATGTCAAGTTGGCAATATAACTTAAAGAGCTCTCGTCCTATATTTTAACAGCTTTTTTACACCTTATTATTAAAAAATGCCTTTACAAAGTGACAATTTTGTTGTATAATTGTTTTATCAAAGCTTTTATATTAAAGCAGTTTAAGGAGTGTTTTGAAATGAAACTTATTATCAAAGAAAACTATGAAGAAATGAGCACCTGGGCGGCAGAGCATATTGCTAATGCTATAAACAACCACAAGCAAGCGCGTCCCTTCGTTCTCGGTCTTCCCACCGGCTCTTCACCTCTTGGCGTTTACCGCAAGCTTATTGAAATGAACAGGGCGGGCAAGGTCAGCTTCAAAAACGTTGTTACCTTTAATATGGACGAGTACGTCGGACTTCCGAGAGAGCATGACCAGAGCTATTGGTACTTTATGCACGACAATTTCTTTAATCATATTGATATCCCCTGCGAAAACGTTAACATTCTTAACGGAATGGCAGAGGACCTTGTCGCTGAGTGCCAGCGCTACGAGGACAAAATCGCTTCCTATGGCGGTATAGATTTATTTATGGGCGGAAGCGGAGTTGACGGACACATTGCATTCAACGAGCCCTTTACCTCGCTTACCTCACGCACGGGAATTCGCGCACTTACGACGGACACCCTTATTGCAAACTCACGTTTCTTTGATAACGATCCCAACAAAGTTCCTAAGACAGCCCTTTCCGTTGGAGTTGGCACGGTTTGCGACTCAAAGGAGGTTATGCTTCTTATCAGCGGACACAACAAGGCCCGCGCCCTTCGTCATTGTGTTGAGGGCGGTGTTGACCACGCATGGACTATCAGCGCTCTTCAACTTCATCAAAACGGAGTTATCGCTTGTGACGAGGCTGCGTGCGGAGAGCTTAAAGTAGATACATACAAGTACTTCAAGGAAGTATGTAAAGACGAAAAATAATTCAGCACATAGCCTTGCCAAAAAAGCAATTTCACCAAATTGGGAGGTATAATATGGTTACGAAAGATATCCGTTATATCGGAGTTAATGACCGAAAAATAGATTTGTTTGAGGGGCAGTATCCCGTTCCCTCGGGAATATCCTATAATTCCTATGCTATTATTGATAAGAAAATTGCAATAATGGATACGGTAGATGCGAGCTTTACTCGCGAGTGGCTTGATAACATAGCGAGGGTTCTTGGAGGAAGAGCTCCCGATTACCTCATAGTTCAGCATATGGAGCCTGACCACTCGGCAAACGTTGTGAGCTTTATGAACGCTTACCCGAATGCCACCGTCGTATCGAGCGCAAAGGCGTTCGTTATGATGAAAAACTTTTTCGGAACAGATTTTTCCGAGAGAAGAATAGTTGTCGGCGAGGGTGATACCCTTTCGCTTGG
>JAZNCB010000025.1:0-10963 GCA_046156285.1 Eubacteriales bacterium | reverse complement strand
GTATAGTTTGCGGCAATTGTTACGCTTTGTACTAAGGTTAATTTGATCTGCTCGCCAGGCAAGATACCTACTTTGTCGGTATGCTGCATAGAGCCGTAGAGCGCGTCAAGCTCGCTTGTAAGCGTCAAGGCGAAAAATCTTCGCCAGAGGCGAATACCCCTCTTCCTGCGCCACAGACCATACCTCGAGGCGCAAAGCATTCGCGGTATCTGCGTCGCGAGGAGATGTTGGCTTAAATTTATACCAAAGCGGAACGATTAGCACAAATCTCACCCCGAGCAGCATACCCCTCTTCCAAGCCAATCAGCGTGTAGAATTGTTTTTTGATTTAGGTTTTATGTTTGCTATAGAACTTTTGCTAGATTGGCTTTTTTTCTTATAATATCCTTGAATAGCGTAATATTGTTTGCGGTCTTTATCATTTGCAAACTTTTTGGTTTTTGTTTTTGTAAAAATTTTTAATCCGAACATTCTTTATACTCCTCCTCGTATATTATATCGAGGCATTCATAGATTGAATTGCTCATTTCTTCCGTTATCTTTATTTTATCATTTAGTAGAACAGTATCCTGCAAATCTCGAAGTCTTATTGCTATCGCTCCAATTTTGCTTGTAATACCAACAATATAGTTATGGTCGTAAACGGGGGAGGTTTCTATTGAAACCGGGACAAAAATGTCGCATTTTCCATTATTGTAAACTTTACATAGATTGCTTTTGATAATAGCTTCTCTAATGTTTTTAATTTTTCGAAACGCATATAAGTATTCTCGTTGCGAGAAGGTTTTTGATGTATATTCTACTAAAAGCGTTCTTATATAATTTGTAAAGTCGGTATCGTAAAAACCAAGATACTTATCGTGAATCAAAGCAAAATCATTATATTTATCCTGACTGATACGAAATGGTACATTTACAACACCGTCGTCGTGAAAAGTAAAAGGTCGCAGATATACATTGTGGATACTTCGAGCTGCCTTTTTTGCAGTTTCCGCATCTCCGTTATTGTATTTCAAAAGTTCTTCATACAAGTCCTCTTGATAATCGGATAGTGCAGGGATTAGGCTGTTCAAAAATCCACTTATATTAGGATTCCCGTTTTTTATAAAGCCGTAATATTTTGCATCGTATTTTAAAATTTGATACGTTCCTATCGGCAATGTAAAATTTGTTGATGAATTGAATGTTAATCTTGTATTGTTCATATCTATATTATACAAGTTGTAACAAAAAAAGTCAATATATATTCCATAAATGCTAGTAAAACAAGGGAGTTTTTTAAAAATTTGTATAGCGAGTGATAATAAAAATTTGCTATTTACCTCTTGTATTGAATATGTTACAATGGGTATGCAAGGAATATTTCCTTGACATTTATTTCAAAAAGAGGTATAATTATGGCAAGAAGTTTGATTGATAAAATTATATATTCAATTACAAAGAAACCCAAGCACTACGTAGAAGTCAAAAATCCACCAAAAACCGTAAAAGAAAAACTATCTCGACCGCAAGATGCAAGACAAATGCAGTATAATGAATGGAGTCGTGCACATATGGTATATTCTGGTTCATACTTGCCCAAAGATAAAAACAGATTGGAGAAAAACGGTTGGAAAAATGAGACAAAAAACGTTGTAAAAAACAATAAACAGAGCAATCCTTCTAGTTTTTATCGAAGAAAAAGTAGCAACCAATGGGTTCGCAACGATGAAGATCATTGGCATTGGTACAATTGGTGGTCAATTAAGTTAGATCATAAGGTAATTAAAAAACAAGATAATTTATACTATGATGAATATGGTAAACCTTGTAAAAGGTATTCACCAGAAAGTCATTTGAGAGGAAAAGATTGACTATGACATTAGAAAATATTATTGAAAAATATGGAACTCACGAGTTGGACATTAGTTGTTGTATAAACAATGGCACGACTTCTACGGTTTATGCGTACTGTCATCAGCATAATGTTGACGATTTGTTTATGGTTAATCATTATTTGAAGATTACCGGAACATTTGTTGCTTTGAGGGCAGATGTTGATGATAAATCCGACATATATATTCACATCGCATGCATAGAAAAAACTCCAGACGGTACATATGAGATTAGCGGCATAGGTGGATATGTACAATTTATCACAGAGGGCGAATTGGTTGTGACCGAATTATCGGAAGAGGAATACAACGAACAAACTAAATAAGCTTTAAATTGTGAAAAGGAGCTCTTTCGAGCTCCTTTCGTCATTTATTCATCACCTCTATAAACCATCGTATCGCTTTCTCGTGCCATTCTGATTTAGATTGTTGCCGATTTTCTTCAGCTGCACGATCATTTCGCGCAGGTCTTCAATGGCCGTGATTTCGTTGGCGAGAGCTGCGCTGATTAAATCCTCAGTGCGGTTCTTTTTCGCTTTCTTTGCATTCTCATTGTTTCTCCTTTCTATTGACTTCTATATTTTGTTTATGGTATAATATTACAGGAAGATGATCTCGCTGCCGTATGAAAATACGGAAGTACCGCTTAAGCGGTCGTGACGAACGGCTTACAGTCAATCATCTTCTTTTTTATTTTCATTTTGAATAAGGGGTGCGGGTGCCATAAAGAAAAAAGGAGAGCCGAAACTCCAATATAGAGTTTCAGCTCTCAAATGATTAATCATTTACATCGAGAATATTAAGCTTTTCTTTTTTTAGAAGATAACCGTAAGCAATTAGCGAAACGAGACTATCGAATGCATTTCCTATTCCGAATAAAAGCGCAATTCCGGTTAATGTAGGAATCCAAATATTTGTCGCGTATAGTATGAATGCAATTCCATAATAAATTGTATTGGTAACTACAGATTCGAATAACATATAGTTCGTTTTTCCGAGACCATAGAATGTTGCATCGAATACATTTTGTACTGCATACAGAACATAAAATCCAACGAGAATAATTGCCAATTCAAATAGTTTATCGACGTCAGTGAATCCTAATACATTGCTCATGAATGGTTTCCACATTGGAATACTTGCAAACCACAATACAGAAATAATTCCAGTGATAGTAAAGTAACCAAGAGAATTTGTTCTGATATTTTCTTTATCAGTTGCGACTTCTTGTTTTATGAGTTCTCCAAGTTGTATCACCGGAAGAAGCAACCAACCCCAAATGAAATTGTTTGCAACCCAATAAGTTCCTTGTTCACCCACTACGTTAACCATACGCGCAATCATAACCATATATGCAACGTTACGAACAAGAGATTCCACTCCTGATATACTTCCTACACGGAAGAATTCTTTTGCCCAACTAAAATCAAGCTTTGATTTTGCGAAGATATTTATTTGCTCTTTCGCAAGTAAAGCAAGTGATACGATAAGAAGAATAGCATTTACAATAATGTTAGAGTAACCTATACCATTTACACCGAGATCCAGCGACACGGGTAGAGTGGAGACGAGAAATGTATCTGATACAAGGCAAAACACAAGACGCGCTCCTGTTAATGCGTAAAGATATTTACTCTTATTAATTGTAACGAGCGCAACGAGAGCAAACTGAGTGAGAATAGAAAAGATGTTTGCGATACTTTCTATGCGTATGTATGAAGCTGACGCGTCAATAATACTTGCATCGGTTGCCATGAGTTTAAGCATTGGCTCAGTGAAGATAAGAATTACCGCACTAAGCAAAGCGTACACTCCGAGCGATATAAGCATTCCTGTTCTTATTCGGTTAGAGAATTCTTTTTTGTCTTCTTTAACTTTACCAACGAAATAAAACAACGGAAGTATTATTGCTTCGTTGAGTATTTCATAAAGCAAGTTCACCCACGAGAGCTGACCTGCTATCGAGAAAGACCATTCTCCAGGCAACCCGCCAAGAAAGAATACACGGACGGTTGTGTATATCGTCGGTGCAAGTCCGAGGACAAGAAGCGCGAGAAACAACTTGTAATTGATTTTAGACAATGATGTTTTTATTTTTGTAATCATTTTTTACTTCTCGATCTCACCTTCATAGTCTTGGATACCGCCAAACTCAACTATGTTTGTGTATCCGAGCTTCACAAGCTTTTCCGAGGCTTCCTTGCTTCGTCTTCCGCTTCTGCAATAAACGAGTATCATCTGCGTTTTGTCGGGAAGCTCGGGAATTTGTTGCGTACCGATTTCCTCGTTTGGAACGTTGATTGCGCCGGGGATATGCCCCTCGGCATATTCGTCGGGTCTTCGCACGTCGAGAATTATATAGTTTTTCTCGTCTTTCATCATCTTAACTGCCGCGTCCATTTTTATCTGACGGTATCCGTTTGCAGATCCGTGGGAAACCGTGCAGGACGACATAAGCGTCATTGAAAGAATAACTGGCAAGAGCCTTCTTATTTTTCTCATAATATATCTCCGTGACCTTGGAATTTTTGTTTATTTATAGAAATTCTAATATTTCCTGTGCGTTTGTATCCGGTTTTACCTTTGGCATTACCTTTTCTATAATTCCGTTCTCATCAATAATGAATGTGGTACGAACGACACCGAAGCTAACCTTTCCGTACAGTTTCTTTTCTTGCCAAACACCGTAGCTTTGGATTGCCGCGAGATCGGGGTCGGAAAGTAGCACAAACGGAAGATTATATTTTTCTGCAAATTTAACGTGAGATGCGATCCCGTCACGGCTTATTCCAATAACCTCTACTCCTCTTTTTTGGAACTCTGCATATGCGCCTGCAAAGGCGGACGCCTGTCTTGTACAGCCCGGGGTGTTATCCTTGGGGTAGAAATAAAGCACTACCTTTTTGCCGATAAAGTCTGATAGACTTACGTCATTTCCGTTTTTATCTTTAAGTGTAAATTCCGGTGCGCGATCACCTATATTAAGCATTTTTTCACCTCATGTTTTTTATAATATTGAAGCATTCTCCGTCTAAAAATATTTTACCACAAAACCGAGAAAATATCAAGGCGCTATTCTTTTGTCAACATAAATTTTTAACACGGGGCGAGGCTGTTATTTGTTTTAGGCATGGTGATTTTTCAATATAAATAGCGACGCAAAATGCGATTTTGACGAAAAATCTTGTAATTTTTTTCAAATAGTGCTATAATTTATAGGTAATATATTTGAAAGGGGGAATTTTTGCTGATGAGAGCTGTCAAAAGTATTGCGCTTTTTGTCGCGCTTATGTCGATGTGTTTTTTCATTTGTATCGGATACGCTGCCGTATCGGATAGGTTGACCGTTTCGGGCAACGCGCAGCTTAACCCTCCTTCACCTGACGTGTATATTACAAGCGTGTCCCCCAAAACCAGCGCAGGTGTAACAGTTTCGAATACTAACGGAACCGTTATGTTTGCAAAGGTTACCGGATTAGGCACCGCAACGTTTACAGTTAACTTTGTGAATATCTCTGACAAAACCTACGTTTTCGACCGAGTTATTGATGGCACAGAGATTCAGATAGAAGGCGCTTACTCAGGTAAAGATATAATCTACACGGTCAGCGGAATTTCCCAGCTTGACGAAATCGCTCCGAATGGAGGCACGCGCTCTTTGACCATTGAGATAACCGTGCCAAGAGGAGTGACTGCCGATTTGTATGTTCTTAACTTTGCTTTCGTAGAGAAGTCCGGTACGGAAATTCTCCCGGGCTACGATGAGCACGCCATAACCTTCCACTATAATAACGGCGAGCCTAACAAAACCATCATGGTTCACCAAAACGATTTTATTCCAAGACCCGAGTTGCCCACAAGAAACGGCTATACCTTTACAGGCTGGTATACCGACTCCGCTTGTACGTCGGCGTGGAACTTTGAAATTGACCGCGTTGCCGGCCCTACGTCTCTTTATGCCGGTTGGCAAATCAACCCGGATACACAGCACGTGGTAACCTTCAGTCCCGGCAATGGGGAATCGAGCCGTGTCATTTTAGTTAAGGCCAACACCTTAATTCCATTGCAAGAACCACCCACGTGGGAGGGGTATACGTTTATCGGCTGGTACCGCGACAGAGAGTGCACTGTTCCGTGGAACTTTGACACCGACAAGGTTACGTCAAGCATGATACTCTACGGCGGTTGGGAAGTATACGTACCGCCCGTTCCACCTGACTGTAATATAACCTTTAAGCCGGGAAACAAAGATCCCGATACAACCATTATCGTTCTGACCGGTGAGTTTATCCCAAGACCCCAAACGCCCATAAGAGAGGGCTACGTCTTTACCGGCTGGTATACGGACGAAGCGTGTACTTCCGCTTGGAACTTCGAGGTCAACAAGGTAGAGCACCACACAACACTATACGGCGGTTGGGAATTAGCGCCGATTATAGAAACAAAAACCTACACTATAACCTTTAAGCCGGGAAACGGGGCGGCAGACACCACAGTTACGGTAGAAGAGGGAAATCATATTCCAAGACCCCCGTTGCCAACGAGAGAGGGATACACCTTTATAGGTTGGTATACCGACTCGGCTCTTACTCACGGTTGGAACTTTGATACCGACGTGCCCACCTCGAACCTGACTCTTTACGGCGGTTGGGAAAAGGCGCCGACAACGTCTGACGAAGCGCACGGAGATTTCCTTGGTCTTGTTGAGGCTTTGCTCTCTGAAAGCAACAACTGTCTTAACCACAGCGACGTTATTTTTAATGCGGTTATGGAATCCCTGACCTCTAAAAAGCGTCCCAAAGAAGACGCCCCGATTCTGCATTGCAGCGTCAACAGCGTGTCGGGCGGAACTATGTCGGCAATAGCCTCCTTTGCAAACGCAAACCTTACGGATGACCTCCACTTTATATTTGAGGTTGACCCCGATCCTGCATATCAGAGCAGCCGTATGAGGCTTTATATGTACTACGAAAAGGATATAGATGCCGCAAAAACAGGCGACGTGATTACCGTTTATCAGCAAATCGTACGTCGCGGCTCGGACGACGTCTGGTATGCCGACGGCACGTATATCGGTGTTGCCACCGTCGGTAATTTCTTCGGCGGCGGAAACGCGGGTAAAGACGTCAAAACCATAAATCCGTACACTTGGCATTCAACAGTCACAACAGCAGAATAATTTAGTTAAAGGGTAGCTTTTTGCTACCCTTTTTGATTGAAAGCAGGAAACTTTTTCTTTTCGCGCCGCTTCCGTTGATTTTTAACTATTTATGTGGTATACTGTATAAAAAGCTTTTTTGTTAAACGGAGGCTCTATGGCAAAAAAGGAAACATTTGTTTACATATATCGCTTTGGCTGTTCTCATCTCGCTTGCGGTTTGGGGCGCTTTTTGCGACTTTGAAATAGCAAGCGCCGTTTATCTTGGCGAGACTTTCTCGGAAAACCCTTTTGGAATTATTTTCGCATTTATCGGAGTTGTTCCGACCTTTGTCGGCTGGGCTTTTCTTGGCGCGAGTATTTTCTGTCTTTCTAAAAAGCAGGTTAAAAACACGAAGCAAAGACGCATTTTAATTGCCTTTTCGATAATTTTGTTTATACTTTCATTTTTCTATTTTTGCAATACCGTAATGCTGGCAAACGGCAACGCCTTTCCCGTTCACTTTGCGATAGCATATCCTATCGGCATTCTTACACTCGCCCTTGCGGCATACGCAGGCTACAAGCTTTCGGCGAAAAGCGAAAATGAAAGGCTTTTAGAAAAGGTCGTGCTTTTAGCCGCCGTCAGTACCGTAATGCTCGTTATTATAAGCTCAACGAAGAGTATTATGGACAGACCTCGGTTCAGATGGGTGCTCGATATGGCAAACCCCGACTATTTCAAAAGCTTCTGGCAGAGCGGAAGTGCGTTAAAGGAAAGCTTCGGCAGTGCAACGAGCGACGAATTTTCCTCTTTCCCGTCGGGTCACTCGGCATATTCTATGTTTGCGGTTTTCATTCTTCCGGCTCTTGCGGATTTTTTGCCAAGGCTTGAAAAATTCCGTCCTCTCTTCTTTGCTTTCGGCTTTTTGTTCTGGGCGGCAACTGCCTTTTCAAGAATGACGGTCGGCGCGCACTATCTTACGGACGTCGCCATCGGAGCTTTCGCAACTTTTTTTGCTTACACTCTTGTCTACGTAATAAAAACAGCGGTAGAAAAACACCTCTCCGCTACGAAAGGAAACTGATATGGTTCGAGCTTTTGCCTTTGACCCGACAAGAAAAAAGCGCCGCGCAATTTATTCCGAGGTCTGCGAGGCTTTCCCCGATTTCAACGTGTTCGTTGGCGGCTCGTCGTCCTTTGATATGGCGCCAAAGCCTTATAATAAATATTACGCGCTCGACCTCTGGTGCAAGAAAAACGGTCTTTCGCACGGCGAGGTTGTCTTCGTTGGCGACGACTACGGCTGCGGCGGAAACGACGAGAGTGTTTATCACTCGGATTTCCGTTTTGTTTCCATTGACGATTATACCCGTCTTGACGAGGTGCTCGCGCCGTGGCTTGACGATACGGTAACCGATATAAGCTCTTTTCTTTCGGGCAGCTTTGCCTGCGAATGCGGAAAATCCCATACCTGTGATATAGATCGCGTTCTTATACGCAACGGAGCCTTGAACGAGCTTCCCGCAATAACACGGAGCTATTCAAATATCCTGCTCGTTTCTGATAAAAACACTCACCGTGTGTGCGGTGAGCGGGTAGCAGAGCTTTTAGCCGACAAAATCGATTTTGAGCTGGTTTACGAATGTGACGGTTTTCTCGTGCCAAACGAGGAGGCGGTAGGGCTTCTTCTTGATAGCATAACCAAAAAGACCGACCTCGTTATCGGTGTCGGCGCAGGCGTTATAAACGACCTTTGTAAATACGCAAGCCACGCAAAAAATCTGCCCTACTATATAGTAGCAACCGCACCGTCAATGGACGGCTACGCATCAAGCGGAGCGGCAATGATTTTTGACGGTATGAAGATTACTACAAGCGCAAACGTGCCGAAAGCAATAATTGCGGACACCTCAGTGCTCGTGAATGCACCGCTCGAAATGCTGAGGGCGGGCTACGGCGACATTATCGGAAAGTACAGCTGTCTTAACGACTGGCGGCTTGCCGAGGAGGTGCTTTGCGAGGAGGTCTGCAAATACATTTATAGTCTCACCTATAAGACCGTTGTTTCGATTTCGGATTTGGGAGAGAAAATCGCCGCGCGCGATGAAAAAAGCGTTTCGGCTCTTATGCGCGCCCTCGTCGTAGTCGGAATTGCCATGGCTTATATGGGTAACTCCCGTCCGGCTTCGGGAAGCGAGCATCACCTCTCGCACTATTTTGAGGTGGTCGGACTTCTCAGGGGCGAGCCGTATTTTTGCCACGGTATCGACGTTGCATACTCAACCTACGAAACGGCAAAGCTGAGAGGTGAGCTTATCGATCTCTCCGAGCCACCGGAAAGAAGCTTTGATATTTCGGATTTTGAAGAAAACATAAAAAGAGTTTACACGGGTAGGGATACAAAAACCGCAGAGGGAATTATAGCGCTCCAAGAAAAGCTCGGCTGGATTTTCGAGGACCGCACCCCCGTGTATCGTAAAAAGTGGGATAATATACGGAAAATTCTCGCCGATTCTCCCTCGCCCAATGAAATTTCGGCTCTTCTTTTGAGCGTTGGTCTATCGATAACCGAGTTTTACGAAACCTATTCAAAAGAAAAAATAGCGGATGCCGTCCGCTATGCTAAATATCTGAAAGACAGATACACTGTCCTTTGGATTTAAGATTTTTACCGGGGAATTGCTTGCTTTAAGAGTGCAAGTATTGACACGGAGCTTAAAAAATGTTATAATTCTACCGAAAGAAAATCTAAAAAAGGAGCTTCTAAAATGGATAACTCTACCGTTGATATTTCCTCGCTTGACAGCTTTCTTGCAATAAGCGATAAATATAACGAAAACACGGAATTTATCTCGGCAAAAACCCCGCCCTTTTCTATTCACGGCGTTTACTACGACAAGGAGGCAGGAATGTTCGTGCGTATGCCCGGCGAGGTTGGCGAGCGGGTCAGCACGGGAGTTTTCAAGCTTTCGCGTCAAACCTCGGGCGGCAGACTTCGTTTCAGAACAGATTCGCCGTTTGTTGCTCTCCGTTGCATCGCTCCCGTATTCAAGCCTATGGCTCATTTGTCCATTCTCGGAATGTTCGGCTTTTCAATGTACGTTGACGGCCGTGCGTTTGGCAGAGTTATGCCTACACCCGCCGCGGTTTTCACACCCGAGGCCGAGGGTATAGTATTCGGCGGCTCTTGTAATCTTCCGAAATTCGCAGGCGGAGGAATGCACGATATTGATATTTATTTCCCGCTTTACGGCGGCGTCAAGGTGCTTGACGTCGGACTTTTGGCAAAAAGCAAAATCGAAGCTCCTCGCCCCTATAAATATAAAAAGCCTATCGTTTTTTACGGAAGCTCGGTTACGCAGGGCGCTTGCGCCTCACGTCCCGGCAACGATTTCGTTGCTCACCTTTCGCGTATGCTTGATTCCGAGGTGTTAAACCTTGGCTTCTCCGGCAACGGAAACGCAGAAGCGCCTATTCTCGAATATCTCGCATCGCTTGATGCAGGCGCTTTCGTATTTGATTACAACTACTACGCATCAAAGGTTGACAGAGTTTTGCCCCCTCATTTCTCGATATACGAGATTTTGAGAAAATCGCACCCGAACACCCCGATAGTTATGATAGATAAGCCCGCCTCGGACTACGACCCGGAGGGCTACGCATACAGAAAGGCGCAGATAGATAATACCTATGACAAGGCCGTCGCTCTCGGTGACCGCCTCGTTGCTAAGGTTGATGCTTACGACCTTTTTGGCGAGGGCGACAGAGATGCCTGCCTCGTTGACAACAACCACCCAAGCGACCTCGGCTTTTACAGAATGGCAAAGGCGCTCGAGCCCGTCTTGCGCGATCTTCTTGATAAGGCAAACAATTAAAAGAAAAAGGGGCTGCTTAAGTCGGAGGCCAAGCGGTCTTAGGAAGACAACTGGGGCTATCAACTCCTTGGCT
>JAZNCB010000024.1:0-26534 GCA_046156285.1 Eubacteriales bacterium | reverse complement strand
TCTTAGTACACCTCCTTATGGACTTTAAGGCCGTCAAACTTGACGGCAAGGGGTGTCGGGCACAAAAACCCGAACCGATATAGTATTTTATCACAAAATATCCGATTTGTCAATACCTAAAAGAAAAAAACATTAAGTATTGCTTTTTTATATTTTTTATGATAAAATACTTTATATAATGCGAGGTGAGCTTATGAGAGTAGTAAAAGAGAGAGCAAATGCGAAAATCAACCTTTATCTTGACGTTATTTCAAGACGTGAGGACGGTTTTCACGATATAAAGACGGTTATGCACTCGGTGTCGCTTTTTGACGAAATCAAGCTGACCTATAATCAAACGAAGGAAACGCGCGTCCGAATGATGATAGAGGGCAACCGCTTTTTACCGCTCGACGACAGAAATCTTGCGGTCAAGGCAGTTAAGCTTTTTCTCGATACTCTCGGACAGAGCGGAAGCATTGATATCTCAATGAAAAAGCATATACCCGTCAGTGCAGGTCTTGCGGGCGGTTCAAGTGATGCCGCGGCAACGCTCCGTGCAATGAACAAGCTTTTCAACCGTCCTTTCAGTGAAAAGGCGCTTTACGGCTTGGCGGCAAAGCTTGGTAGTGACGTGCCGTACTGCCTTTACGGAAAAACTGCGCTTTGTGAGGGCAGGGGCGAGATTATAACAAAGCTGCCCGATGCATTAAAGCTCTTCGTCGTTATTGCCGTGTCGGGCGAGAGAGTGTCAACACCGGTAGCCTACGGAGAGCTTGACGAGCTTTATTCCTCCTTTGACGGAACTGTCAAAACGGGCGGAGAGTCTCATTTTGCAAATCTTATCGACACAGTATCTAACGGTGGAAAAATTGATTTTCCTCTTTACAACATTTTTGAGGAGTCTGTATTGCCCAAATGCCCGAATTCCGCGAGAATAAAAGCGCGCCTGACCGAGCTTTCTGCAAGCGCCGTCCTTATGAGCGGAAGCGGTCCGAGTGTGTTCGGTATCTTTGAGAGTGAAGAGGCGGCAATATATGCAAGGGACGCGCTTATTTCCGAGGGTGTCAGAGCATACTACGCAAAGACCGTGTAAGACAGGCGAGGTAAAATAATGATATACGACTTAATTGCGCCCTTTTACGACAGTGTAAATGCCGATATCGACTACACGGCTTGGGCAGAATTCATTAAGAAAATAATAGAGAAAAACGAAAAGATAAAATCAGAGCTTGTCCTTGACCTTGGATGCGGTACGGGTAGAATGACACTCGAGCTTGCAAGGCTCGGATATGATATGACCGGTGTCGATATCTCTACCGAAATGCTCGATATAGCGAGAGAAAACGCGGAAAATCAAGGCTTTGCCGACAAAACGCTTCTGCTTTGTCAGGATATGCGCAAGTTCGAGCTTTACGGAACGGTGGACGTTACCGTATCCTGCCTTGACACCGTAAATCATCTTACTGATACAAGGTCTATTGAGAGTTGCTTTGACCTCGTGCATAACTATCTTATGCCTGACGGTCTCTTTATCTTTGATATAAACGGAAAGCGAAAGTTCGAAACTGTATATTCTGATAAAAGCTACGTTATGGAGGAAGGGTCTGACCTTTGTGTCTGGCAGAATTTCTATAATGCTAAAAACCATATCTGTGACTTTTATATAACTCTTTTTTCCGAGGATGAGGACGGAAAATACGTACGGTATGACGACCTCCAACGCGAGAAAATGTATACGCTTCGCAGTATGAAAAACATTCTTAAAAAGACGGGATTTGAGTTTATCGGTGCATACTCCGACTTTGACTTTAACCCTGCAACCGATGATGACGATAGAATTTATATCGTCGCAAGATGTATAAAAAATTAAACGAGGAAACCCCAATGAAAAAAACGGCAAAATCGACCATACTTCGAGCAATGACGCGTGACGGCTCGGCAAGACTCTTGGTTATCAATTCAAAAGAAATCGTAAACGAAATGATAAAGGCGCATAAGACAATGCCGACCGCAACCGCAGCTCTCGGCAGAACGCTTACCGCCGCTTCAATGATAGGAACGATGCTTCCTGAGGATAAGGATACTATCACAATGTCCTTTTCGGGTGACGGCGAGGCAGGCAAAATAATTGCGGTAGCTGATTATTTCGGAAACGTAAAGGGATATATCCAAAATCCACTTGCAAATCCTCCGAAAAAGCCTAACGGAAAGCTTGACGTCGGTGCGGCTGTCGGACGCGGAACGTTTTCCGTTGTCAAGGACGTTGGAGGAAAAGAGCCTCAGATAGGAACTACCGAAATCGTTACGGGCGAGATCGCAGAGGATATTGCGACTTATTTTGCAACGAGTGAGCAAATACCGACGCTTCTTTCTCTCGGAGTGCTTGTCGATAAGGATTACACCTGTCTTGCGGCAGGCGGCGTGCTCGTGCAGGTTATGCCTTTTCCCGATGAGGAAACGGTGAGCCTTATCGAAAGAAACGCGGCAGATCTTACTAAAATCTCTCATCTTTTCGAAATTGGCAAAACTAACGAGGAAATCGCAGAAATCGCGATGCGTGATATTCCGTTTGATATTTTCGACACCCTTGAAGTATCTTATAAGTGCGACTGCAAGCGCGCGAGAATGTATAAAAAAATAAAGTCACTCGGTGACGCGGAAATTAAGAATATGTTGGACGAGCAAGAGGCAGAGGGCAAGGCGCGCGAGCTTACCGCGGTATGTCGCTTCTGCAATTCCGAGTACACCTTTACCGAGGCCGAGCTTCTTAAATAAAACGAAAACTCTCCTTTTTGCATAAGCTATATAAGGCTACAAAAAGGAGATTTTTATATGAAATTTTTGTCGGATAAAGCAACAGCTTTACATAAAGAATACGTAGAAAACCTTACCCTGCGTTGTACCGCACTCGAAAAAAGCGCGCCCGAGATTATCGGAATGCCGCTTTGCGAAATGCGAAAGAGACGGTTTTTGAATAAGGGGGATATAATAAAGCTTCGCTCGGAAATTGTATGCCACGAAATCTTCTTTTCTTCGTTTGGAAAGAGGTATCAGTCCTCCGAGGCGGTCAGGAGAAAATACGGTAGTGAATCGAGCTTTCTCTATGAGCTTTATAAATCGGGCATTGAGGGGCAGGGAGCATTTCTCGCTATTTTCATTCAACGCGGCGAGGTGAATTTTAAGGTTATCGAATGCGAGGACGTAATTTTGCGTTGCAAGCCTATCCTCCTTCTTGATTTATGCGAGCACGCATATTTTCTTGACTATGGATTTTCAAAGGGGGAATATCTCAAAAATTCACTTTCCTGCCTTAATTTAGGAAAACTTGACGAAAATTCGCAGTAAGCATTGAAAAAATAAAATTCTTGTGGTATACTATAATCGATAACTAAAATTCAGGAGAATTAAAATGGCCAATTTAATCGGAAATGCCGTTGTCGGTCAGTCAGGTGGACCTACCGCGGCTATAAATGCTACGCTTGCAGGTGTAATTAAGGGCGCAATTTCCGCCTCTAAGGAGGGAACTATAAAGACCCTTTACGGTATGAGAAACGGAATTGAGGGCTTTCTTAAAGAAGACCTTATAAATCTTACCGAGGCATTTGCAGACGAGTCTAAAATCGACACTCTTGTGCAAACTCCTGCGGCAGCACTCGGCTCTTGCCGCCGTAAGCTTAAAGATTACGAGACTGATGCAGAAACCTATGCAAAGCTTCTTGAAATCTTCAAAAAGCACGATATAAGATACTTCTTCTATATCGGTGGAAACGACTCAATGGACACGGTTGCAAAGCTTTCTCGCTATGCCGCAAACCACGATTACGAAATGTACGTCGTCGGTGTTCCGAAGACGATTGACAACGACCTCGTTGCTACCGACCACACCCCAGGATTTGGTTCTGCCGCAAAATTTGTGGCGACTACGATAAAAGAAGTGCTTCGCGACGTTTCTGTTTATAAGATGAAAGCGGTTACTATCGTCGAGATTATGGGACGTGATGCAGGCTGGCTTACAACCTCAGCGGCGCTTCCTTTTGCTTCCGGTGAGAAGGGTCCAGACCTTATATATTTACCCGAGAGAGCATTTGATCCCGATGAGTTTATCGCCTCTATCGAAAAGACCTTTGAGTCTCATCCCGCAGTGCTCGTTGCAGTTTCCGAGGGTATCAGACTTGCCGACGGTAAGTACGTTGGCGAGGGCAAGGGCGCTACCGATGCTTTCGGTCATAAGAGCCTTTCAGGAGCAGGCAAGGTGCTTGAAGAGCTTGTCAAGGAAAGACTTGGCTGTAAGGTTCGTTCAATGGAGCTTAGCCTTACGCAAAGATGTGCGGCTCACATTCTCTCGAAGACCGATATCGACGAGTCTCTTGCAGTTGGCGCAGGTGCGGTAAAGGCTGCTATTTCGGGCAAAACAGGTGTGATGATGACTATCGACCGTGTACACGAGAACCCCTACAAGTCCGAAATCGGTTGTGCAGATATTTCAAAAATCGCAAACGAGGTTCGCGGTGTTCCTGCTGAATATATCAATGAAGCCGGCAACGGAATTACCGAGGCGGCTGTTGCATATCTTCTTCCGCTCATTCAAGGCGAGATTAACGTTGAATACGAAAACGGACTTCCTAAGCATATAGTTCTTTAATATCATTTACGGGTAGGCAAGATACAGTCTACCCGTATTTTTTCTTAAAAAAATTGTCGTAGCCACTTGAAATTTTCGAAAAACTGTGTTATACTATGTAAGCAAACTAAATATTACTTATCAAGAGTGGCGGAGGGACTGGCCCTATGAAGCCCGGCAACCTGTATTTATATAAGGTGCTAATTCCTTGGAGATGAGTTAACTTCTGATGCTCGGGAATCGCTTGATGATTTTCGGGTTTTTTTGTTGAAAAGAAAGGTGAAAAAGAATGAAAAAAGTATTGTTTACGTCCGAATCTGTTACAGAAGGTCATCCTGACAAAATCTGTGACAAAATTTCAGACTCTGTGCTTGACGAAATACTTCGCCAGGATCCCAAGGGCAGAGTAGCCTGCGAAACATTTGCTACAACGGGAATTATCACCGTTATGGGTGAAATTACAACTACTGCAAAGGTAGACGTTCAGAAAATAGTCAGAGAAACCGTTGCCGAAATCGGCTACGACAGAGCAAAGTATGGCTTTGATGCTACGACCTGCGCGGTTTTGAGCTCAATTCACGAGCAGAGCGCCGATATTGCTCTTGGCGTTGATAAGTGCCTTGAAGCAAAAGAGGGCGAGATGGCAGACGAGCTTGATACGGGTGCCGGTGACCAGGGAATTATGTTTGGCTATGCGTGCGACGAAACTCCCGAGCTTATGCCGCTCCCTATTTCTCTTGCTCACAAGCTTGCAAAAAGACTTACTGAGGTAAGAAAATCCGGCAAGCTCTCATATCTCCGTCCCGACGGAAAAACTCAGGTGACGGTTGAATATATCGACGGTGAGCCGAAGAGAGTTGATACCGTTGTTATATCTTCTCAGCACAGTCCCGAGGTTGATGCGAAAACCATTCGCAAGGATATTATCGAAAACGTAATTCTCCCCATAATCCCAAGCGAGCTTATCGACGGAAAAATGAATATTTACGTAAACCCCACCGGTAGATTTGTTATCGGTGGCCCTCAGGGTGATACAGGACTTACGGGTAGAAAGATTATCGTTGATACATACGGTGGATATTCAAGGCACGGTGGCGGAGCTTTCTCCGGTAAGGATCCAACTAAGGTTGACAGAAGCGCTTCCTACGCGGCAAGATACGTTGCGAAAAATATCGTAAAGGCCGGTCTTGCAAGAAAGTGTGAGCTTCAAATAGCATACGCTATCGGTATTGCTAAGCCCGTTTCGGTTATGATTGATACATTCGGTACGGCAACTGTTGACGAAGCAAAGATTTGCGAGGCGGTTAACAAGCTTGTTGACCTTCGTCCTGCCGCTATTATTAATAAATTCGATCTCAGAAAGCCTATCTATAAGGACCTTGCAGCATACGGACATATGGGACGTGAGGACCTTGGTGTTAAATGGGAAATCTGCGATATTGCGGACGAGCTTAAAGCACTCTGTAAATAAATCCATTTTACTCCTGCGGTGAAAAATCGCAGGAGTTTTTTCTTTTAGTATCTTGCACAAATTCAAAATATTTGATATAATATATATGCTAATTTTAAGGGGGTGACAATTTGAATAACGAAACGATAAGCGGAACTATTGAAAACGTAGTTTATCACAACGAAAACAACGATTATACCGTTTTGGAGATAGTCACGCCCGATAACGAGCTTATAACCGCCGTTGGAATGATACCCACCTCGTATGAGGGAGAAATTGTCAGCCTTGTTGGAACTTGGTCGTATCATAAGGAATTCGGCAAGCAGTTTTCTTTTGTAGAATTTGAAAAAAAGCTCCCTGAAGAAAGCGAGGGAATACTCCAATATCTCTCCTCGGGCACTGTCAAGGGCGTCGGTCCTATAACCGCCCTTAAAATAGTAAACAGGTTTGGCAAAGACTCCTTTGACGTAATCGAAAATCACCCCGAGTGGTTAGCCGATATCAGCGGAATAACGAGAAAAAAAGCAGCCGCAATATCCGAATCCTTTAAGGAGCAGAGCGCAATGAGGGATATCCTTGTCTTTATGGGAAATCATCTTGCGGTTAACGAGGTGACAAGGGTATATAAAAAATACGGATCAGCATCTGAGGGGCTTGTCAGAGATAATCCATATATTCTTTGCGAAGGCGCGCTCGGAATTTCGTTTGAAAAGGTTGATGCGTTTGCAAAAACTCTCAACGTAGAAAAAACTGCGCCAACGAGAATTTTAAGCGCAATTAAGCATATTCTTTCCTACAACGGAATAACTCTCGGTCATACGGCGCTTCCTATCGAAATGCTCGTTTCTGAGGTCGCACAGCTCTGCGAGGTCGAGGACAGCTGCGTTTATAAGCTGCTTTCAGATTTTATCTCAAAATCCGAGCTTTCGTCAATGAATATTTCGGATAAGGTTTTTGTTATGACGCGCGAGGTTTGTGAGGCAGAGCGCTATATCGCCAAAAGGCTTGTAGACCTTAACGAGAGTGTTAGCCGTTTTTCCGGTGAGGACGTAAGACGTCTTCTTGATAATCTTGAATTAAGACTTGGAATTGAGTATGCGGCGCTTCAACGGGAAGCTATTTTTGAGGCTATATCAAGTGGAGTTATGATTTTGACGGGCGGTCCCGGAACGGGCAAAACCACCGTTGTCAAGGCGCTTATCGAGATTTTTGCAAGTATTGGAATGAAATGCGTTCTTGCCGCGCCGACAGGCAGAGCGGCAAAGAGAATGAGCGAGGCAACCTCAAATGAGGCTAAAACCATTCACCGTATGCTCGAAATGGAAAGAACGACAGACCTTTTAACGAAATTTATGCGAAACGAGAGAAATCCCATTGACGAGAGTGTCGTTATTATAGACGAGGCTTCGATGATGGACCTTGCCTTGACCGAGGCGCTTCTTCGAGCAATGCGGAGCGGTTCAAGACTGATTCTTATAGGTGATGCCGACCAGCTTCCGAGTGTCGGAGCAGGCAACATTTTTGCAGACCTGATTTCCTCAGACAGAATAAAAACTATAAGGCTGAAAGAAATATTCAGACAGTCAAAGGCGAGCCTTATCATAACCAACGCGCATAAGATAAATAACGGCGAGCCACCCGTGCTCAACGTCACCGACAATGACTTTTTCTTCGTAAGACGCGAGAATGAATGGGATATTCCAAAAACCGTTGCAGACCTTATAACTAACAGATTGCCAAAAACCTACGGTGACTCTATTCGCGAGAGCTTGCAGGTCATAACACCCTCGAAAAAGGGCGCGGCAGGTGTTGAATCACTTAACGGAGTGCTTCAAGCGACCATAAATCCGCCCGCAAAATTCAAGCGCGAAAAAACGGCTCACGGTGTCGTATTCCGCGAGGGCGACAGAGTTATGCAGACCGTCAATAACTACGACTTGGAGTGGGAGCGCGGCAGTCTTCACGGAAGCGGAATTTTCAACGGTGATATAGGCATCATAGATAGAATATACCTCGAAAAATCCGAGATGCAGATTGTATTTGACGATAGGGTTGTTAACTATCCGTTTGATTTGCTTGAAGACCTTGAGCTTGCCTATGCTATAACCGTACACAAGAGCCAGGGAAGCGAGTATCCCGTTGTTATAGTGCCAATGTACTATACAGCGCCGATGCTGATGACGAGAAATCTTCTCTATACCGCTGTAACGAGAGCAAGACGAATGGTAATCCTCGTTGGAAAGCCTGAAATACCTCAAAAAATGGTAGAAAACAACCGTGAGATCTTGCGTTACACTACACTCAAAGAGAGAATTATAAGACTCTCTTAATCGTATACCAACAAATTATAATAAAAATACTTGAAATTTTTAACTCATTATAGTATAATAGAATAACTATGAAAAAACTACGGAAAGGAGCGCGTATGATTACAAAAATCGGACTTGACCTTGGATATGCTAATATCACCATTTGTAACGTTGCGGCAGAGGTTTACCGCGAGCCATCAGTCGTGCTTCTTGACAAAAACACTCGTAGAGTGGTTTCCGTAGGCAACAGTGCCGTTATGACAGATGGCGACACTGACGGAATGTTGCTCCGTCCTTTCAAAAACGGACTTCTTTATTCCTCGGATATTACGAGAGAGATAATCAAGCACGCAGTATCCGCCGTATCCGGCGAGGATAAGATAAGATGCATAATTGCGCTTCCGTCCGACTTCATACCGAAGCAGGAGGCTGAAATCTTCAAGATGCTTGAAGAGGCAGGTGTCAGTGAGTGCTGTTCGGTCAATCCGAGCATAGCGGCGCTCGTCGGTGCAGGATACTCTCCCAATATAAGTGCTATCTCGGTAAATATCGGAGCATCGGCAACCGAGCTTTCCGTTCTTTATAATGGCGAGATTCTTTATTCGGCGCGTGAGGAGATAGGCGGCGAGGACTTTGACAAGGCGGTTAAGCAGTACATATATGACCAGGGCGATATGACGGTGTCACTTCTCATTGCGAGAACAATTAAGGAGCGTCTTGGCGCAGTATGGCAGGGAAGACCGTCGGAGAGCATAGATATCGAGGGTACGCTTTCCTTGACCGGCAACAAGGTTAAAATGTCAATGTGTACCGAGGACATAGTCGGAGTTTTTGAGCAACCGCTTAAAAGACTTCTTGAAGCTATCGTCGGTGCGGTAAAGAAGATACCCATTGAGCTTGTAGAAGCCGTTTTCGAAAACGGAATAATTCTTTCAGGCGGTGGCGCAGAGCTTTACGGCCTTGACACAATGATAAGCAAGGTACTTGGAATTTCGGTTACGAAAGCGCCGATACCTATTGACAGTGTTTCAAGAGGACTTTCGAGAATTAACACGTTTTTGCCTGCGAGGGGGCATAAGAACAAGAACGTAACCTCTCAGCTTGCAAAATTTTACGAGAGCAAAAAACAGTCTAAAAAAACAGATAGGGGATAAGATATGAAAAGGGAAGAGAAGAAGACAACCTCACTTGCTACGAGAATTTTGGCAGGAGCGCTCGCGCTTATTATGCTTGCCGGTGTCGTGCTTGGAGTTGTAATTTACTTGGTATAATATAGGTCGAAAGCGACGAAAAAAGCCTTTGAATTTTTAAGTTCAAGGGCTTTCTTTTTTTTGAAAAAACAAAAATATAAAAAAACGATATGACAAAAATCGCAGTTAAAAACTGTTGAAAAAGAAAAATTTCCAACATTCCGAATTGTTGATAATCAAAACTTTTCAACATTGGTTTATATATAAACAGTGAGAAAAATCTACACTTTTCCGATATTTCGGGCATTTTCGAAAGCTTTTTACCGCAAAAACTCCATTTTAGAGGTGAAAACACAATAACGGAATTGTATAATTGCTGAAAATCTACAAAAACGGAATTGTGTATTTTTTGAAAAATTAAAAGAGAGCCGTAAAAATCCACGTGGATCTCGGCTCTCTTTTTTATAGCTAAATTTTAGTTCTTTGTTCTGCGCTTAATGCTTGCGAAGAGGTTATCGTAATCCGAGTAGCTTTCCGCAACGGGAGTTCTTGACGGAATGGTGTTTACGATAGTCTCGGGCTTCTCAAAGCGAGGCTCAGCTGCGATAGTCTCCTGCACAGGAGCTTCCTCAATAGCCTCAGCGATAATCTCCTCTTCAACAGGAGCTGCCGCTGTTTCGGCAAAGGTATTTGCAGATGTTTTATCAACCGTGAAATCAACACTTGGAGTAACAGGCTTCGGAGCTAGCACGGGAGTGCCAATGCCAATAGGGTTTGTAGCTTTGATAGGCTCGGAAAATCCGGTAGCGATAATAGTAACCTTCATCTCGTCTTCAAGTGAGGGATCAAGGGTTGCGCCCCAGATGATAGTTGCATCGGGATGAGCCTCTTCATATATAAGCTGAGATGCAAGGTTTATCTCGTCAAGCTGAATGTCCTGAGATGCGGTGATGCAAACGAGAACACCCATAGCTCCCGCAATGCTTGTTTCAAGAAGCGGGGAAGAGATAGCCGCCATAGAAGCTATCTGCGCCTTGTCAGAGCCCTTAGCCGCACCGACACCCATGTGAGCGTAGCCTGCGTTCTTCATTACCGTTGTAACGTCAGCAAAGTCAAGGTTGATAAGACCGGGCATACTGATAAGCTCGGAAACCGACTGAACACCGCGACGAAGAACGTCATCGGCGATTTCAAATGCGTTAGCAAGTGTAATGTGAGTATCCTGAACCTGATTAAGACGCTCGTTAGGAATAACGATGAGCGAGTCTACGTACTTGGAAAGCTCAGCAATACCTGCTTCTGCCTGCTTATATCTTTTAATTCCTTCGAAAGAGAAGGGCTTAGTTACGATACCCACGGTGAGAATACCCATCTCGTGAGCCGCCTTTGCGATTACGGGAGCCGCGCCTGTACCGGTACCGCCGCCCATACCTGCGGTGATAAATACCATGTCTGCGCCTTCGAGAATAGACTTAACCTCGTCTATCGACTCCTCGGCGCTTCTTTTACCAACCTCGGGATTTGAGCCTGCGCCAAGGCCCTTTGTAATCTTGTCTCCAAGCACGAGCTTCTTTGCCGCGCAGGAGTTGTTAAGAGCTTGTCTATCGGTGTTCATAGCGATAAATTCAACACCGCGAATATTAGTAGAAATCATACGGTTTACCGCATTGTTACCGCCGCCACCGACACCGATAACCTTAATGGAAACACCGCTATCATATACCTGTTCAAAATCAAATTCCATATAAAAAATCCTCCGTAGCCATTGCGAGAGATAAATATTTAAAATAAAATGCTTATATATTTATTATATATGGAATTTTATATCTTTGCAAGTATTTTTTTCTTATAATATATTTATTAACAAATACTTTGTTTTTTCGACAGAAAAAACAGGGCAGAATATATATTTATTTGGCGATTTTTGAAATTTCGGAAATGATTTTTTCCTTTGAGTCTGCAATGTAAAACTGCTTGATTTTTTCACTCATTTCCAGCCTTTTTTCACCGTCTTTTATCAGAGTGTCGACTGTATCAGTCAGACTCTTTACAGTAAGGTTATCCTCGCTTAACAAAACTGCGGCACCGTTGTCTGACAAGTGCTTTGCATTTTTGTATTGATGATTTCTCGTTACGTTTGGTGATGGGATTAAAATTGCGGCGCAGCCTGCGGCAGAAATTTCAGATATAGTCATCGCTCCGCACCTTGAAATAGTGAGGTCTGCCGCCGCCATAAGCTCGGACATATTATCAATATACGGACGTATTTCGGAGCGGCTTTTTTCTTTTTTTAGCTCTTTTCGAAAATCCTTTGTTGCCTCGTAATATTTTTTTCCGGTTGCGTGTATATGAATGATGTTTTTCTTACCCTTTGCGTACTCATTCATAAAGGATAGAATGACCTCGTTCATTTTCATAGCACCGCCGCTACCGCCAAAGGAAAGGATTAAAAAATCTTTTTCAGAAATCCCAAGCCTCCGTCTTGCAGGACCTCTATCCCTTACCAAAAAGCTATCCCTCACGGGATTTCCTACAACTCTTACGTTTTTTCTTTTGCTTCTTTTTCCGAGCGCTCCGTCAAAATTCAAAAACACTCTGTCGCATTTTCCGGCAAGAAGTCGCGTGGTAAGTCCGCATGCGGCGTTTGATTCGTGTATTGCAGTAGGGATTTTCAGCGCACGCGCCGCACGCAAAACGGGAAACGTAACGTAACCGCCCGTACCAACAACGACGTTTGGCTTAAAGGCTTTTATGATTTCCTTTGCCTTGGCGGTAGCTTCTATTACGGTTTTTAAGCGTTTTAAGTTTTTAATTGAAATCCGTCTTTCAAATCCGTATATCTCTATCGTTTCAAGCTTAAATCCGGCTCTTCTGACGGCATCGTTTTCCGCACCGCCGTCTCGTCCGATGAAGAGTATTTCAGCATCCTTATCCTTTTTTACTATCCCCTCGGCAATGGCGAGCGCAGGTGTGACGTGTCCCGCCGTTCCGCCTCCGCAAAATATAATACGCATATCTACCTCACTATTTAGTAATTTTCGCATATCTCGATATTGATAAAAGTATACCCATTTCAAAGAAAATCATAATAAGTGACGAGCCACCGTAGCTGAAAAACGGCAGAGAAATTCCCGTATTCGGTATGGTATTCGTAACTACCGCAACGTTCAGTAAAACCTGTACCGCCATTTTTGTGGAAATTCCGTATGCTACAAGACGGGAAAAGACATCCTCTGCGCAAGTTGCGATTTTGTAGCCCTGAAAAATAAGCATACCGAAAAGAAAGAGGGCAACAAAACCGCCCAAAAGTCCAAGCTCCTCGCATAAAATTGCAAAAATCATATCGTTTGCAGGCTCAGAAACGTAAGAGTGCTTCATAACGCTCTCACCGTACCCAACACCGAAAATTCCGCCAGAGCCGATAGCCATAAGACCTTGCAAAGTCTGCCAACCGCCCGTAAGCTTATATGCCTCGGGGTTGCGCCATACCATAATTCTTTCCTTGGTGTAGTCTGTAAATATGGCAAGAGCAAAAACGCCCGAAGCGCCGACGAGACAAAAAGAGGATATGTATTTAAGGCTTGCGCCGCTTCCGACTATCATAAGAAGTCCGATAGTGCCGAGAATTATAATACACGAAAGATGCTTTTGAAGCATAACAAGCAGTATCGGTATCAGCATCAAGGTTATAGGAATGATAGTGCCGTAAGTGAAAATCTCTTTTTTGTTTTTCTTGGAAAGTGCCTTGGCTTCGTAATCGGAAAAATATTTTGCAAGAATTAAAACGAGTGAAATCTTTGCAATTTCAGAGGGTTGAATAGTTAGCGGACCAATTGAAATCCATCGCTTTGCACCGTTTCCGACAAATCCGACAACAAGCACCAAAACCAAAAGAAATAGGGTAATAAAGTAAATAAGCGGAGTTGCCGCCTTGTAAAACGAGGGCTTGATATGCGAGGCGATAAACATTGTGATAGTGCCGAGCAAAATCCATATTAGCTGCCGTTTTTTGAAATATGCACCGTCACCGTATCTTGCCTCGGCATAGGGCTCACCGGCACTGAAAACCATTGCAGTACCGAAAATAGCGAGCAAAATAACCGAAATTAAAAGAAATAGGTCTGCCGCACGCACGCCCTTAAATTTTATCGGCTTATAAAGCCCGTCCTTGTCTATACTGAAAAGCTTTCTAATCATGGCAAATAAAATATATACGCAGGTATCGAGAAAATAAAGGTTGCTATCATTGCGATAATGCAAATTCTGTTTTCCGAGAAGCCGTATTTTTCAAGGTGGTGGTGGAGCGGTGCCATTCTGAAAATCCTTTTATGCGTAAGCTTGTAAAAGCCGACCTGCAAAACGACCGAAGCTCCCTCAATAACGTAAACGCCCGAGACGAAAAGCAAGAGCAGGGGATTTCCAAGAGTGAAAGCCACGCTTGAAACCATTGCCCCGAAAAATAGCGAGCCGGTGTCGCCCATAAAGATTTTCGCAGGGTGAATATTGAAAAACAAAAATCCCACCGAAGCGCCTACGATAACAGAGGAGAGAACACTCGCCTCAATATTCAGAGAAGCGGAAATATAAAACAGTGAAATTCCTATCGAAAAGGCGACCGATGAAGCCAGTCCGTCGATACCGTCGGTAAGGTTAGCCGAATTAATAATTCCGACGAGCAAAAATATCGAAATTACGTAATAAAAAATGCCGAAATCAACCTCACCGAAGGAAAATGACATTACCGTCGTCTCGGATAGTAAAAAACTACGCAAAAGGAGAAACAGCGCCGCCGCAAGAACTTGAAGAATTAGCTTTTGCTTTGGAGTAAGACCTTGATTTTTCTTTTTGTGGAGCTTCGTTTTATCGTCGATAAATCCGATTAGTGCGTTAGATAGTGCAAAAATCATGCTTATAATGAGGGAAAGTGCCGCTTTTTTTGACACGAATATAAACAAGAATACCACTCCTAAAAGCAGGGCAAGCATCGAAGCAAATAAAAAGCCTATTCCCCCCATTGTAGGCGTTCCGGCTTTCTTTTTGTGCCAGCTTGGGCCATCCTCGTATATTGGCTGCTCCGCCTTTTTTCTGAGATAGGGAATTATCTTTTTTTCAAGAATAGCGGTCAAAAGCAAAGTGGTGAAAAAAGCAACAATGTATAGGGGAAAATATTTGTCTAACACGTGATAACTCCTTTTAATTCAAAAAATCGTATATTCTTTCTGCGTGTACCTTGTTCGAAGCCTTTACGAGTATCACTTCACCCTCGTCGCAAAAATCCATAATCTGCGCGGCGGTTAAATACGGCTTTTCTAAATCTCGGTTTATAAAAATATTTTCTTCGGAAAGTCCACCCAAAAGAGCGCCGGTCGCTATTTCGTCCGCATACGTGCCAAAGGCAAAAAGCTTGTCAAATCCGTATTTTGCCGCCGCCTCTCCGATTTTTCTGTGAAGCTTTGAGCTCATATCGCCAAGTTCAAGCATATCCCCGAGAACACAGCTTTTTTTCATTTCGGAAAGGGATAAAATTTTCATATCGTTAATTACCGCCTCGTACGAGGAGCTATACGTGTCATCGTAAACTAAATACCTGCCGATTTGAATATATTTTCCGCGTGAGAAGCCACCGCTGTATTCACTTATTCCGGCTATGATTTTTTCCGCACTAATGCCTAAAATATCAAGTGTTGCAACAGTGAATATAAGAGCCGACGTAATACTCTCACCAACCTCGGATATAAATAGATCTTTTGCCGTAAAGCTGCTTGATATAATATCAAAGTTAGTGCCGTCGGCAGTTTCTTTATTGATTTTAATGCTGTAATCTGCGGGGTGTCCGTTTGGCGATACCGTAACTCTGCTTTCGATATTCGAAAGGAGGGGCTCCCCCTCCGGAATTATGAGCTTTCCACAAAGTCCGTCGCATATTTCAAGCTTCGCACGTGCGATATTTTCTCTTGAACCGAGGTTTCCTATGTGAGCGCTTCCAATATTAGTGATAATCGCTGTATCCGGCTCTATCGCCCGTGAAATCGGTGATATTTCACCTGAGTGGTTCATTCCCATCTCAACGATTAAAACCTCTGTGTCGCGCGGTGCTGTGAGCACGGTAAAGAAAACACCGAGGTAATTATTAAAATTGCCCTCTGTTGCGTGTACTTTGAATAAATTAGCTAAAAATTCAGATAGCATATTCTTTGTCGTAGTTTTTCCAACGCTTCCGGTTACGGCAACAGTATGCTTTAATTCTTTTAGCTTGCTTTTGTAAAGTGCCGCAATCGATAGCAGGGCAAGAGTTGTGTCTTTTACGCATATATCTGCTCGCAAGTCGTTTGAAAGAGTAATCGCGCCGCGACACGAGGCCTCGTCAATATATAATGCTCCCGAGGTCCTCTCACCGTCAAGCGCAATGAAAAGCTCACCGGAAAATACTTCCTTTGATGAGGTTGCGTATACCGAAATTTCTGTATCACCGTTAAGGGTTGTTATAGCGCCCGTTACTTTAACTATATCCTTTATTGTTAGTTTAATGTCGGTTTTTATTCGCATCTTTTTCGCATAGCCTCTCTTTTTTTAAGTGCCTCGTTAACTATTTGTCGCTCGTCAAAATCGGTGTATCCCGTCTTTGTGATATTGTATCTTTCGTGTCCCTTACCGATTAGTAAAACGAGGTCGCCGTCCTCTGCATTCAGTATCGCCCGTTCAATAGCCGCACGTCTTGAAGTAATAACGGCACGCTTGTCTGTTTGTGAAAATCCCGTGAGTATATCCGCTATGATTTCAGAAGTCGCCTCACCCCTTGAATTGTCCTCTGTAACTATTGTAAAGTCGGAATATTTTTCAGCCGTTTCTGCCATCTTTGGCCTTTTTTTCTTGTCTCGCTCACCACCGCAACCAAAGACAGAATACACTTTCTGCCCAACTTTTTTATTCTCTTTTACAAGTTTTAATAGGTTTTCAAAAGCCGCAGGAGTGTGTGCGTAATCTATTATTACAGTGACCTTTCCCGCTATTACTTCAAGTCTTCCGTCAATACCGTCCACCGCTTTTATTGCATCTTTTATCATCTCAAAATCAATGCCGATTTTATCCAAAGCGGCTACCGCCATAAGTGTATTATAGACGTTGTAAATCCCGCCGAGTGAGGCTTTTATCCTGAAATTTTCACCGTTTTTTTCATAAATATACTCCGAGGAAAAAAGAGATGCCGACGAAATTTCTTTGATTTTAATATCGGAATTTTCCGATTTTCCAACACCGATTTTTTCGCATTTCGCTTCTTCGTAGCCCTTTTTTGAATATTCGTCGTCAAGGTTGAAAATACCGAATTCGCTTTGTGAAAACAGCTTCATTTTCGTTGCGTAGTACTCATCTAAATTCTTGTGAAAATCAAGGTGTTCAGCTGATAGGTTTGTAAAAAGCGATACCTCAAACTTTATCGGCAAAACCTTATCAAACCACAGTGCGTGACTTGATACCTCCATAACTATAAATTCACAGCCGGAATTCTCCATCTCTTTTATGGATTTATATAAAAGCTCGACGTCCGGCGTAGTCATTGAATAATTCTTTCCGGTAAGCTCCGTCTCGCCTACGAGAATTTTACCCGTGCCAATAAAGCCCGCTTTGCGCGAGCAAGAGAGAAGAGCCTTGTAAATTACCGTTGCGGTCGTTGTTTTTCCGTTAGTGCCCGTAACCGCAATGAAACGAAGCCTTTCGTAATTGATATCGTATAGCCTCGAAAATATATAGGGAAGTATCCGCCTTGTGCTCTCAACACGAATTATCGGAATGTTTTTCGCAGGAACTGATACGTCAGGCTCGCAAATAATTGCCCGAGGCCGCATTTCTATTGCTCTTGCTACTATAACCTCTGTATCACAACGTAGACTTTTTTGAAGAACGAACAGGGAGTCGTGCGTTATATCCGAAACCTTTGTCGCAACAGAAAACACCTCAATATCTTCGATTTCCGTTTGCGATACGTATTCATCTTTGTATATTAGATTTGAAATTTTCATATTAACCTACCTGATTTAATCGGGAAAATCGAGCAAAATAGCCGTAAGAGTTATTACCTCGCCCCGTTTTACCAATGCTCCGAGCGGAAGAGATTGACTTTCGACAATTCCTCCGACAGCGCTGCCCCGTATATGAATATTAAGTCCCGAATTTATGCAAAGCTCCACTGCATCCTCGATTTTCATACCAACAAGCTTCGGAACCTTAACGTTTTCCTCCTCGCGTTTTGTGTAGAGAATGATTTTCGAGCGCGTTGAGGTTATAATATCGTTTTTACCCGGTGTCTGCGCTATTATATAATCACCGTCACCGACTATCTCGTAAGCGATTTTTGCCTCTTTGAGAGCACTTTCCGCATCAGTAAGGCTCATACCAACGTAGTCGTCTACGGGAATATTGATTTTTTCCTCGGTTGACTCGTATTCAAGATAGGGGAGTATGTTTTCAAGCAGACTTGATACGTAGGGTGCGGCAACTACGCTTCCGTATTTTACCGACGTTGTGGGCTCGTCAACGACGATAATTACCGCAATACCGCTATCGTCAGAGGGCGAGAAGGCAACCGTCGAGCCTATTCGCAGATATGAGTTTCCGTTTTCGTCAAGAATATCGAATTTCTGCGACGTACCCGTCTTCGCCGCAACCTTATAGCCGTCAACGTACGCATTTTTTGCTCCTCCGTCACCGCTGACACCCTTTTCGAGAATATCTGCAACTGTTTTTGCAACACTTTCCGAAATCACCTGATTTTTCACCTCGGTTTTATGCTCAGAAACTATGTTTCCGTCCTTATCAACTACCTTTTCGACAACGTAGGGTGTGACAAGCTTACCACCGTTTGCGACAGCGGCAATAGCGGTCAGATGATTAATTATCGAAACCTTAAATCTCTGTCCGAAAGAAATTGTCGCAAGCTCGGTAGGTCCTATGTTTTCTTCTTTGTGGAAAATCGTCTTTGCCTCGCTTGGCAGGTCAATTCCGCTTTTTTCAAAATATCCGAAGCGCTCTATATAGTCGTAAAAGGAGCTGACACCTATTTTTTCGGCTATCTGCATCATCGTAGGGTTGCATGACATTTGAAGTCCGTAGGCGAGGGAAAATCCCGATCCGTGTCCCGTAGTTTTGTGGCATTTTATGCGCCAGCCGCCGACCTCGTAGTATCCGTGACAGGAAAAGCAGTCATCTTCATCGCAAACCCCTGTGTCAAGAGCCGCAGAAACCGTGACAATCTTAAAGGTTGAGCCGGGTTCATAGGTTTCGCTTACCGCCTTGTTTGACCACATAATTGCCATAAGCTCTCGCTTGTAGGCATTGTATTCATCGCTTCCGACGGTAAAACCCGATTCAGAAAGCTTCTTTTGTGAAATCTCGTCAAGCTCGTATGGGGAGTTAGGGTCAAAGGGGGAGGAGGTTGCCATAGCAAGTATTGCTCCGGTTTCTGTATCCATAACTATGCCCGTAACTCTGTTTTGTACGTCATGATTTCGTAAAATCTTTTCAAGCTCTCCTTCAAGCGCCGCCTGAACGTATGTGTCTACCGTTAAGACGAGGCTGTTTCCGTCTTCGGCAGGTATATAGGTTGAATATTCGGTGTCAAGCTCGTTTCCGTTTGCATCCTTTGCGTATAAATAATATCCGTCATTACCCTTTAAGGTCTGGTCGTACTGATATTCAAGACCGTAAAGCCCCTGGTTGTCGCTACCGGTAAAACCGAGCACGTGAGCAAGCAAAGTCCCCTCAGGATAGTACCTTGAACTTTGCGCTTCTGTGAAAACCAAGCTTTCAAGCGAATTTTTTGTGATAAAATCAAGCGTTTTCCGATATTCCTCTTCGTTTGCCGATTTTTTAAGAGTTACGTCAAGAACCGTACTTTTTTCTATCTTTTCTTCGATACCCTCGGCGCTAATTCCGAGAATTTCAGAAAGTCCACGCGCAATTATCCGTGTGTAATCTATTCCGCTTTTAGCATTTGCCCGTTTTATCTCCTTTGGAGATATAAAAATACGCCATTCCGTGCTCGTTGTCGCAAGAAGATTCATATTTGCATCGTATATATTTCCGCGAGAGGCACGAAGCGGAGAGGTAGTCGTTATCTGTTCGTAAACTTTATCCCGGTAATATCCGTGCGAGAGCACTTGAAGCCTGAAAAGGTTGATAAGAAGAAACGAGGTGAAAAGTATAAATCCGACCGCAACGGCAAAAATGCGCTTTTTAGTTGTGTAAACCGTGTTTCTACCCTTAAATTGTGACCTTTTCATAAAATTCCCCGAAAATAAAAAAATATAGCGAGAGCCCGAGATGAGCTATCGCTATATCTTATTTTTGAAAAAGGAATTTTATGAGGACAAATTAAATTATTTTTCCGAAGCCAAGTCTTCTTCGATTTCGGTATAATAGGTTTCGTCAGCGTCGATTGTGGGAGAGTTAGCACCGCCGCGCAAAACGAGAGTACCGAATGAAATTACGAGAGTGCAAGCAATTACCGCAGAAAGAACTGCGGAAATAGAGGTATGAAGAGGGAACCGCTTCATAGTCTTATCCTTTGCAGGAGGGGTTTTGAGTGTAAGCTTCTCGTTTACGTACTTAAAGAGCGCCGAAACGACCGTATCGTCGGCATAGCTTCTCTTAACGGGAAGTGTGGAGGTCTCTTTTTTCTTACCTGCTCTCATAAGCATAGCTTCACCGAGAGTGCATTCCGTGCCACCCTCAACAACGGTGAATCTGTTTTTCATATTTGTATATAAATCTTCGTAAACGTTAGCTGTGTTCATTTTTTCTCTCCTTAAATTTTTTCTGCCACTCGTAGCTTTGCGCTACGTGAGCGCGGATTTGCCGAAAGCTCCTCGTTGCTCGGAAGTATCGGCTTTTTAGTTAAATCCTTTACCGTGGGCTTGTTACCGCATACACAGACGGGGAAGTCTCGTGGGCAGGTGCAGCCGCTCGAAAGGGAACGATATGTCTGTTTTACAATTCTGTCTTCAAGTGAATGGAACGAGATTATCGCAATTCTTCCACCGGAGACTAAATTTCTTGCCGCCGTACGAATTGTCGGCTCAATAACATCAAGCTCGCCGTTTACCTCAATTCTGATAGCCTGAAAGGTTCTTTTAGCAGGGTGAGGTCCGTCTATTCTTGCTGCCTTTGGAATTGCAGCCTTAATTGCATCAGCAAGCTCGTAGGTGGTTTCTATGGGCTTTATTTCACGTCTTTTTACTATTTCCGAGGCGATTTTGGGAGCAAATCTTTCCTCACCGTAATCGTAGATGATTCTTTTAAGCTCTGCTTCGGAATATTCGTTGACTACCTTGTAGGCATTTATCTCAGAGCCTCTGTCCATTCTCATATCAAGCTCTGCATTATGCATATAGCTGAATCCTCTCTCAGGAGTGTCAAATTGATATGAGCTGCAACCGAGGTCAGCTAAAACACCGCCGAGGTTGTCTATTTTATATTCACGCAAAACCTCTTCAAGAGAAGAGAAGTTGTCGTTTATAAACGTTATTCTTTCAAGATAACCGATAAGTCTTTTCTTCGCTGCTTCTATTGCCGTTGCGTCGCGGTCAAAGCAAATAAGCCTTGAATTACCTGTAAGGCGCTTTGCAATTTCAAGCGAATGTCCGCCGCCGCCCGTCGTGCAATCTATGTAGGTATATCCGTCTCTTATATTGAGAGCCTCAATACATTCAAACAAAAGCACCGAAGTGTGTGAGAAGGGGATATCCGACATTTTACTGTCCTTTCAACTTTTTATAGACCGTATTGGCGCATAATCTCGCGCATCTTGTCGTAGTTTCTGTTCTGCTCGCGCTCGTTCCAGACCTCTTCTGCCCAAACTCTTATCTGACGGCCCGCACCAACGAAGGAAATGTTCTTCGTTATCTTCGCGTGCTTTAAGAGTCTGTCGTCAAGAATTATTCTTCCACTCGCATCGGGAACGCACTTTTGAGCCGCGCCAAGAATGAAATCCTGGAACTCGTCCGCATCAGCCTCGGGGAGCTTTGAAATCTTTTCTACGTATGCTTCCCAGTCCTCTGCGGTATAGATAGAGAGGTATGCATCAAATTTTCTTGTAATGTAGAACTCTTCGCCAAGTTCTTCACGGAACTTTGACGGAACGAATACGCGCTTTTTAGAGTCAAGTGAGTGATTATACGTACCGACGAATGACATTTTCATACCTCCTCGTTTAATTCTTTTCTTGGGAAATGTAGGCATTTTATGTACAAATGCCCCCACTTTGCCCCACTATGCTACTATTATAGTACACTTTTAATAAAAAATCAATAGTTTTTTGAAAAAAAGTTGAAATTTTTTTATTTTTTTTGAAAAATGAGTAAAAAACGGTAAAAAGGCTTCCATTTTTCTTAGATTTGTGGTAAAATAGGGGTAGTTTTATGAAGGGAGCGCCGGCAATGTCCTTTTTCTCAAAGCTTTTTGGTCTCGATAAAAAAGAAAATAGCTACGCATTCAGGCTTGAACGTGCAAAATCTTTACACGGTAAGGCGATAAGATACGTAACCGAGCATATAAACGGTAACGAGGATGTCGTAGGCAGAGGTGGAGCTCTTTGTTTACACGGGGAGGACTTTATTGTCGATTCCTCTGGTGAAAGGCTCTTTTCCTGCAACGTGCGCGACCTCGAAGCCAGCAACCTGATGAGCGGAGACGGAGTGGTAATAAAAGGCCCGGACTCTTTACACGGTGGCATACATCGCACGATTACCGTGCATTTCGTGTATTACAGAAAGTAACTATATATACTATATAATATTATAGGAAGAAAACGAATGGAAAGTAAGGTTACTGCGATTATCCTTGCCGCAGGAAGCGGAGCGAGAATGAACCTCGAAAAAACGAAGCAAAGGCTTACGTTAAATGGCGAGACAGTGCTTCACAGAGCGACAAGATCATTTTCAGAATGTAAAAAAATAAACAATATCATAGTAGTCACAAGAGCTGACGAAATCGATTTTGCAAGAGCTGAGCTTTCCGACCTCGATAAAATAACGAATATCGTTGTCGGTGGACAGACGAGAGCAGAGTCGGCTAAAATCGGATTTTCTTTTGTGGATAAAGATACCGAGCTTGTTGCAATTCACGATGCCGCAAGATGCCTTGTAACGTGCGAAATGATCGAAGCAGTTATATCCGATGCCAAAAGGTGCGGTGCTGCAACCGCGGCATCTATGGTATACGATACCGTCAAAACCGTGAATAATGATAATAATATAATAAATACGGTAGACAGAAGCACACTTATGACGGTTGGCACACCTCAGATATTCAAAAGAGAGCTGTATGAAAAAGCGCTTGATAGCGAGCAGAATACGTCGGATATCACAGACGATAATATGCTTCTTGAAAGGATAGGTGTTATGCCACACTGTACCGACGTTGGTAGATATAATATAAAAATAACCACCCAAGAGGATTTGCTATACGCAAAATATATTTTGGAGGAAAACAAAAATGAGTTTTAGAATCGGACACGGCTATGACGTTCACAAGCTCGTTGAAAACCGTCCTTTAATACTCGGCGGTGTTGAAATTCCGCACAAAACCGGGCTTCTCGGTCATTCGGATGCCGACGTGTTGCTCCACGCAATAATGGACGCGATAATCGGCGCTCTCGGTCTTGGTGACATAGGACGTCACTTTCCCGATACCGATGACGAATATCTCGGAATATCGAGTATGAATCTTCTTGTCCGCACAAAAAAGCTTCTTGACGGGGCAAATGCCGAAATTTCCAATATTGATGCAACTATTGTATTGCAAAAGCCAAAGGTTTTGCCATATATCGAAGCTATGCGTAAAAATATCGCCTTTGCGCTCTCTATTGACGAGTCGCAAATAAACGTAAAGGCAACAACCGAGGAAAAGCTCGGCTTTACGGGGCGCGAGGAGGGAATTGCCGCTCACGCGGTAGTTCTTATAGAACAAAAAAATAAGGTACCTCGTAATCTTTGAGGTACCAATCAAAAGGCAGCTGCTCCTGCAATAAAATGATAGGGATATCCTTTGTTTTTACAGTCGATATTACAGAGCATCTGCCGAGACTTCGTCTCTATACTAATCTATGAAAAAAACAAATTAATGCTACATATCGCAGCACACAAACGAAAGGAAAATATAATGATTAAAATTTCACCCTCTATCCTTGCCGCAGACCTTACAAAAATGGCAGATGAAACTAACGAAATTGCAAAAGCCGGCGCGGATATGATACACCTCGACGTTATGGACGGTGTTTTCGTTCCGAATAGCTCATTTGGACTTGCAGTTCTCGAAGCTCTCCGCAAAAAGTGCGATATATTCTTCGACGTTCACCTTATGATAACCAAGCCTGAAAAATATATTGAACGCTATATTACCGAGTGCGGCGCTGACCTTGTAACCTTCCATCTCGAAGCAACAGACACCCCTGACGAGTGCCTTGCAACCATTAAAAAGTACGGTAAAAAGGCGGCTGTTTCAATTAAACCGAAAACTCCGATAGAAGCGGTTTATCCTTATCTTGACAGATGCGATATGGTGCTTATTATGACGGTTGAGCCCGGATTTGGCGGTCAGTCGTTTATGCCCGATATGCTTAAAAAGGTGTCAGCTCTCAGAGCGGAAATTGAAAGACGCGGACTTGATATCGATATTCAGGTTGACGGTGGAATTAACGCAGAAACATCAAAGCTTGCCGTTGCCGCAGGTGCAAACGTGCTCGTTGCTGGAAGCGCAGTTTTTAAGGCCCAGGACCGCAAGGCTGCTATGGACGCTCTTCGTTAAAATAGATAAAAATACAGAAAAAAAGACTGCTTGGCTAAAAACCAAACAGTCTTTATTGTTGGCAAAAACGATTTCTGCCTTAAATTAATTATCCAAATCCATAATTTTTTGTCCGTTTATCTGTGCGCCGGCATTTGCCTGAGGAACAAACGGAATGCCAAGATGCTCGTATGCAAGACGGGTAACGCATCTACCTCTTGGAGTTCTTGCAAGGAAGCCGATTTGCATAAGATAAGGCTCGTAAACGTCCTCAATAGTTATAGCCTCCTCGCCTATCGTTGCGGCAAGAGTTTCAAGTCCGACAGGTCCGCCTGCGTAGTATTTAATTATCGCTTCGAGCATACGGCGGTCAACGTTATCAAGACCAAGCTCGTCAATTTCGAGAGCTTCAAGTGCGTATTTTGCAATATCGGAGGTGATAGTTCCGTCGCCCTTTACAAGCGCGAAATCACGTATTCTTTTGAGAAGTCTGTTTGCTATGCGCGGAGTACCTCTTGAACGTGAGGCAATGCTATATGCTCCATCCTCTGTAATAGAGATTTCGAGAATGTCCGCAGAGCGCTTTACAATCTCTGCAAGTTCCTCGGGCGTGTAAAGCTCAAGCTTTAAAAGGACACCAAATCTATCGCGAAGAGGAGTTGTAAGCTGACCTGCGCGTGTGGTTGCTCCGATAAGTGTAAATCTCGGAATAGGAAGTCTTATTGAGCGAGCGCTCGGTCCTTTTCCGATAATTATATCGAGTGAATAGTCCTCCATTGCGGGATAAAGAATTTCCTCAACCGCTCTTGAAAGACGGTGGATTTCATCGATGAAAAGCACGTCGCCCTCCGAGAGATTTGTGAGTATTGCCGCAAGGTCGCCCTGCTTTTCGATAGCAGGACCCGAGGTCGTTCTTATATTAACACCCATTTCGTTGGCAATAATTGCGGAAAGAGTGGTTTTTCCAAGACCGGGAGGTCCGTAGAGAAGAACGTGGTCGAGAGCCTCGCCGCGAAGCTTTGCGCTCTCTATGTAGACTTGAAGATTTGATTTTGCCTTTTGTTGACCAACGTATTCGGCAAGTGTTTTAGGGCGGAGTGAGTTTTCAACTTCTGCGTCCTGGGTAGAGCTGTATTCGTTTGAAACAATACGGTTTTCGAAGTCAAATTCGCTTGCTTCTTCTATCATTTTTTCTCCCCCTTATCTTGAAAGCTTTTTAAGAGCCAGCTTTATAACCTCGCCGACGTCTTTGTTTTTAGTATCTATTCCGCGAAGTGCGGTAAGCACAGTGTTTTTGTCGTAACCGAGCACCATAAGTGCCTCGCTTGCCTCGGAGAGTGTCGAGTTTGCAGGCATTTCTATGCTTGCGGTTTCAGCACCGCCAAGGTTCGCCGTCATCATTTCCTTTGAAATCTTGCCTTTAAGCTCCAAAATAACTCTTGCGGCAATTTTCTGACCGATACCCGAAGCCTTTGAAATTGCTTTGACGTCCTCGGTTGCTATCGCAAGCATAAGCTTGTCGGGAGTCAGGGTAGAAAGAATACTGATAGCCGCCTTTGGACCAACACCGCTTACCGTTGTAAGCTGATTAAAGGCGGTGCGCTCCTCGTTTGTACCAAAGCCGAAAAGCTCAATTCCGTCCTCTCTCACCGCAAGGTGAGTGTAAAGCTTAACCCTTTGACTAAGCTTTGTCTGTAAAGAGGTTTGTGTATTGAGAGATATCGTAAGCTTGTAGCCAACACCTGCACAGTCGATAACCGCGGTATTCGCCTCGCAAAGTTCAAGTGAGCCGTTAAGATAGTAAAACATTAGCTTTCTCCAATTTCGTGATTTTCAGTGGGTACAACCTTTTTTATCATTTTTTCAAGCTTCTCGCGAGTGACGGTGAGATCACGGTTGCAGCCCTCGCAAATGATTCTGACGTCGCTACCGCCTCTTTGCACCTTGAATGTGTCCGAGGAGCAGGGATGCTTTTTCTTTAAGATAAGACGGTCACCGACGGAAAAGTGAATAATAGCCATTATTACCCCCAAAAAGAAACATATATAATAGTATACCATAGATTTTTTGTTTTGTAAAGCGACCGCAAAGTATTTTCGAAAAAAAATTGAATTATTGACAAATTTATTATATTATGTTATACTATATTGATAAAATATATAAATATAGGCACTGGCGAGGCATAATGATAATTTTAGGAATAG
>JAZNCB010000023.1:0-12438 GCA_046156285.1 Eubacteriales bacterium | reverse complement strand
CCTATAATAATTTGACCGATATTTCCATTCTTGGAAATTGCACCAGATTGGTTGAATTGAATGTTTCCAACAACACACTGCTGAATATCGATGTTGTATCCCAGATGCCCCGGCTGGAAGAGCTGAATTTCTCCTATAATGAGGTGGCTTCCCTGCCTCAGTTCAGCGCAAATTCAGCTCTGTGGGCAGTTTCCGGCGATTATAACCAGCTTTCCAGTCTGGAACCCCTTTCCGGGCTCAGGAATCTGGCCTATGTATATCTGGATTACAACGAGAATATCCGTTCCGTGGATCCTTTGGCCAATTGCTATTCCCTGCTGGTGGTCAGTCTTTATGGAACAAAGGTCTCCGATGTTTCCGCTTTGTCAGAAATGAGTGTCGTCATCCATTACGACCCCACTGCATAGAAACACATGGGCGTGTGAAAACACGCCCACAATTTTCAAAGCAATAGTTGCGTCCGCATCCATTTTCTGGTATACTTATTCCAATAATCGATATGGAAGTGCTTTATTTATGCCGCTAAAACATCTGCATTTGCCTCATCACCACGCCCGCCGCAGGGATGTGGATATGACCGAGGGCAATATTACAAAACATATCATCACCTTTGCTCTGCCGTTACTGGTAGGAAATGTATTCCAGCAGCTATATAATATGGTGGATACGTGGGTTGTCGGAAACTACGTCAGCAACGAGGCGTTTGCCGCAGTTGGCACGGTAGGACCGATAATAAACGTGCTAATTGGATTCTTTATCGGATTTTCTACCGGAGCAGGCGTTGTAATTTCGCAGTACTACGGAGCGGGAGAACACGAAAAGGTATCAAAAACCGTACACACCTCACTGCTTGTAACGGTGATTTTCGGTGTCGTGTTTACCGTTATGGGAATATTCGTTTCACCGTATATGGTGGCACTTATGGATACTCCCGCAAACGTACGTCCGGAGTCTGTCGCCTATCTTAAAATATACTTTGCAGGCATTTTCGGTCTTATGATATATAATATCGGCTCTGCAATTCTGAGAGCCGTCGGAGACTCGAAAAGACCGTTTTATTTCATAATCGTCAGCGCAATTATCAATACCGTACTCGACTTGGTTTTCGTGCTTGTGTTTGATATGGGTGTCGAGGGTGTCGCGTACGCCACGATTATAGCGCAGGGCGTTTCAGCCATTCTTATAATTATCACGCTTTTAAGGGTGAATGGCTGCGTAAGGCTTGTCCCAAGAAGATTAGCCATAACTAAGGATATTTTGGCAAAGGTTTGCAAAGTAGCAACCCCGATGGCGCTTCAAATGATGGTGACTGCCTTTTCTAACGTATTTGTTCAGGCATATATAAACTATTTTGGAGATGACTGTATGTCAGGTTATGCGGCTTATGCAAAAATCGACCAGCTTCTCCTTATACCGATACAGGCAATATCAATTGCGGCGACAACGTTCGTCGGACAAAATCTTGGCCTCGGTAACGAAAAAAGAGTAAAAAGCGGCTTCAAAATATCTCTGCTTTTAACAGTTTCCGTAACCGCGGTTATGATGATACCGTTTCTTGTTTTCGCACCGCAAATCGTTTCGTTTTTCAATAACAAAGGGGCGGTTATAGAATACGGAGCACTATTTTTACGTATTATGTCGCCTTTCTATCTCGTCTACTGTGTCGATATGATATTCAATGCGGTTTTGCGAGGCGCAGGAAACACAAAGGTTCCGATGCTGAATATGATCGGTTGTTACGTTCTTTTCAGACAAATATATCTTTTCGTCGTAGCGAATTATATTTCCAACACAATAATCTTTATTGCATTCGCATATCCTGCGGGTTGGATAGCTTCAATGATTGCAAACCTGATATATTACAGAATAAAGGGGCTTTCCTCAAACACTGTCGTTACTAACAAGAAAAACTTAACCTAAAACTAAAAAAGCAGAAGCACTGTTTTGTAACAGTGCTTCTGCCGTTTTATTTTGTCCTTCTAAATGAAAGATCGAATTATTCGGTTGTGTAGTTATCGAAGTAACCCTGAATATAAACGATAGGAGTACCCTTGTCGCCTGAGCCTGAGGTAAGGTCGCAGAGCGAACCGATAAGGTCGGTGAGTCTTCTCGGAGTAGTACCCTCGGAAGCCATTTTACCAACAAGGTTATCGTCCTTTTTCTGAATTTCTTCCTTTATCGCATCTTTGAGCGCATCACCTGAAAGGTTTGCGAAATCGTTATCTGCAAGATATTTGAGTTTAAGCTCGTTAGGTGTTCCTTCAAGTCCGCTTGTATATGCAGGAGAAACAACCGGGTCAGCAAGCTCCCAGATTTTTCCGATGGGGTCCTTAAATGCACCGTCACCGTAAACCATAACCTCAACCTTTTTGCCGGTTGCAAGGAAGAGCTTTTCCTGAATAGCATCAACGATAGGCTGGCAGTCACGGGGGAAGAGCTTGACCTGGTCCTCGGTAGCCTTGTTAGAGCCGAGAAGACCGTAATCAGCGTTGTATCCGCTGCCGTTTATAGACTCGGTCATAATCTCGTCAAGACCGTACACCTTGTTAGCACCTGCCGCTTTGAGAAGTCTCTTTGTGCGAGCTCTTGTATGAATGTCGCAGTTGATAACGTTCTTTGTGTAGTTAAGAACGGCTCTCGGGTCGTTAGCAAAAACGATTTCAACATCTGCTCCGCATTCGCGGATGAGTGTTTCGTAGTACTCAACGTAGTCAACGCCTGTGAAGCGGTGCTTCTCGTAGCCGAAAAGCTCGCGGTATTTTTCAAGTGACAAAACGTCACGGTAAGGGTCAACACCCTTTTCGTCGAGTGCATCGAGGCTTATAAGATGGTTACCAACCTCGTCAGAGGGGTAAGAAAGCATAAGAACAACCTTAGACGTTCCCATAGCAATACCGCGAAGACAAATAGCAAAGCGGTTACGGCTGAGAATAGGGAATATAACGCCTACCGACTCACCGCCAAATTTTTTACGAACGTCCTCAGCGATATTATCAACGGAAGCATAGTTTCCTTGCGCTCTCGCAACGATAGCCTCTGTCATAGCAACGATGTCACGGTCGCGGATAGCGAAGCCGTCATCCTCACTTGCTGCGAGAACAGAGCTTGTAACTATCTCAACGATATCGTCACCGCTACGGATAATTGGCGCTCTGACGCCTCTTGATACAGTACCGACCATACGACTCATAATAGAATCACTCCTTGTTTGTGTCTTTTGAACACAGAAAATTTAATCACTATATTAGTATAGCAGAAAAAAATCGAATTGTAAAGCGATTTTTTATAAAAATTTCATATATTCTGAAAAAAATTTTTGAACAAGTGTTACAAATAATAAAATAAAAGAAACGGACACTAAAACTTGAATTTGGGATTCTAATGAAATGTTTTGCTTGTCGCAAAACTTGAAATGATGCGTTTAGCGCATCTTGAAATGTTGCTCTCTTTGTTCGCAACGTGAAATAAAATAAATCCCTAATGCCCGCAGGCATTTCATTCGCAAATTGCGAATTTCAAGCACGAAGTGCATTTCACAAATCACGCAAGGGATTTATTTCATTGAAAAAAGCACGCCGAAGCGTGCTTTTTCTGGTGCACCTCCAGGGTAAGCGAGGTAAAAAGGATTGATAATCTTTTTTACCGATGCGCCCGAGAGTTTTAAGGAGTTAAAGGAGTGGAGGGAAGCGAAGCGACGCATAACGACTATAAAACCGAGCCGTCGGAGAACCGCAGGTGAGAGTCCCTGCGCTCAAAGCAAAAGAGCACTTGAATTAACAAGTGCTCATCTGGTGCACCTCCAGGGACTCGAACCCTGGACCCACTGATTAAGAGTCAGTTGCTCTACCAACTGAGCTAGAGGTGCAAACATTTTTTACGCTCCAATTATATACCATAGAAGCCCTTTTGTCAATAGATTTTAGAAAAAATTCTCTTTTTTTGTAAAAAACACTTATTTTTCGCAAAAAAGACTTGAAAAACAAGCGGTTTTGAGTTATAATAAACGTTGGACTTATATTTTAATAATATATATGCCGTAAAGGCAGAATGGAGATAAAAAATGAGAGAATACACCCTACTTGCAAAAAACGACCCGGAAGTCTTTTCTGCGGTAATGGACGAGACCACAAGACAGAGAAATAAGATTGAGCTTATTGCGTCTGAGAACTTCGTTTCCGAAACCGTAATGGAGGCTAACGGCACGACACTTACGAACAAATATGCCGAGGGATATCCCGGCAAGCGCTATTATGGCGGTTGCGAGCACGTTGACGTAGTTGAAACAATCGCTATTGAGCGCGCAAAGAAGCTTTTTGGAGCAGGGTATGCTAACGTTCAGCCCCACTCAGGCGCTCAGGCTAATATGGCGGTATTTTTCGCCCTCCTCACCCCCGGTGACACAGTTCTTTCTATGAACCTTGCCCACGGCGGACACCTCAGCCACGGCTCACCCGTAAATATGTCGGGTAAGTATTGGAACATAGTTCCTTACGGTGTTTCCGAGAAAACCGGAACTATCGATTACGAGGAGGTAAGAAGACTTGCTCTTGAATGCAAGCCTAAGCTTATCCTTGCAGGCGCATCTGCATATCCCCGTATCATAGACTTCAAGAAGTTTTCTGAGATAGCTAAGGAAGTTGGCGCATACTTTATGGTTGATATGGCGCACATTGCCGGTCTTGTTGCCGCAGGCGCTCATCCCTCACCCGTACCCTATGCAGACGTAACAACTACTACAACACACAAAACTCTTCGCGGCCCAAGAGGAGGTCTTATCCTCACAAACGATGAGGAAATTGCGAAGATGATAAATAAGGCGATTTTCCCCGGCACACAGGGCGGACCTCTTATGCACACAATTGCGGCAAAAGCGGTTTGCTTTGGTGAAGCGCTTAAACCCGAATTCAAGGCTTATGCAGAGCAGATTATCAAGAACACCAAGGCTCTTGCAGACGAGCTTCTTTCCGAGGGCTTTAAGCTTGTATCGGGCGGCACAGATAATCACCTAATGCTCGTAGACCTTACGGGTATGAAGGTTGATACCGGTAAGGAAGCTGAGCATCTTCTTGATGAGGTAGGAATTACAGTTAATAAGAACGCAATTCCTTTCGATATTCAGAAGCCTTTCGTAACCAGCGGTATCAGAGTAGGTACTGCGGCAGTAACCAGCCGTGGATTTGTTGAAGAGGACGTACGCGAGGTAGCAAAGCTTATCTCGCTTGCGCTCAAAGATTTTGAGAAAAATCAGGACGAGGTAAGAGCACGCGTTGCAGCGCTTTGCAAGAAATATCCTCTTTACGAGTAATAAAAAATTAAGGGGCTTTTTAGCCCCTTTTGTAAAATTATCAAAGATTTTTTGGCACAGTCTTGATACAGGAGATTTTATGGAACACAGAAGAGAGTACGAGAGCCTTGGGCGTGTCGGTGTTGAAGCACCGAGAAGCTATTATATCCCGTTTGGCGAAAAACAGAAATTTACATTCAAAAACCGTATATTAAACCGCGAGTGCAGTGAAAGATTTATTTCTCTTGATGGCGAGTGGAGCATTAAAGAGCACCCGTCTATCGAGTCGGTCGAGCTTTCCGAAAGGTTAAAGGATAAAATAGCTGTTCCGTCGTGTGTACAGATGCACGGCTATGATCAGATTCAGTATATCAATATGCGTTATCCTTTTCCGTGCGACCCTCCTTACGTGCCGGCGGAGAACCCGGCGTATCATTATCGCAAAAGCTTTAAGGTTTCCGATACAAATTGGAGCTACTACCTCAATTTTGAGGGTGTAGATAGCTTTTTCTACGTTTTTGTCAACGGAACGGCAGTGGGACACAGCCAGGTTTCGCATAGCGTTAGCGAATTCAATATCACCCCCTATATAAAGAAAGGGGAAAATTCTCTCGACGTTGTCGTTTTGAAGTGGTGCGCATCCTCATATCTTGAATGTCAGGATAAATTCCGCTTTACCGGTATTTTCAGAAACGTATATATCTTAAAGCGCCCAAAAGAGCATATCACCGATTATAAGATAAACGTAGATATACGCGGCGAGGACGGTATAATCGAGATAAACAATCTAAGCAAAATTCCGTTCTCGGTTAGCTTAGGAAAGAATGAAAAGACGGTTTTGCCGAGTGAAAGCGTTGAGTTTTGTATAAAGAATGCAAAGCTTTGGACGGCAGAGACACCAAACCTCTATTCGCTTGTGCTTCGTGCCGGCGGTGAGAAGATTTTGGAGCGAGTTGGTATACGTACCTCTAAAATTGTAGACGGCATTTACAAAATCAACGGCAAGCATATCAAATTAAAGGGAGTAAACCGTCACGAAAGCCACCCCGAAACCGGTGCTACCGTTAACGTAGAAAATGCAGTAGAAGATTTGAAGCTTATGAAGTGGGCAAACGTGAATGCTATCCGTTGCTCACACTATCCAAACTCACCTTGGTTTTACGAGCTTTGCGACGTGTACGGATTTTACGTAATGGACGAGGCAGACGTTGAAACTCACGGTGCTATAATGCGCTATAACTGGAAAGGGTATAGCGAAGAAAAGTGGCAGGATTTTGCAAACAGCGGTATCTTCGACGACGGTGTAACCGATAGAGAAATCTTAATGTACGAGCAAAACAAAAACCGTACTTCCGTTGTTATTTGGTCGCTCGGTAACGAGAGCTCCTACGGAAAAATGTTTTTCCGCGGACTTGCATATATCAAAGAGCACGATTTGCGTCCCGTTCATTACGAGGGCGCCTTCTGGGCAGACAGAGATACTTATTATACGACCGGAATAGATATGGCAAGCCGTATGTATAGCCCTCCCGAATATTTTGACGAGTGGCTCGCAGACGAAAAGGAAACGCGCCCGCTTGTGCTTTGCGAATTTTCTCATGCGCATGGCAACAGTAACGGCGACCTTAAAGATTATTGGGATAAAATCGAAAGCTGCGATCGCTTTATGGGCGGTTACATATGGGAATGGTGCGACCATGCGGTAAAGACCGAAAAGGGATTTTTATACGGCGGAGATTTCGGTGAAGCCGAGCACGACGGTCAGGGCTGTATTGACGGATATGTCACTCCCGACAGAAAGATAAAGAGTAATCTCTTGGAGCTCAAAGCGGTTTACGGCGATTATGCGTATAAGGATAAATATATGCCCGAGGAGAAGCCTCTTCCGGATACTCCAAAAAATCTTCCCATAGATTACAAGATAGACGGAAAGGGCAATTTAATCTCCCTTGGCGACCTTTGCTTCAAAACACCGATAAAGGTGACGGTAGAGCGCGCATACGTAAATAACGATAAGCGCTATATTGGCGATTGGCGCGACTATGAGAACGCTACCCAATATATACGTTCAATAAAGAAAGAAAACAACAGGATTGATATAAAGGCAGCTTTGGTTAAGAACACCTTTGCTCCGATTATGGAATATACGCTTTCGTATGAGTTTTCAAACGACGGTGTAGATATAGAGTTTTCATACGAGGTTGGAGATTTCATTCCATTCCTACCTCGCATTGGCTTTGAATTTTCTATTCCGAAAAAATGGAATAAGTTCACTTACTCGGGCTTTGGTCCGAGCGAAAGCTATATCGATAAGCACGCAGCCTCCGAATACGGAACGTATCAGGATACGGCAAAAAATGCTTACTATCATTGGATAGTTCCGCAGGAAACGGGCAGCCATTTTGCAAGCACTCTCGTAAATATCGAGAATAAGCTCGAAATCACCGCAGAAAAGCCGTTTTCGTTCAGTGTGCTTCCGTATTCCACAAAGGAACTAAGAGATGCTCAGCACGATTTCGAGCTTCCGAAGTCTACCGCAACTCACGTTCATTTTGATGTTGCTATGAGCGGTGTGGGCTCGGGCTCTTGCGGTCCAAAGCTTCCTGACCGCTACCGCGCACTAAAGACAGGAAAAAACAAATTCAGAATTAAACTTTTAGGAGAATAATATGAAAGACAGAAACGAAATTGATGCAAAATACAAGTGGGACCTCTCGGTTATCTACACTGATGAAAAGGCATTTTTTGATGAGTATCAGAATGCTGAAAATATGATTCGCGCCTTTGCCGCTCACGAAAAAACGATGAGCCGCGGAGCAAATGAATTTTGCGCGATGCTTGACGATTACGTGAAAATCTCGCTCGTAATCGAAAAGCTTTGGCAGTATGCCTCGCTTAACTATTCGCTTGATACCTCAAACAACAAATTTCAGGCTCTTAGCGCAAAAATGCAGAACCTTTTGGTAATGGCAGGCACTGTTTCTTGGTTTATTTCTCCCTATATATTAAAGCTTGACAAAGCAACCGTTGACGGCTGGTTTGCCGAGTGCAAGGGGCTCGAAAAGTATCGCAGAGTGGTAGAAAAAATTATGCGCGATAAGCCCTACACCCTCTCCGATGAATGCGAGCAGCTTATGTCTAAGGTGCAGGACTGTCTTGGAAGCCATAGCAATATCCGCTCTGTATTCTCAAATGCTGACCTCCGCTTTGGAAAAATTAAGGACGAGGACGGAAAGCCTACCGAGCTTACCGACACAAATTACGTATCGAAGCTTATGAGCTCGGACAGAAGAGTGCGCCAGTCTGCTTTCAGAACTCTTTATAAGACCTACGAGCAGTTTGGTAACACCTATGCAACAATGTATAACGGAAGAGTAAAGGAGTGCACAACTCTTGCGAAAATCCGTGGCTTCAAAAACTCAATAACCGCCTCTACCTTTGAGGACGAGGTAACACCGAAAATTTATAATAACCTTATCGACTGTGTCCATAAGGGACTTCCGACACTTTACGAATACTACGAGCTCAAACGCCGTGTTCTCGGTGTAGAAAAGCTCCATATGTACGACCTTTACGCATCTCTCGTTGGCTCGCTCGACCGCAAGTATCCCTATGAAGAGGCAATAGACGAGGTTCTTAAAACGGTAAAGGTGTTCGGTGACGAATACTACAATGCACTCAAAAAGGGACTTCTTGAATCCGGCTGGGTTGACGTATATCCCACACGTGGAAAGCGTGGCGGTGCATTCAGCGCAGGCTCGCCTACGACAGAGCCCTATATCCTCTTAAACTATAACGAAACCTTTGACAACGTTTCAACGCTTGCTCACGAGGCAGGCCACTCAATGCACAGCTACTTCTCAATAAAGTATAACGAGCCTCACAACTCGAATTATACGATATTCGTAGCTGAGGTTGCATCAACCGTAAACGAGCTCCTTATGGCACATAGAAAGCTTGAAGAGAGCAAGAGCGACGAGGAGAAGCTCTATATCCTCAACAACCTTATGGAAGTATACAAGGGTACTCTTTTTCGCCAGACTATGTTTGCAGAGTTTGAGCGTGATATGCATGCCCTCGTTGAAAAGGGTGAGCCCCTTACGGCTGAGCTTATCAACAAGAAATATTATAAGCTCGTCCGCCGTTACTTTGGACCAAAGGTTGCCTGCGATAAGCAGATAGCATACGAGTGGATGAGAATACCTCACTTCTATACCTGCTTCTACGTTTATAAGTACGCAACTTGCATTTCCGCAGCATCTGCAATAGTTAAGCGTATCGAAAACGAGGGCAAGGCTTACGTAGATAAGTATATCGATTTCTTGAAGTGCGGAGATTCCAAATCACCTCTTGACAGCCTTCTCGTTGCGGGAATTGATATGACCGATCCCGAGGTAGTAAATGGAGCTATCGAGGATTTTGCAGCTTGTGTAAAGCAGTTTGACGAGATTTACTCTAAAAAATAATTTCTAAGTTTGACTAACGATAGGGGAAATATATGCGTCAGAAATTGAAGCTATATTTGCTTTTGGTAATTTTTACAGTTTTTACGTCGGTGCTTTTTATCCTATCCGTCACTGCAACCGAAACCGATACGCATACCTACGATATCTCGGCAGATAACGACGGCACAGTCCTCGCAACTCTTACTAAAATCGGGGAAGATGAGTATTCGCTTTTGATTTCGGGTGACGGAATGATATATTTTGAAGAAGCCCCGTATCTCGATTTTGCGCAGAGAATTACGGCACTCACCGTTGACAGTGACGTTTCTCTTCTTCCGCCGGAGGTGTTCAGAGACCTTGTCGCAATACAAAGCCTCGTAATCAAAAATTACAGAATATCGCTCCCAACAGAGCTGACTGAAATTCCACCGTTTACCAAAATCTATATTCACGAGAATTCTACGGCAACTCAGCTCTTTTCTGCCTATACTGATAGGATAAACTATATATGCGAGTTCGCAGAGGGCACGTGTGTTGAGTGCGGTTTTGAGTGCTTCCCGCATTATGGCGGTGTCTCCACCTGCCTTTCGGGTGCTTTATGCTCAAAGTGCGGATTTGAATACGAAGAGCCGCTCACAACTCATACGGGCGGCACGGCTACCTGCAAGGATAGAGCAGTCTGCGACGTATGCCATAACGAATACGGAGAGCTTCTCACAACCCATACGGGTGGCACTGCAACCTGCAAGGAAAGAGCCGTCTGTGACGTATGTGATACTGAATACGGCGCACTCCTCGAAACCCACAGCGGTGGTGTTGCGACCTGTACCGATAGAGCGGTATGTACTGTGTGCGATACCCCTTACGGTGAGGTAGGAGAGCACGCGCGTACATATTTTGCGGCTGTTTTGCCGAGTTGCGAGAGCTACGGCACGGTTGAGCGTTACCATTGCTCAATCTGTAATCTCAATTTTGATGAAAACGGAAACGAAATTCTCAATATATACCTTGGCGCAACCTGGCATAGCGGTGGTGAAGCTACCTGCACCGCTCCTGCGGTATGCGATGTGTGTGGAAGCGAATACGGAGACGTTGATGCCGAAAACCATAGCTATACAAAGGCATATGACGCGCAGACTCATTACGAAGAATGTCTTTGCGGTGATAAAATAAACACAGTCGCTCACACCCTCACCTCCGAGATAATTAAGGAAGCAACCGAGAGCGAGACGGGAACACGAAAATACTCCTGCGAGTGCGGATATTCGAAGACCGAGGAAATTCCTATGCTCGTACCCGATAACGAGGATAATCAAAACCAAAATACAGATACAAATCCGGACGAGCCCCCTCGAAAAGAAAAAGAGGACTACGTAGTCCTCAAAATTCTCTTCGGTATTTCTTTACCGCTTGTGTCGATTTCTGTCGTATTTACGGTTGTTGCCTTTATGCGACGTCGAAAAATTAAATCTTAATAGTGAATTCTTCATCGGTTAGTGGGTGGGGAAGCGTAATTTCTGAGCAAGTCAGGGAATATGCCTCCTCACCCTCTTTGCATCCGTATAAAAAGTCGTTTACGAGAGGGTGGCCGATATAGGAAAAATGTACCCTTATCTGATGCGTCCTGCCCGTGTGCAGAGTTACCTCGCATATAGAGTTTCCGTCTTTGGTTGTTTCTATCACCTTGTATTCGGTAATAGCTCTTTTTCCGTCCTCTCTGACTACTCTTTTTATATTTCCCTCGCTCTCACGTGCAATAGGCGCATCTATTATGCCCTCGCTCTTTTCGGGAATACCCGAGATAAGTGCAACGTATTTTTTTCGTATCCTTCTCTCCTTCATAAATCTGCCGAGCTTTGCCGCGGCATAAGGATTTTTCGCAATAATAACTATTCCCGAGGTATCTCTGTCAAGGCGGTTGACCGAGCGAAAAACGAAAGGCGCGCCAAGATGAGCCACCACCGCATTCGCAAGGGTGGGCAGAGAATTTCCGCGCGAGGGGTGAGTCGGCATATTCTTCGGCTTGTTAACGGCTAAAATATGCTCGTCCTCGAAAATTATATCAAGAGGCAGGGAAATAGGCGGAATATTCTCGCTTTCCTCATAGGGAAAAGAAACGGTAATAATATCACCGTCTTTGACAAGAGCACGCATTGTAACAACCTTGTCCGAAAGCATAACACCGCCAAACTTAATCTTTGTTACAAGAGAGGTAGAAAAGCCGAGCCGTCTTTTAAGGTATTCGGATATTTTCATCTCACCCAAAACACCTTTAACATCAAAGGTTATATTTTTTATCATTTTTCGCTCTCACCTCCCGGATTTCATTTTTATCTAATAGAATTTTAGCACATATTGAAAAAGTTTGCAAGGCTTGAGAACAAAATTTGGCGCAGTAAGTACGCGAGCGTGTTCAAAAGTGCCCCACGTCAATAAGTCAATAAAAAAGACTCGACACAAGGTCGAGCCTCTTTATTGGTGCGGGAAACGGGGGTCGAACCCGTACGGTAAAACCACACGCCCCTCAAACGTGCGCGTCTGCCAGTTCCGCCACTCCCGCGACAACGGTAATTATTATACAACAAAAATCGAGGTTTGTCAACCCCTTTTAGAAAAATATTTGTTATATTTTTACGTGAGCTAAAAAACAGAAGCTGAGTCATTAAGAATTCAGATAAATCAACAGTTTTTTAAGAAATTTTACGAAAA
>JAZNCB010000022.1:0-3288 GCA_046156285.1 Eubacteriales bacterium | reverse complement strand
ATTTTCGCCTCGGTTGCACCGCTTTCGCGGATAACGTCGCTGTCAGTAACCTTTAATACGGCGATATCGTATGCGGAAGAGCCGCCAACGTATTCAAGCTCGATTTCATACATTGTGTATTCCATGCCGTAAAGGTAGGCGGAAAGCTTTCCGTCAGGCGCTCTTTTTCCGATATAGCGGTCATAGACCACGTGATAGTTTGTAAGTATATAGGCTTCTCCGCGGGATTTATCAAGCTTATATATAATTCCTGAGCCAAACGAGTATTTTCCATCGCTCATAGTTGCGATTATACTAACCGACGAGGTAAGAGCCGCGTGAATTGACTCGCCCGATATATCCTCAAAAACGTTCACCGAGCCTGCGGCAATTTTACCGAGGTCAACGCTTTCACCGTCGGTATAGGTTATTACTAAGTGACCGTTTGAATTTATGAATGCATCGGCTATTCCTCTGCCGTCATCGCCTGCCGCACCGCGAAGCGTGCTTGCAAACTCCGCAAGCGTACCGGAATATCCCTCTCTTTGCGCTACTGTATAAACGTCCTCTACCGTCAGGGTATCCTTTACGGTTTCTTTTGTCATATAATACGAGAAAAGAACCGAAAAGATAGCTACCAGACAAAAAAGAAGCGAAATGCCAATTTTTTTCATAGTACTACTCTTTCATTTCAGATTTTGGAAAGATACGCGGCAAGCGCTATAACGGAAAACGTAACGAATGCTCCTGCCGTAAGATTTATGCCTGTTTTAATAAACACATTTATCGTGAGATAATTAAGATATGCGACCTGAAAGTTAAAAAGCGACACCGAAGCAAGCGAGAGCCTTATCAAGTGCATACTTTTTCTGTTTTGTCCGTCGCGCTTTTCTAAAAACAACCCAAGGGTTGCCCGTATTGCCGAAAAAACCGCATAAAAAACGAGGATAGGCACTATCCGCCTTGGCATAACCGCGCGGTAATCGGTCAATATAGTATAAACTATAATACCCGTCATCGGAATTGCAACGAGAAGCAAAAGCCGTGATACGAGCTTTGGCACGTATTCTGCCGTATCGTCGGTATTTTCCATAAGCATATACCGCAAGACCACGATAAGCATATAGTACGCACCGACGGTTATAAACCAAACGTTTCCGTAGAGTATTCCGAGAACGAAGTTGAACACTATATAAAGCATATTCAAAATCATTCCGAGGAGCACTCCGAGATTAAAGCGCACACTCGAATCCAGAAGGCACAAATAAAGGTAATTAAAAATCTTTTTCATACCTTTGTTATGCGGACGGACGGTTTCTTTTATTCCTCTTCTTCTATTACGATTTTCTTTGCTTCTTCCACGTATTCGGTGAGGCAGGCGATAAACTCGCTCGTGCCCTCTATTACAATTTCCGCCCTCTCGTATTTTCCCGCAGTTGTTATACGATAGACCTCAGCGGGAAACATAGTAGGTGCGTAGTTATATTTCATAACACCCTTTTGCGTTTTGTGCTTGCGGCGCTCCTCACGCGTTTCGTGAGAAATCGAGGCGATATCGGAAAGAGCAATTCTGCAAAGCGTGGTCTGCCTTTTTCCGACGCTCTGTCTTACGACGAAAATCGGGATTTCTCCGCCTTCGAGCATTATGTCGTAATAAAATACAGGAGAGATATACTTTGTATATATGAGAATTGCGCTGACGAGAATCAGCATTGCAACAAATCCGAAAATTCCCTTGTATTTATCTACCGAAAGATAGATAATAACCGCTGCCAAGGAAAGCGCAAGGGTTACGGAAAAGACAATTTTCGCTATATTATTTTGCGGCTTCGGCTTTACTGAAATTTCCTTTATCATTTTTGGGGCTTCTCCTCTGCGGAAAGCTTGTAATTTTCAAACTTTGCGCCCTCGCGGTCCTCGTAAAGCAATACCATATACGGCTGTTCCATTTCTACACCGTTTATAAATATTTCAAGTCTTATCCAAATTTCCTCTTCGCCGGGAAGTGTGAAGTCAACACCGTCAAAAACGAGCTTGTAATAGCGATACATCATATTTTTGTCGGTTTTTACGACGGGGTTTATCGTTTCTGTTGCGGTTTCGTATGCCGTTCCGTCGGTTTTTGAGAGCGGAAGCACCGAAAGCTTAAAGGTGAAAAGGTCGGCTTTGTCGGGGTCGAGTGTAACTCCGTACTCCTTTTTGATGCTCGTCATAAGCGAGGTGTTAAAGCGCACAGAAACTTGAAGCTGATTTATATCCCTGATAACAATTAAGTTGTCGCAAAAGAAGTTGCCCTCGTCGGGATCGTCATACTCTGCTCGAAGCTCCTGCGTAAGAGCGCCTATTTTACCGTTCGTTTCGTTGTAGTATGCCGTGAGCTTATCGTTGAAATAAAGCTTTTCCATACTGTCAGGGTAGGAGTTAAAAATCACAAGCCTGAATACCAAAAGTCCAACGACGCTTATACAAACGAACGCAACGAGAAGCTTGAGTATAAAGCCTATACGGCTTTTTCCCTTTACTATATCTTCCTCGTACTCGGTATAATCCGAATACCTTTCAAAATCTTCCATTAAAAAAACCTCTGAAAATATTTTATTAAGTATATTATATACCAACCTTGCCATGATGTCAAGGAATTGACACTTTTGTTAAAATTTATTTTACAAGGAATAAGAAATATAAAGTCAAATCTCTTGAAAATTTTGACAAAGAAAGAAGAATCGAGGCACGGATTTCTCCACACCTCGACTATTTCGTTTTTGTTTATCCCTAAATACGGAAGCCCTCGGGCAAACGGATTTAGAGGAGAAATCCTTGGCTGACGAGCGATAGACGTACACGCGTACGTCGAGCGAGGAAACGAGGATAGAAAAAGAGCAAAAAAAGGAGGAGTTCCGAAGAACTCCAACCTTAAATATACAATGATTTTGAGGCGCAGGGGCGTGAGTTAATGAAGTAATTAACAATACACACCCTGCTCTTTTTCGGTTCTACCGAAATACGAAAGCCCGAAATTATGCAAGCTCTGCGAAGTACTTAATTGTTCTTACCATCTGAGATGTGTAAGAGTTCTCGTTGTCGTACCAAGCAACAACCTGAACCTGATAAGTATCGTCGTCGATCTTTGCTACCATTGTCTGAGTTGCATCAAAGAGTGAGCCGTATCTCATACCGATAACGTCGGAAGAAACGATCTCGTCTGTGTTGTAGCCGAAGGACTCGTTAGAAGCAGCCTTCATAGCAGCGTTGATGCCTTCCTTTGTGATGTTCTGACCCTAAGTCGGATCGTAGCCATGTCGTTCTGTG
>JAZNCB010000021.1:0-16005 GCA_046156285.1 Eubacteriales bacterium | reverse complement strand
ACTCCTTGGCACACAGAACGACATGGCTACGATCCGACTTATTTCAACGTAGCCGTCCTCACCCTTGATAGGATATTTGATATGCCAAAAGAAGCCGGGCTGGTCCTTATACTCTACCTCGGCATCGGAAAGCGCCGTAAGGCAACGGGGACACCAGTTGATAATTCTGTATCCGCGATAGATAAGTCCCTTGTCATAGAGATTGCAGAAAACCTCGCGGACTGCTCTTGAACAGCCCTCGTCCATCGTAAATCGCTCACGTGACCAGTCACAAGACGAGCCGAGCTTTTTAAGCTGATTTATAATTCTTGAACCGTACTGATTTTTCCAATCCCAAACGCGTTCAAGGAACTTCTCGCGTCCGAGGTCGTATCTTGAAAGTCCTTCGTTAACACGGAGATTTTCCTCAACCTTAATCTGCGTTGCGATGCCTGCGTGGTCTGTGCCCGGTACCCAAAGGGTTGAGTATCCCTGCATACGCTTGGTACGCACGAGTATATCTTGAAGAGTTTCGTCAAGGGCGTGTCCCATATGGAGCTGTCCCGTTACGTTTGGCGGGGGAATTACTATTGAAAAAGCAGGCTTTTTCTTATCCCCGTCGGGCTTAAAATATTCCTTATCGCACCAATTTTTGTAAATTCTGTCCTCAAATTCAGAGGGATTATAATTTTTTGCGAGTTCTTTTCTCATTTTCTATATAACCTTTCTTTTGTTTACAAATGAAAAACAAAAAGCCCCGAAGCGAACCTTTTGTCGCTTCGGGGCGTATTAACGCGGTACCACCCGAATTTAAGGGCTATGCCCTCCTTCATTTTGTCTTAACGGGACAAGCGCCGAAGTCTAATAGGATTTCTCTTTTCTTTTCGGGTAAAAGCGGCTACCTTCATATACTCTCTCAAAAGACTTGCACCAACCGTCTTCTCTCTTGTGAGGGGGGATATACTACTCCTCCGCAGTGCTATTATTGTAACACAATAATGAAAATTTGTCAATATATATTATATTTTTTATCTGTATTCGGGGAATATCAGCTTTTCCTCGGTGGTCATGGTTGAGTATGCTTCCTCAAAGAGTGCATCAAAATCAACCTTTTTAAGCTCCGCCATAACGTCTGCCATTTTCGGATGAGTTCTCGGATGACGGGGAGTAAACACCGTACAGCAGTCCTCGTACGGAAGTATCGAGGTCTCAAACGTGCCGTAGTGACGGGCAAGCTCAACTATCTCGTTTTTATCAAGTCCTATGCAGGGACGGAATACGGGAATATTAACAAACGAGTCGGTGACACCGATAGCTTCAAGCGTTTGCGAGGCTACCTGACCGAGACTTTCACCCGTGATAAGCGCTCCGCACTTGTAGTCAGCGGCACACCTTTCCGAAAGCTTCATCATAAATATGCGAAGAAGAATGGTGAAGTATTCCTCCTTGCATCTGTCACGAAGCTCCTCTTGTATATGGGTGAGCGATATAACGTGTACGTACATTTTTGAACAGAAGCCGCACATCTGTTCGGCAAGCTGCATAACCTTTTCTCTTGCTCGCTCCGAGGTATAGGGGAATGACTCGAAGTGAAGAGCCTCGATTTCCATTCCGCGCTTTGCCATCATACAGCCGGCGACAGGGGAATCTATACCTCCCGAGAGAAGAAGAAGTCCTCTGCCCGCAGTTCTCGGGGGAAGTCCGCCGGCGCCCGACTCTTGTCCTGCTCTGATATATGCATTTTCGTCACGGACCTCAACGGTTACTGTGACCTCGGGATTATGGACGTCAACCTTTATACCTCTTACAAGTGAAAGTATAACTCCACCGATTTCCTTCGTTATTTCAGGGCTTTTCAGGGGGAATTTCTTGTCCGAGCGACGCGCGTCAACCTTAAAGGTGCGAACACCGCTCAGCTTATCGGGCAGATATTCTCTTGCCGTCGCCTCAATGCTCTCCATCGTTTTTTCGCAAACTGCGGCACGGTTTACGGCAATTATGCCGAACACTCTCTTTGCCGACTCATACATTGCGTCCATATCACACTCGTCGTTTGCGGGAACTACGTATATCGTGCTCTGTCGGCAGCTAATTTTGAATATTCCGTGCTGAGTTGCTCTGCGACGCAGTTCCTTTATAAGAGAGGACTCAAAGTTTTGTCTGTTTGCGCCTTTGAGAACAAGCTCGCCGTATTTACACAAGATTACTTCGCTAATCATAAAATTTCCTTTTGATTTTGATAGTATTTCGCACCGCTACGGTGTAAAATCTTTGTTTTGTTATATTTTTGCGACTTTCTTGCCACCGTTTCTGAGCAGCTCGTGCTTTATATTCCAAAGCTTCTCGGAAAGGTCAACGTAATATCTGTGGGGGTTTTCAAAGCGCTTTACCTCGTCCCAGAGAGTCTCGATTTCAGATTTGCAATAGCTCTGAATTTCGTTTATTGTGGGAAGGTCGTAAACGCACTCTCCGTTTTTGAATACGGGAACGAGAAGCTCGCGGAGAGTATAGTCTGTAAACTCCTTTTTCTTCCAGGTCTCTACCGGGTCAAAAATTTCAAGGGGCGCTTTTTCGTCTATTACCTCATCGTATACGCAGAGCAAGTCGGCACTTGCCTTTCCCGTTTCGTTATCGTAAATTCTGTAAACCTTTTTGAAGTGGGGGTTGGTAATTTTTTCGGGGTTTTCCGAAATCTTGATTTTCGGAATTATCTCTCCGCCCTCTTCCTTTGCAACAAGCTTATATACTCCGCCGAATACGGGCTGAGATTTTGCCGTTATAAGTCTCTCACCGACACCGAATGAATCGATAGCAGCTCCCTGTCTTATTATGTCACGGATAATATTCTCGTCAAGCGAGTTAGATACGACAATTTTGCACTCGACAAGACCTGCCTCGTCAAGCATCTTTCTCGCCTTCTTGGTAAGATAGGTAATATCGCCCGAGTCAAGTCTTATTCCGCACCTCGTAATGCCCTTTGGCAAAAGCTCTTCCTTAAATGCGCGGATAGCATTGGGCACACCGCTCTTCAATACGTCGTAGGTATCTACGAGCAGGGTTGCGTTGTTCGGATACATTCTGCAATACGCGACGAATGCCTCGTATTCGGTATCGAACATTTGCACCCACGAATGCGCCATAGTGCCGGTGGCGGGAATGTTATACACTCTGTCCGCTATCGTGCAAGCAGTAGCCGCACAGCCGCCGATATAAGCCGCTCTCGCACCGAAAATCGCTCCGTCAGCGCCCTGCGCTCTTCTCGAACCGAATTCAGCAACAGCTCTGCCCTCTGCCGCTCTTACAACACGGTTTGCCTTAGTTGCGATAAGCGACTGGTGGTTAAGCGAAAGAAGAATAAAGGTTTCGATAAACTGCGCTTCTATCGAGGGTGCTCTCACCGTCATAATAGGCTCGCCGGGGAAAACCGGTGTTCCCTCGGGAACTGCGTATATATCTCCGGTGAAGCGGAAATTTTTAAGGTATTCGAGAAATTTCTCTGAGAAAAGCTTTTTTGCACGGAGAAATTCGATATCCTCCTCGGTAAATTTCAAGCTCTTTATGTATCCTATTACCTGTTCAAGTCCTGCGGCAATAGCAAATCCGCCTCCGTCGGGAACCTTGCGGAAGAATACGTCGAAGTAGGCGATTTCATCTCCCTTTCCAAGCTCGAAATATCCGTTTGCCATTGTGAGCTCGTAGAAATCGCATAGAAGTGTATTGTTAACGTTTGACATAGCTTTCTCCAATTTTTATAGGTCGAGTTTAAGATCGTTTTCTTTTATGTATCCAAGCTTTCTCATAACTTCCGAGAAAAGAAGCGAAAGTGCTGCGGGAAGAACGAGACAAACGAGGATTACTCCTACAATAGAGGTAGCACCGAAGCCCATCGACTCAAAGACACCGATCGGTCCTACGAGTCCGCACGTTCCCATTCCTGCGCTGACACCGCTACATTCAAGCTTGAAAAGGCAGGTTGAAATAGGTCCTGTAATCGCAGATGCAAGAGTTGCGGGTATCCAGACGATAGGTTTTTTAACTATATTGCCCATTTGGAGCATTGAAGTTCCGAGTCCCTGTGCGACAACGCCGCCCCACTTGTTCTCACGAAACGAGCTTGCGGCAAAGCCAACCATCTGCGCACAGCAGCCGGCAACGCACGCGCCGCCCGCAAGCAAAAATCCCTCGGCAGTGCCTTCAAGCACCGCTACCTCGAATGCGCTGGCAGAAAATATCATAGCGCATATTGCGGCGCTCGATATCGGGAGTGTAAGAACAATTCCCATTACAACGGAAAGTATAACACCCATAATGAACGGCTGATATGTTGTAGCGAGAGCAACGAACGTTCCAAGGTAATACATTACGTAGGAAACAAGCGGTGTAAGAAGCCAGGAAGCGAAGAAGCCCGCAAGGAGTGTTACTACCGGTGTGACGATAATATCAACCTTGGTTTGCTTTGAAACAAGCTTTCCTATCTCACACGCAAGAACGACTGCGAAAAATGCTCCGGCAGGTCCTGCGGCATAAAAGACGCCCTCCGTACCTGTTTTTGCGGTTACTGCCCAGTCGAGAATTCTTCCGTCGGAAATTACCGCACCCATTGCGTTTGACATAGCGCCAACAGCCGCGCAGGAATAAAGAACGAGGGGGTGAGCACCAAGCTTGTGAGCGATGGCAACGCCTATTGCCATTCCCGTAGCCGCCTTGGCATAGGTTGCTATTACACTGAGAAATTCAAGCTCGATATAATTAGCAAGCGTTCCAAAGATAGTACCTATTAAGAGCGAGGCAAAAAGTCCAAGCGCCATAGCGCCCATTGCTCCGACAAAGTATTCTCTCGGAGAGAGAGAAATGCCTCTTTTCTTAAAAAAGGCTAAAACCTTTTCTTTTTTTGAAACCGTGTTTTCCATTTCATTTATCCTCTTTGCATTTTTGTATTTTTTCTTTATCAATGTAGTTTTGCAGAATAAGCTCTGCCGAAAGGGTGTCTATTGCCGCCTTGCGTTTTTTTCCAAACGTTCCCGCACCGTCAAGGAAGCGATATGCCGCCATAGTACTCATTCGCTCGTCGCAAAAATCTATCGGTATTTTCGTGATTTCCGAAAGAATATCGGCAAAGGCGCGCACTGCATCAACCCTTGCGCCCTCTGAGCCGTCCATATTCTTTGGAAGTCCTATAACGATTTTTTTACAGCTTCGCGCTTCGGCTTCTTTTGCTACTCGCTCTGCGGTCTTTCTCATACCGCCCTCGCTGATAGTAGCTATTCCGCTTGCAAGCATTCCCGAAACGTCGCACTCTGCAAGTCCCGTCCTGACGTCACCGTAGTCCACGCCAAGATATTTTCCGTGTGTTATATCCATTGCGCCTCCGTTTTAGTCCTTTCTGTAAACGAATATAATAAATTCAACCTCGGTCGTAAGGGTGTCAAGCGAGAGGACGCGCTCTCTGTCCTCCGCCCTCGTTCTGTACGCGTAAGGTGTCATCATAAACAGCGATTTTATCTTTTCCTTGGTATCAAGAGAAATCTCATAGGAAATTTTCTCTGTTTCGATAAGTGAAAATCCCTCGATTTGTGTGTCTTGCACCTGATTTTTATAGGGTGTTTCGTAGGTTTTGCTTTTCAACCCGAAAAGATGATTTTCGCCCGGTATTGCCATAATGAATATGCCGTTATCTTTAAGCGCCCTTTTAATCTCGTCGGTTGCAAGGGGCGAAAACATATTAAGCGCCATATCGAAGCTTGCCTCTGCTGTCGGCATACGGTACGCGCTCGCTACCGCAAGGGAAATATTCTTGTTTCTCTTTGCGGCAAGCTTCACCGCTTCCTTTGATATATCAAACGCAGATACGGACACCTGCTTTCCGAGAAGGCTCTTTTCGATTATATCGGTGTAATATCCCTCGCCGCAGCCTATGTCAAGCAGAGTGCCGGAGTGTAAATATTTATTTACAAGCAAAGCGACCTTATCCGCGAGGGGCTTGTATGCACCCGTGTCAAGAAAATCACGTCTTGCTTCGAGCATTTCGCGGTTGTCACCGTGAGTTCCTCCGACCGACGAAAGCAAAAGATTATAGTAGCCCGCTCTCGCTCTGTCAAAGGAGTGGCCGCTCGCGCATTTAAGCGAGCCCGATATTTCATTTAGCTTTTCTTTACATTTGGGACAAACGAAATCCATATAGCTCCTTAAATAAAGTTTTTCGCAGGTGAGAAGCCAAGCAAATTTGCTGATTAGTAGAAAATTTGCAAGACAAGGCAAAGCGAGCGCGAAGCCCGACGGCGTAGTTGCCTACGGCGAGGGCGACAAGTCGAAGCTTTAACGCAGTATTGCGGATTTTATACAATCAGCATCGCGTCGCCGAATGAGAAAAAGCGATACTTCTTCTCTACTGCCTCTTTATACGCCTTCATTATAAATTCTTTGTCGGCAAGGGCGCTGACAAGCATTATCAGAGTACTTTCGGGGAGGTGGAAGTTTGTTATCAGGGCATCGGTTGCCTTGAAGGTGTATCCGGGATAGATAAATATTCCGGTTTCTCCCTTTATTGCGTTTACAGTGCCATCGGGTGACGAAACACTTTCAAGCACACGGCAGGAGGTGGTGCCTACTGCGATTATTCTGCCACCGTTTCGACGGCGGCGGTTTATTTCTTCCGCTACTTCGTCCGGCATATAGAAATACTCACCGTGCATTAAGTGGTCGTTTATATCCTCAACCTTTACAGGACGGAACGTGCCAAGACCTACGTGCAGGGTTACCTCTCCGTATCCGACACCGCGCGCCTTAATTTTCTCGATTAGCTCGGTTGTAAAATGGAGACCTGCGGTGGGGGCTGCGGCTGAGCCCTCGCTCTTTGCGTAGACTGTCTGATAATCGTCCTTGTTTTCAAGCTTTGCGGTTATGTAAGGAGGCAGAGGCATATTGCCTACTATATCAAGCACCTCGTATATATTCTTGTATTTTTCGGTATCGTATTCGAATTTAACAGTGCGGTTTCCGCCCTCGACGATAGCCGTTACCTCGGCATAAAGAATATCTCCAAACGAAAACCTTGCCCCGACCTTTGCCCTCTTTCCGGGGCGAACGAGGGTTTCCCACTCGCCTGAATCGAGCATACGGAGAAGAAGAAGCTCCATATCGCTGCCCGTCTTTTCGGTTTTGCCAAGCAGTCTTGCAGGGATAACCTTTGACGAGTTAACGACGAGCATATCAAGAGGTGAGAGATAATCGATAATATCCGAGAAAATTTTATGCTCAATAGTTTTCTTTTCCCTATTAAGCACCATAAGCCGACAACCGTCACGCACGTCGCTTGGGTGTTGGGCTATGAGCTCCTCGGGCAAATCATAATAAAAATCGCTCGTTTTGAGGGTGGTTTCTATTCTTTCGTTAACTATTTCTTCTTTGATTTCTCTCATTATTTATCTCGTGCCAAAATATCGGCGCTTTCATAAAATGTTATCGGGTGTATTATATTTTATTTGTCAACCTATTGTGTTAACATATATTATACACCAACATATTCGTTTTTTCAAGGGCAAGTTAAAATATTTATGAAGAAAAATATTATTTTTGAGGGGTGTGCCACTGCTCTTATCACCCCTATGAAGTCGGGCGGGATAGACTACCCCTCCTTTGACCGTTTAATAGAGGAGCAAATTTCGAGCGGAGTATCGGCTCTTGTCGTCGGTGGCACGACGGGAGAAGCGGCAACACTCAGCAACAAGGAGCGCTACACACTTTACCGATACGCAAAAGAAAAGGTCGCCTCACGGGCGAAGCTGATATTCGGTACGGGAACTAACGACACATCCCTCGCCGTAAAGCACACAAAAGAGGCGGAGAAAATCGGTTGCGACGGAATACTCGTCGTAACTCCCTACTACAACAAAGGCACTTATCGGGGAGTTTGCGAGCATTACAAGAAAATTGCCTCGTCGTGCGACTGTCCTGTAATCTTATACAACGTGCCGTCGCGCACGGGAGTAAACCTCACGCTCGCCCAGCTCGAAGAGCTGTCAAGGATAGAAAACGTCGTCGCAATTAAAGAAGCGTCTGATTCTGTGGACAGACTGACAGAGCTATCAAAATTCGGCGACGAGCTATGCCTTTACGCAGGAAACGACTCGCAGATTTTCGCCACACTCTCGCTTTTTGGCAAGGGGGTAATATCGGTGGTGTCAAACGTGTATCCTAAAAGGGTGGTAAAAATATGTGACGATTTCAAGGCGGGAAAATATAAAGACGCGCTCTCCTCTCAGCTTGAGCTTTTGGAGTTTATAAAGCTTATGTTCATAGAAACAAACCCCTCGCCGATAAAATACGCAATGAGCCTTGCAGGGCTGTGTCTTGAAGATACGAGACTACCCCTGACACCGCCCGAAAAATCAACAAAGCAAGCCATTTTCGAGGCTATGAAGAGGCTTATTTAATTTCACACGGGGTGGATATAAAAGGACCTGCTAATCATTTTCACCGATCAGCAGGTCTTTTTGCGTTATACGATTTTTATCATATTTGAATCTGCGATTTCGATATATGCGTTTCCGTCAAGAGAGGAGATTTGAGAGTAGAAAAACGTGGTTATCGGGAACTCTGTAAAGTAGTGCCCTGCCTCAACGAGATTTATTCCCATCTCCGAGGCCTCCTCCATTACGTTGTACCCTATTCTTCCGGAAAGATAGGTGTCAGCACCTGCTAAAATTGCTTCCCTGACGTAATCCTTTCCGTCTCCGCCAACAACGGCAACTCTTTTAACCGTATTGTATGCGTCGGCGTATCTGACGGTATCTGCACCGAGCTGAAGCTTTACGTCATCAGCAAACTCTTCAAGCCCGCGCTCGTCGACAAGAGTGCCGATACGGCCGAGCCCGTCACTGCCAAACGGAACAACGTCAATAAGTCCGAGGGCATTTGCGAGAATATCGTTAACCCCACCTCTTACCTTATCGGCTCTCGTGTGGAATGAAAAAACAGACACGTTGTTCGTTATAAGCTTTATAAGCTTTCTCGTTACGTGGTTTTCCTCGGTAACACTCGTCACCGGCTTGAAAATCAAGGGGTGGTGCGAGATAATCAGATCAAAGTTTCTGCTTATCGCATAATCGACTACCTCCTCGGTGACGTCGAGGGTTACGAGAATATTGTTAACCTCTGCCGACAGATCGGTAGCACACATAATTCCGTCGTTATCCCACTCCTCACGCAAGGTGTCAGGGATACGCTCGCTTAGTTTTTCGTAAAGGCTTTTAAGCGTCAAGCTCCTCACCCACTCTCTTAGTATATTCGGAAAGAAGCGCCTTTTCAATTTCGGCATCTCCACTTCCGTCCTCTTTGCCCTTAATTATTTTTTTAAGGGCTTTGATTTTTCTGTCTATGTAACCGCAAAGCTCGGGGTAAAACTCTGCACGGGGTGGCAGATTTCCAAATTCTGCCTCAAAATCGGTTATATCACGCACCTCGCCCGTATATTCGGAAACCAGAGTGAGATAATACTTGCCTGCATCATAGGAATACGCCTCGCGTATAACGGAAAATCCGCGGCTCGCAAGATAACGTCTAAGATGCGCCTGCTTTGACATTGGCCCTAAAATAAGTCTTACACCGTGGGTGGCAAGATGAGGTGAGCGCTCTATGATATCGGCAATAAGCTCTCCGCCCATTCCGCATATTGCGTAGTCGGTGATGCCAAATTCCACAAGTCCCTCTGCACCGTCGGTTAAAACGAGCTTGACCTTATCCAAAAGCCCTGCCTCTTCGATATTCTTTTTTGCCGTTTTTAGAGGTCCTTTATTGATATCGGCGCAGACCGCTGACGATATGCGACCCGATTCGAGCAAAAAAAGAGGCAGATATGCGTGGTCCGTGCCTACGTCGGCAAAGTACGCATCCTGCCTTACGAATTCCGACGCGGAGCGAAGCCTTGCATTAAGTTTACCGCGCGCTGTGTTTTTCACTTGTTACCGAGAAATTCGTTAATCTTTTTTACGAGTGCGTCTGCATCTGTTCCGTGAACTATGCAAGCGTCCTCAATGGACTCGCCTCTTGAATGGGGGCAGCCAAGGCAATGCATTCCTATTTCAAAGAAAAACTGCGCTGTTTCTACGTTAAAATCGAGAATGTCGCCGATAAGGGTATCTTTCGTTACTATCATTTCCGTACGCCTTTCAATTTTTTTACACCAACATTATAGCATAAACCGCCGAAAAAATCAATAGATATTTTTGTAAATAAAAGGCTTTTTCGCGCGTATATTATCGCTCTTGTGGCAAAACTTAAAAAAACTCTTTTTTCCTATTTACAATTTAAGCAATTTGTGGTAAAATATATTGAATAAAATTAATTAAAGGCAAGGTTGTATTATGATAGTTGCGCTTGAAGAAGCGAAAAGACGGCTTGTCGAGCTCGAGGACGTGCTCGCAGAGCTTGGAAATCAGCTCAGAATCGAAGAGGCGAAGGAAAGAGCCGCAGAGCTTGAACGCGAAACGATGGTTCAGGATTTCTGGAATGATGCGGAGGCTTCCTCTAAAAAACTTCAGGAAATAAAGCAGTTAAAGTCAAAGGTTGACGGATACGAGGAGCTTCTCACGAGGCTTGAAGACGCCTACACCCTTTGCGAGATGGCGATAGAGGAAAATGACGAGAGCTCGGTTGACGAGGTTGTCAGTGAAACAGAATATATCGAAACCGAGGCTGAAAAGAAGAAGATTGAGGTTCTTCTCTCAGGCCCTTACGACAAAAACAATGCTATCGTTTCATTCCACCCCGGCGCAGGCGGCACAGAGGCGCAGGACTGGGCATCTATGCTTTACCGTCTTTACACAAGGTGGGGTGAGAAGCACGGCTTCAACGTTAAGCTTCTTGACTGGCTTGACGGCGACGAGGCAGGCATAAAATCGGCTACGATTATGGTCGAGGGAATAAACGCTTACGGCTACCTTAAAAGCGAAAACGGTGTTCACAGACTTGTCAGAATTTCCCCCTTTGACTCCTCGGGAAGACGTCACACCTCTTTCTCGTCGGTCGAGGTTATGCCCGAATTTGAGGACGACAACTCTATCGTCATCAAAGACGAGGATATAGAGGTTACGGCTCACCGTTCAAGCGGTGCGGGCGGTCAGCATATCAACAAAACCGACTCGGCTATCAGAATCGTGCATAAGCCTACGGGTATCGTTGTCGGCTGTCAGACCGAAAGAAGCCAGCTTCAAAACAAGGAAACCGCAATGAAAATGCTCAAATCCAAGCTCATGGAAATCAAAATGCGCGAGAAGCTTGAACGAATTGAGGATATTCAGGGTAACAAGGCTAATATTGAGTGGGGCAGTCAGATACGAAGCTACGTCTTTATGCCATACACTCTCGCAAAGGATACGAGAACGGGATACGAGGACGGAAATATCGACTCGGTTATGGACGGTGAAATCGACGGATTTATCAATGCGTATCTGAAACAGCTTTCAAAGGAAGAAAACAAGTAAATACTTGTCTGGGTTTTATTATGATTTGGGATAATTTGCGTGAAGAAGAATTTGAGGGCGCTATCAAAAAATCGGGCGGTCTTTGCGTAATTCCTATCGGCTGCCTTGAAAAGCACGGTCAGCACCTCCCCGTTGGCGCAGATTACATTCAAGCTCTCGCAATAACTAAGGCTGCGGCTGAAATAGAGGACGTCGTTATTTTCCCTGTCGGAGCGTGGCTCGGCGAGGTTTCCTGCTTTCACGCATTCAAGGACCCAAAAGCCGCAAAGCTTCGCGGCTGTATCGGAATAAAGCAATCGACGCTCCTCACGATTTTTGAAGAGCTTTGCGACGAGATTGCAAGAAACGGCTTTACAAAAATTCTTTTCGTGAATAACCACGGTGGGAATATTCCATTAATCAACCTCTTTTTGAGAGCGCAGTCCTACGAGCCAAAGCCTTATGCAACAATGTCAGTCTTTGCATCATCGGGGCTATCGGCAGCACGGGTTTTTCCTATTGTAAAAAATAACAGAAAGAAGTTTCCCGATATTACCGACACCGACCTTGCGGTCCTCGAGGGACTTGTTGAGGCAGGCTATGGCGGAGGACATGCCGATATAAGAGAAACGGCGATAGTAATGTCTTGCGACGAGTCGCTCGTCGCAACTGATAAATACGAGACTGAGGACGGACTTTCAAATCACAGAACAGACTATCTTGCAAACATAGGTGTGAGTGCGACTAACGATTGGCTTGCAAATCACCCGACCTCATACGAGGCATATCCGCCGCACGGTGCTTCACGGGCAATAGGAAATGCCTATGTGAAAATCGCTTCGGAAAGGCTCGCAGAAACATTTAAGATAATCAAGGAAAATGACGATATGGTACGAAGCTGTCAGATGCTTCCTAAAATATAGCAAAAGCGGCTGCTTCATTTAGGCAGAACCCAAAAAGAGCGGAGAATCCGTAAAAAACACGGTTTCTTCGCTCTAACTTTATTCTTTTGTGTTTTTAAGGTTGAAATTCTTTCGAATTTCTCCTTTTTTGCTCTTTTTGGGTTCTGCCTAAATCAAGCGAGCCCCGAAAGATGCTTCGCACTAAGAATTCAGATTTTCTTCGTAAAATTTCTAAAAAACTGTTGATTTATCTGAATTCTTAATGACTCAGCGCCTTTTTTATAGCGCGCTTATTATTTCTTTTAATTTTTCGATGTCGATTTTCTTCTTGTCGCCTTTTAAGGTGAGGGTGAGGTTTTCGGGGCGGAAGATTTCATTCGCGGCGCGCAGAATATCCTCGGGTGTAACGTTATCGTACTCTCTTCTGCGCTCGTCAAGCGAGGGATAGCCGAGTTTCATTATATGATTATCGTAGGCAAACGTAAAGTTAAGCTCACGCGCATCGTCATAGAGCATATAAGCATTATCTACGTAGCCGCATTTCATCATATCAGCGGGGGCGTGTAAAGTTTTTTTGAATTTTTTCAGTATATCCACGGTCATTTTGGCGGCAGCGTATATATCCTTCCCTCGCACCTCGTATGAAAAATAAAGCTCACCGATATTTCTATATCTTTCGACCGCGCCCGAAATATCGTAAAACAGGCCGCGAAGCTCGCTCATCTCTATAAAGAAGCGCGAATTGTAGCCTGAGAGAAGCATATCGTAAATCAGGTCGCACTCGGGAGTTGAAACCTTTTTCATATCAATATCAAAAGTAAATCTTGCCGAGGTGAAATCGTCATTTTTAATATAAACCTCACCGTCTCGGTTGAAATGGCTTTCGGTTATCGGGGCTATGTTGTCGCTCGGAATTTTCGTTTCGGCAAAATCGTATTCCTCTATTTTGCCTTTAAGATAGGAAACGTCCTCGTCGGTGTAGTTACCCGTAAGATAGAAAAATATATTGTCCTTTGTGAATACACTCTTTCTGTATTCTTCAAGTCTTGACCTTGTAATTTTGTTAACGCTCGACACAGTGCCCGTGATAGCTCTTGCAAGCGATGTGCCCTTGTGGACTATATCGTTAGTAAAGGAAAGAAGTGAGTTTTTGTCATCACTCTCGCGTATTTCGGCTTTTATTCTGCGTCTTTCGGTATCTATCTCCGCCTTATCAAGAACAATAGGCGAGAAAAGCTTCGTTATAACGTCGACACTCGCAGAAAACTTATCCACAGCGCCAAAGATATAAAACTGCACCATCTCGGAAAAGGTCGAGGCATTGAACTCGACGCCCATTCGGTCAAGCTCGCGGTACAGTTCTCCGCCCATAATTTTATTGACGTTTCTTATCGAGACGTGCTCTAAAAAATGGGTTATGCCGCTATCTCGGTCGCTCTCGTACATACTGCCCGCACGCACAAAAAGGGATATAAAAAAACCGTGAAGATTTGGGTTTTCATATCCAAATATATCTATTCCGTTTTGGGTAGTATATTTCGTTTCCAAGATACTCACTCCTTTTTTTAATATAGTATAACACTTTAAGAAAGATAAGTCAACAATATATTGACTTTGCCCTATATATAGGTTATAATACTTAAAGAAAGATATACGGGGGGTGATTTTGTGACGAGCGAAAAATTCAAATCGAGAATGAAAGCAATTCTCGGTGACGAATACGACTCTTTTATCTTCGAGATAGAAAACCGCGATGCCATCAAGGGCGCAAGGGTTAATGAAACGAAGATTTCAACGGACGAATTTCTTAAAATAACAAAGCTCGACGTAACCCCGATTTCATATACAAGCGACGGATTTATACTGAATAGCGGTGACGGTGTTGGAAATACTCCCGAGCATCACTCCGGAATGATTTATATTCAAGACCCCGGAGCTATGGCAACAGCAAACGCGCTTGACATAAAAAACGGATACCGGGTGCTCGATATGTGCGCCGCGCCGGGAGGAAAATCAGGGCAGGCAGCATCGAAAATAGGCGACGGCGGATTTCTTCTCTCAAACGAGTTTGTGCCTAAACGAGCAAAAATCATAGTTTCAAATTTTGAAAGACTTGGAATTAAAAACGCGATAGTTACCTCGCTTGACACAAGCGAGCTTCCGAAGCTCTTTTCCGATTTTTTCGACCTCGTTATAGCCGACGTTCCCTGCTCAGGCGAGGGAATGTTCAGGAAAAGCTCCGAGGCGCTCGATGAGTGGAGCGAGGAAAACGTCGAAAGCTCGGCAAAAAGGCAAAAAGAAATTCTGAAAAACGCACCGAGCCTCGTAAAGCGCGGCGGGTATCTGCTTTATTCCACCTGCACCTATTCGATAGAGGAAAACGAGGCGGTTGTTGACGACTTTCTTAAAGCTAACCCCGATTTTTCCCTCGTAGACGTTTTAGAAGAGTTAAAGCAAAAGACGAGCGACGGCATAATTTTCCAAGGTGCATACTCAAACGAGCTTAATAAATGCAGACGCTTCTATCCGCACAAGTCTCTCGGCGAGGGGCAGTTTATAGCTCTTATGCAAAGGGCGAGCGGAAGCTCAAACGAAAAAATCTTATACAAGGACACGGCAAATGCGCCAAGCAAGGAGGAGGCTCTCGCTATCAAGAAATTCTTCTCGGAAAATCTTATCGAAGAGCCCCGCGGAAAAGCTATAAAGGTTGGCGAAAACCTCGTATTTTCTTCACACGGTATGCCTATTCCGCCCCGCTCGGTATTCAGCGCGGGGGTGCTTTTGGGCACGGTTGAAAAGGGACGCCTTATTCCCTCTCACCAGTTTTTCTCGGCATACGGCAATCTCTTTATAAGACGTGAAAATCTCTCGGCAGGGGACGCGAGAATTGCGAAATATCTTCACGGTGAGGAAATCGACGCAAAAGAGATAGACACAAACGGATATTGCGTAGTTACCTACGAAGGTGTGTCTCTCGGAGGCGGCAAGGCAAGCCTTGGAAAAATCAAAAATCATTACCCGAAAGGGCTCAGAACGAAATAAAATTAAGAATGGAGATAGAAAAATGGCAGATAAAATTCTTGCTACCGTCGGCGGCATCAGCATAACCGACAAGGATATTGACGAGCTCATTATGAGCCTTGGTCAGAGAGGAGCGGCTTACAACAACAAAGAGGGCAGAAAGCTCATTCTCAACCAGGTAATCGGCAACAAGCTTCTTTTGCTTGATGCAAAGAGAAATCTTTTCGAGGCGGAGCCTGCTTTCAGAGAGCAGCTTAACCGCGTTAAAGAAAATCTTCTTATCAACTATGCGGGCGAAAAGGTTTTCCTTTCCGTAACAAACGTTCCCGACGCAGAGGTTAAGGAATACTACGAGACAAACAAGGAAAAATTCAACCGCGGCGAAACTGTTAACGCAAGCCACATTCTCGTTGACACAGAGGCTGAGGCTCTTGAAATTCTTAATAAGATCAATAGTGGCGAGCTTTCATTCGAGGATGCGGCAAGTCAGTATTCCTCCTGTCCTTCCAAGGCAAACGGCGGAAATCTTGGCGACTTTGGACAGGGTCAGATGGTTCCCGAATTTGATTCTGCGGTATTTGCTATGGAGGTTGGAGAAATTTCCAAGGTTCCCGTAAAGACCCAGTTTGGCTATCACCTTATCA
>JAZNCB010000020.1:0-21499 GCA_046156285.1 Eubacteriales bacterium | reverse complement strand
ACAGTGTGGACTACCAGGGTATCTAATCCTGTTTGCTCCCCACACTTTCGTGTCTCAGCGTCAGTTGTCGTCCAGTAAACCGCCTTCGCCACCGGTGTTCCTCCTGATATCTACGCATTTCACCGCTACACCAGGAATTCCGTTTACCCCTCCGACTCTCAAGGGACACAGTTTCAGGCGCAGGTTACGGGTTGAGCCCGTAATTTTCACACCTGACTTGCATCTCCGCCTACACACCCTTTACACCCAGTAAATCCGGATAACGCTCGCCACCTACGTATTACCGCGGCTGCTGGCACGTAGTTAGCCGTGGCTTCCTCCACAGGTACCGTCACTTTCTTCTTCCCTGTTGACTAAGGTTTACATTCCGAAAAACTTCTTCCCTCACGCGGCGTCGCTGGGTCAGGCTTTCGCCCATTGCCCAATATTCCCCACTGCTGCCTCCCGTAGGAGTCTGGACCGTATCTCAGTTCCAATGTGGCCGTTCAACCTCTCAGTCCGGCTACCGATCGTCGACTTGGTAGGCCGTTACCCCACCAACTATCTAATCAGACGCAAGCTCATCTTCCAGCAGTTTCCCTTTGATGGTTGCTTCATGCGAAGCTGCCATTTCATACGGTATTAGCAACTGTTTCCGGTTGTTATTCCGTACTGGAAGGTAGATTGCTCACGCGTTACTCACCCGTCCGCCACTAACGTTTCTACCGAAGCAGAAACGTCCGTTCGACTTGAATGTGTTATGCACGCCGCCAGCGTTAATCCTGAGCCAGGATCAAACTCTCTAAAAAATTGTATATCTATTCTCTAAGTTGCCTTAGAGTTGATACCTTTTAGAGCTATTTATCTTAGCTTATCTTACTTTTGAGTATTTTTTCTTTCAAAGTGTATCAACGAGATTCCTTACACACTTTTCAGTGTTTTAGAAATTCATTGTTGTTCAATTTTCAATGACCAATGCTGCCCTAAAAATTGCGGTCAGCTTGTCTATTATACTACACATCTTCTCTTTTGTCAAGAGGTTTTTTTAGATTTTTTTATCTTTTTTTGATTTTTCTTTTTTAGTAGTTTTTTATATCATTATTTTCTTTTTCTACATATAAATATAAATAGGTAGCTTTTGTAAATAGCGGAATTTAGGATAAAACGTCGATAAACCGAGCAAAAAATATTTTGTCGAAAGGTCGTGAGATTGTTTTCAATATTTCTATTGACAAAAATTCTGCGCTATGCTATACTCTTTTACACAAAGCCTGCTCGACCGCGAAAAGCGAAAACAAATGCGGGCATCGGAGGAAAAATTTATGACGCTGTGGGACGAGGTATATTTTGAAATAACCCTGCACGGAACAAAATCGGAGCTGAGAAGATTCGCAAACTTTTTGACCTCAGATGAGCTTTCGGATTTCTTTGAGATCAGCTCGGATTACATAATATACGACGACGGATTTCTCGCCTGCGCGGACGAGGCGGAAACCGAAATCATATTTACAAACGATGACTACGGAATAGAAATCGAGGAGCTTGATACAGATGAATTCCTCGAAGTTTTCTGCAAGGCGGCAAGACGTCTTGACGTGTACGGAACTCTTTTTGACAATGATAGCGAATATCATTTCACGAGCGCGAAGGGCGATTCCTATTACGTTAATTCAAGAGAAGCTATGAAATTCAACGATGAGCTTGACGAGGTAATTTCAAGCGAGGAAAAGGAAGAGGACTAATTCTATCAATTTAACAAAAATCAAGCGCTTTGCATTCCTGCAAGGCGTTTTTTGTAAACTTTAATTTACTAAAAATTGACACAAGCACCTATCCGTGTCAAATTTTACCAACTTTTTGATAGCAAGTAGCCTTGATGGTCCACTGCGAGACAAAATTCGATTTTTTGAGCTCATTTTTGCCTTTGTTAACATATATTCACTTGACAAATACAAGCCTTTATGATAAAATTAGGTATCACATGTCGGAGGCTATTATGCTCGGAAAAATCAAAAACGTAAAATGGGGTTACCTCGTTATCGGTATACTTCTTCTCGCAATCGGTATCTCTTTCGTTTCCTTTAACAACTCACTCTCTGCCCTCGCAATAACGGTCGGAGTTATCCTCGCCGCTTTCGGCGCGGTGTTCGGTGTGATTACCATTTCAGGTAAAAAACGCGGGTTTTACTTTGCCGTGAAAATCATTTTCTCGGTAATGTGCCTTGCCGCAGGTATCATAACCGCAATTTTCACAAAAAACTCAATAGAAATCCTTATTTCGCTTTTCTCACTCCTTCTCATCGTTGACGGCTCGTTCAAGCTCAACACCTCGGCAATGTCCAAGAGATATTCGGTGCGCGGCTGGTGGATTATGATGATCGTTGCAGTCTTGGTTATCGGTTCTGCATTCGCACTCGTTGAGCGTACACCCGAAAATCAGACACTCTCTACCGTTTTGCTCGGTGTTATCATCATTGTTGATGCAGTTGCAAATATATTCTCTCTTTTCTGGGTTTCCAAATACGAATCGGCAAAGAAGGCTGAAATCTATTACGACGTTTGTCAGGAAATCAAGCAGGGTGAAAACAAATAAACCTATTTTACATATAACTGCCGCAAATCAAATTTGCGGCAGTCTTTCTTTTCGCGGCTTTTACGAATACATGTTGTTGATATTCATATACTCGTAAATCTGCTCGCCGTGGTTCTGCTCTTCCTTCTGAATGTGGTTTAAGGTATCGCGAAGCTTGGGACTTGAAAACTCGAAAATAGAAACGTCGTAAAGCGAGGAAACGTGCTTTTCCATAGCGAGCGCGTCCTTACAAAGATAAGCGTCGTTCTTTTTCGCGTCCTCGCCGCAACTTGATTTCGGGCAGTCTAACTTTTGGGATACTGCGCTTGGCGCTGCCGGCATGTCAACCTCCTCGCCGGACATAATGCGGCATATGGTGGAAAGGTGTCCCTCCTCGGCGCTTTTGATATTGGTAAAAAGAGATTTGAGTGCGGGATCGTTTGCATCGTTTGCGTACTTTTCGTATTTGTCAATACAGAGCTGCTCCTGCGATTTAAGGTCGGTCAAAAGTGAATTTTCCTTTTGTGTAAGTGTCATTTTTTGTTTCCTTTCTCCTTTTTTGCAAATTATTTGCATAGAAAGTTTTACCACCCCGGAAAAAAATATTCACCTCTTCCCATTTTCTTCTCTTCTTGACTTTTTCTTCTTTTCGTGGTAGTATATTCTCGTTTGTTCTAAAAATATCCGAAAGGTAATCGTAATGGAAAACAGAAAAAACATTTTTCAAAACACCTTGGTAGTCGCGTTCTTTGCGATGCTTTGCTGCGCGCTTTGGGGAAGCGCGACGCCGTTTATAAAAATCGGCTCTTCCTTGATTATTCCCGTAAAGAACACGGCATCAACAATTTTGTTTGCGGGCATAAGATTTGCGTTTGCGGGCGCGCTCACCGTAATCGTTTATAGCATTGCAAGACGGAAAATTCTCTTCCCTAAGCTTCACAACACCGGCAGAATTCTTACCGTCAGCGCATTTCAGACCATTATTCAATACATATTCTTCTATATTGGTCTCTCCAACACGAGCGGTGTCAAGGGAACTATTCTCAGCGGCTCAAACGCATTCTTTGCCGTTTTGATTTCAGCCCTTGTTTTCAGGCAGGAAAAGCTCTCGCTTAAAAAGGTTTTTGCCTGTATTCTCGGTGTCGTAGGTATCGTCGTTATAAACCTTGACGGACTTGAATTTACTATGAATTTTACGGGTGACGGTTTTGTCCTTATTTCCGCTATTGCCTACTCAATATCGAGCTCTCTTATCAAGCGCTTTTCCAAGCACGAGGACCCCGTCGTTATCAGCGGATATCAGTTTATCTTCGGCGGCATTGTGATGATTTTGGTAGGTCTCATTTGTGGTGGCAAGGTAGAGTTTGGCGGAATAAAATCCTATGCCATTATGGGCTACCTCTCGCTTCTTTCGGCGGTTGCGTATTCGCTTTGGGGAGTACTTCTCAAAAACAATCCCGTATCAAAGGTATCGATTTACAGCTTTATGATACCTGTGTTCGGAACGCTTCTATCAATGCTTCTTCTTGACGAAACGAGCCGCGTCTCACCCGTAAACCTCGTTATAACCCTCGTTTGCATTTCCGTTGGCATACTGTTAATAAACTATAAATATATTAAGAAAAATAGTTAATATTTATATGTTAAATATACACAAAGTAAAATAAAATATATTGTGTAAAATGTAGAAAAATATTTTATACATATTATATTGCTTGACTTAAAGGCGAATTTGTGTTATTATTAGTCACGATGATAAAGTAGTGTACTATGCCGTAAGGCACTGTGCCGAACTTTCATACTTGATAATTACGCCAAATTATCGAGGAATAAAAAGGCAAAACAAAAAAGGAGAAAAGTATGAAAAAAAGAATTTTGAGTCTACTTTTGGCAGTTCTCATGCTCGTTTCAGCTGTAAGCGTGCTTGCTTCATGCTCCGGCGGTGGCGGCGGCAAGGATGACGACGATGAGTACGTTTGCGAAGAGTGCGGCGACGAAATCGATGAAGACGATGACGACGGTCTTTGCGACGACTGTGCTGAAGAGTCCGGCGGTGGCGATGAGCACGAGTGCTACAACGAAGACGCTGACGGCAAGTGCGACGAGTGCAACAAGACAATTAAGCATTCACACTATGACGACAACGACGACAACAAGTGCGACTTCTGCTCAAAGAAAATGAGCTCAAGTGGCGGCAGCAATACAGGTTATCCCGAAGTTCCGTGGGAAATTGGTGACGTTACTCTCAAATTCATGATGAGTGAAAACACCAACGGTAAGCAGAACCCCTCGGGTTGTAGCAGATACCTTGCCGGCGAAAGCGGTGACAAGGGCGAAATCGACTCCCTCGTTTTCAATAGAAACAGCGATGCAGCTTACTACACCAAGGTGCAGGTTGAATACGATTATTATCCCGATACCACAGAGTACGGCTGGGGTACTGTTAACGGAGTTATCTTTACTAACTGCTCGTCTGCAATGAGCGGTAAGCCCGATATCTACTGTAACTTTACATACGACCTCGTAGCTGCTTCTCTTAACGGTTCGTTTAACAACCTTATGAACGAAGATCTTGACAAGGGTAACTACTTCCAGTTCCTTAAAGACGGATACGACGAGGCAGTTGACAACAAGGGTTACATGTATGAGTTCATGCAGTCAACAACCCTTTCTCAGCACAAGATGTACATTCTTGCGTCTGACTACTTCCTTGACCTTATTCGTTCATTCTTCATCGTTCCTGTTAACATTGCTCTTCTTAACACAGTAGGTCCTGATATCACAGGCGACCTTAACGACAGCGGCATGTTCACAATTGAGGACTTCTATGAGGAAGTAAGAAACAAGGATTGGGATTACGACCTCGTTATTGAATACAGTAACGCAGTATACAAGAACACAGGTACATCAAATGCAGGTGAGGACATCGAGGACGTACTCGGTCTTGCACTCGGTACGGGCGGTCTTATGTTCTCCGGTCTTCTCTACTCTACAAACATCAAGGTTATTAACAAGACCTTCAACCCTGAAAAAGAGGTTGCAGGTATGCCCGGTGTTTACGGTGACTACGAGTACACCTATCCTACCGCAGCTGAGCCCCTTGAAGAGCTTGCAGTAGCTCTTAAGAGACTTGTTGAGGCAACGGGTGTTCACTACGTATCAGGCGGTACATCAGACCCCAACGTAAGCAACTACGGTTCTTCCGCACTTCTTGCAGTTCGCGCAAGATTCTGCAAGGATAAGATTCTCTTCGGTGACGTTATCGTACTTGGCGCTCTTGAATACACTGAGTACCAGGAGCTCAAAGACAGTAGCGGATTCGGTGTTGTTCCCGTTCCCTTCCACCACAAAGTTGAGAAGGATTCTGACGAAAACTACATGACTTCTATCCATAACAACTCTCGTCCCGGTGCTATTGCGAAGAACACAAAGAACTTCACAGCTTGTACAGCATTCCTTGACTATCAGTCATCTCACTCTAACCAGATTCTTAACATGTACTACGACGTAAACCTTCAGGCTAACGTTGTTGACGACAGTGAAGAGGGTGGTACAGTCGAAATGCTTCAGTATATCCGTAAGAACGTTCGTTCGGTATTCGAGAAGACATTCGAGGATGCTATCGGCTTCTACAAGAAGGATCTCGACAACAAGAGATGGCACGGTCTCATTGGTGCTAACGGCTTCACCATCGGTGAAGGTATCCGTGGTCAGTACCAGGCTATCCGTGATGCAAAGCAGGAAGTTCTCGATACTCTCTACCAGAAGTATCCTAACCTTCCGTAATTTGTAAAACTTAAAAATTCAGCGGAGCTATCGCAAGATGGCTCCGCTTTTTTCAGAAAAATTCAATCTTAATTTTTTATAAAACCGCATAAATTATAAAGGAGGTACTGAGAAAATCAATACCTCCGATTTTTTTGTTTAGTTCTGCCTAAATGCGACAGCTCCTTTTATTATTCATACAGTCTTTTATCCGTTCCAACGAACAAAAGAACCTTTGTATCAACACCGACAAGGCGGGAATAAATTCTATCGTCGTAGGTCGATCTCATAGCACTTGCAGAAAGGTTCGTTGACACGATAGTGGCAAGTCCCTTGTTTTGCCTTGTGTTAAGAAGATTATAAAGTGAGGATACTGAAAAACTGTTTGTAAACTCTGTTCCAAGGTCGTCGATTATAAGAAGGTCGCACTCAAAATATTTTCTGCTCTTCGGCTCGTATGCGCCGTAGCCGCTTCTGAACCTGTCCTCTTCAAAATCCGAAATGATGTTCTGAATACTGTCGTATAGAACGGTTTTTCCGCGCTCTATAAGCTCTTTTGCTATTGCGGTTGATATGTGGGTTTTTCCCGTTCCTGTCGGTCCTATAAAGAGAAGGGTTGTCGGAGGGTTGCCGAAATTCTCAACAAACTCCTTAGCGCATCTGACAATGCTCTCCATTCTTTCAAGGTCTTCCTTATCCTTTTTATAATAGGAAAGGTCGAAGTTTTCAAAAGACTGCTTTTCAATAAGTCTGCCCATTCCGGAGGACTTTATATTTTCCTTTACAAGAAGCTCACGGAAGCAGGAGCAAAGCCTTGTTCCATCGTATCCCGAATCGGAGCACTTCTCGCAGGTGTATTTTACCGCGGTATAATCCTCGGGATATCCGTACTTTTTAAGAGCCTTTTTTCTTTCCTCGCAAAGAAGCTGATTTCTTTCTCTTATAGGTGTCATATCGCCGCCCCTGCAAGCGGTTTTGAATATAAGAAGTCCGGTTGAGCGAAGCTCGCGGTCTATCTCTCTTATATCCTCGTGAAGAAGAGCAAGCTCTGCGTTTTTCTCTTCCGCCTTTGCCTCTGCGGCAAGTCTGCGTCCCTCAATGATTTCCTTTACTCTTAAAAAATTTTCCTCAGCGTACATATCCTTGCACTTATTCGCTTATGCGAATTCTCCTATGTCAAGATTTTCAAATCAATAGTTAATTCTTTTTGCCAAAGCTTCTGTCAAGAGCCCTCTGCAAAGCGTCCTCTGCGTCAAAGTTGCCGTATCTTTCCTTTGGTGCGGCCGGCTTTTTCGCCTTGCCCTCTTCGCGCTTTGCCTTTTTTTCCAAGCCGTCGGCTTCGTATCTTTCCCTGCACTCAATAAGTGTTTTGCAGCCCATCTCGTGCCAGCGCGAAAGAAGCTTGTCTGCATACGTAACGTATCCGCGGGAGACGGAGGTTGCCGCAATATCGTATGCCTCGCCGACGATATCTGTGTGATATCCAAAATCCTTACTCCACTTTTTGAAGCATTCCTTTTCGGTTTTGGAAAGCGCTCTGTTATATATGCCGAAAATAGCGCGGATGCTTCTTTCCACCTCGCTATCGCCCATTCTTTCAACGATATAGGCTTCAAGGGCGGTAGGCGTGTCAATTTCCCGCTCGGAGAGCTGTATTGCTTTGTTTACGAGCTTCGGGACGGTAACACTGCCTTTTTCCGCAAGGTGCGCGGCAAGCATAACGATATATTCAGCCGAAAGCGCGTATTGGTCGTGAAGTGCGGTGAGGTCCTTTACCTCTCTTGTATTCAGCGAGCTTCTTTTCATAACCGCAGCGCATTCGTTTATCATATCGGCAAGAGAGGAGTCTCTTATACTCCTTGCAACCGTCTTTGCAGGCTCTTCGCGGATTTCGCCTTTAAGAAGCCGCTCTTCAAACTCCTCGGTTATAGTGGGGGTGCTGCTTCCCTTGAAGAGAACACCCTCCTCATACCAGAACACAAGCGCCGCTCTTGCTCGGGATTTCGAGATTTTGCACACCTCGGAAAGCTCGTCGACGTTTTCAGCGAGCGCCTCGTTTTCTATAACCGCAAGTAAAACGCGAAGCTCCTCGCGCGATGCCTCGGCAAACGCCTGCTTTTCGGTAATTCTTATCGGTTTTTGTATGTATAAAAGCTCTTTTTCACTCATCTTTTCAAAAAAGCTCCTTCTGTTTTTATTTTTTTGCTCTGCCGTCGTCCTCGGTTTTAAGCTCGTAGCAAAGCTTCATAAGCGAATCGCCAAGGTGTATATTCTCGACGATAACGCCGGGTCTCGATATTTTAAGCTCCATATTTGCAAAGTTCCAAAGCCCCTTAACACCCGCTTCTATCATCTTAATCGATACGTCGTACGCCGCTTCCTTTGGAACGGTCAGAACACCTATCGTTATTTTTTCTTTTTTACAGTACTCTGCAATATCGTCTATATGATAAACCGGAATTCCGCATATCTGTGTGCCTACAACGTCAGGGTCAACGTCAAACATTGCAAGACGTCTGACACCGCGGCGCTCGAACATATGGGTTGCGGCAAGGGCGCGTCCGAGGTTTCCTGCTCCGACGATAACCGCGCCAAAGCCCTCGTTAACTCCGAGAAGCTCGCTTATTTTTCCGTAAAGATACTTTACGTTATATCCGTAGCCCTGCTGACCGAAGCCGCCGAAGCAGTTAAGATCCTGTCTTATCTGTGAGGCGGTAACGTTCATAAGGCGCGAGAGCTCGGCTGACGATATTCGGAGCTTTCCCTCTCTGAGAAGCTCACCGAGATATCTGTGATATCTTGGTAATCTTTTTATTACAGCGCTTGATACCGCTTGCTTTTGCACGTGCGAATTTCTTTTTTCGAACGTTCCGTGTACTTTATCTATGCTTTCCATATAAGTCCCTTTTGATTTTATTTACTAATTTATACTGTCAAGTGCGCTTGCGTTAAGCGACGAGTCGGCAACTCTGCCCTTGATATACTCGTAATATCCCGCGGCGGCAATCATTGCGCCGTTGTCTCCGCACAGCGAAATGTCGGGAATATATATATCTTTACGTTGCGCTTTTTGGCAACCTCGTAAAGCCTTCTTCTTATGTGCGTGTTTGCCGCAACTCCTCCCGAAATTACGAGAGGCGCGCCCGGGTTTTGCATGAGCGCGAGGTCTATCTTCTTCGCTACCGCCTCAACCGCCTCGTAGGTGTATCTTGCGGCAAAGAGGGCGCGGTTTATCTCTTCACCTCTCTGCTCGTATCTGTGGAGCAGGTTTATCGCTGCGGTTTTAAGTCCCGAGAATGAAAAATCAAGGGTGTCGCCCGCAAGAGCCGGAGATGGAAGTGTCATTTCTTTATCTCGGTAGGCTTCGCTCTTTTTATATTTTTCGTAGAAGTTTTCACTGTCGCCCGTGGCAAGTATGAAGCCCTCGGTGGAGAGCAAATCAAAGCCGCGTCCCGCAGGATACGGTATTCCTATCATTCTTCCGATTTTGTCAAACGACTCGCCTATGGCATCGTCCCTTGTCGTACCGATAAGGGACATGTCGGTATAGTCGGTGACCTTGTAAATCGCGGTATGTCCGCCCGATGCCGCAAGCGCTATAAAAGGAGGCTTCGGAGCATCGTCTCTATCGAGATACACCGACGCTATATGTCCTTTTATATGGTCGACCGCCACAAGAGGAATTGAATTTGCCGCAGCAAGTGCCTTTGCAAAATTAACTCCTACAAGGAGCGCACCGATAAGACCCGGATTTGCCGTAACTGCAACGAGGTCTATGTCCGAAATCGAAGCGCCGGCAACAGAAAGCGCCTCGTAGGTTATATTCGATATAGCCTCAATGTGCGCTCTGCTCGCAATTTCCGGCACTACACCGCCATAAAGTCTGTGCGTTTCAATCTGCGAGGCAACTATATTTGATTTTATAACGAAGCTTTTTTCGTTTTTTTCTACAACCGCAACGCTTGTTTCGTCGCAGGAGCTTTCCACAGCAAGTATCTTCATAGTATCCACTCTTATAAATCCTCTTTTGCCGACAGTAGCATTACTACCGCGTTGTCGAAAGGAAGCTTGTAATAGTTTTTTCTTACCCCTATTTCCGAAAATCCGAACGACTTGTAAAGGCTTCTCGCAGGAATATTTTGTTCTCTGACCTCTAAAAAGAGAGTTTCAAGCCCGCTTCCCCGCTCGGTTTTCGTTGCGTAGGAGAGCAAGCGGTATGCAACGCCTCTTCTTCTGTATTCGGGTATGGTTGCTATTCTGTAAATCTCGCCCTCGGGAACGATTTTTCTTCCGAGCACGTAAGCGATAAGCTTGCCGTCATCGGTAAGGGCAGTGTAGCACATAGCACCGTCCGAGCATATTGTGTCGTTTATATCCCTCTCGCTCCAAGGGTCAGTGAAAATAAGCTTTTCCGCCTCGGCTATTGCCTTTGTATCGGCGGGAATTGAACGTCTTATCTGCATAGCTTGTCCTTTGTTTTTATATGACCGCCTTGATTTCTTTCATAAGCGTTTTTACAGCGCCCTCAATACCTTCTGCCATAACGGTACAGCCCGATGCCTTTATATGACCGCCGCCGCCAAAGATTTTTGCAATCTGCGAAACGTCAGCCTCAACCGAGCGGAGCGAAGCCTTGTATTGCTTTTCTCCAACCTCGCGGACAAAAAACGAGATTTTTGCCCCCTTTACCGAGCGGATAACGTCTATCGCAGTCTCAAAGTTTTCTGCCAAAATTCCGAGGGCAGAAAGCTCCTCTGCCGTGAGAGTAGCATAGGTTACAGCGCCGTTTTCCTCGGTTCTTATCTTTGAGGCTATAAAGCCCTCGGCCTTTATCTGCTCGGGAGTTTTCGAGTCAAAGAGCCGTCTGTTTATATCCGAGGCATCTATTCCGCACTCCATAAGACGAGCTGCAATTCTATGCGTTTTCGGCGTTGTGCTGGAATAGGAAAACCTGCCCGTATCCGAGCTTATAGCCGTGTAAAGAGCAAAGGCGATTTTTTCGTCAAGCTCTATTTTGCCCATACTGATAAGCTCCTCGACTATGTCGAAAAGCGCTTCCGAGGCGCTTGATGCGTTCGGGGATATATATCCGTCAGCAAACGCCTCGCCAACGATATGGTGGTCTATCATAAGCTTTGGAGGGCGCTTTTCATCGTAGAGCCTGCCGAGCTGGGCGGGCGAGGCAACGTCTATTGCGACGTCGGAGGTGTCGCCCTCACACCCGTCTATAAGAGCTACACCCGTGTATTCAAGTATGAATTTAAGTCTCTCGGGAATTTTGTCCGCCGATGCGATTTTTGCCGATTTGCCGAGCCTGTCAAGGACAAGGCAAAGAGCCGCCGCAGAGCCTATCGCATCTCCGTCGGGGCGTATGTGCACAAGCACCCTCGGTTTTTCAAGCTCGAGAAGTCTGTTTGCCGTCTCTTTGGCGCAAAGCCTTAAAAAATCAGTCGTTTTTTTCATTTTTTCCGTCGCTCATTACCTCGTCGAGCAGCTTTGCTATTCTCGCTCCGTGCTCTATTGAGCCGTCCTTTACAAAATTAAGCTCCGGCGTTATTCGGAGGTTTAAGGTTGTCGCAAGGTGGTGGCGAAGCATTCCCGTGCACTTTTTAAGTCCCTCTTTCGCCTCGTCAAAATCTCCTATGCAGGAAAAGTAAACGCTTGCGTATTTAAGGTCGGGAGCAACCTCGGCGCGCGTTATGCTGACGAAGTTATTTACCACCTTAGGCTCTCTTATATCTCCGAGCGCTATTGCAAGCTCCTCGGCTACCGCGTCGTTTATTCTTCCTCTTCTGTACTTTGCCATTTTATATCCTTTCGTTTTAGAGAAAAACAGTTTTTCCCTCTCCGTTATTTTCTTGTTTTTTTAATATCTCAAAAGCTCCCTCGTAAGCAGAGCTTACTATTTTCATTCCGTCAAGGCACATAGATATCACCCCCGCAATATGCGGAAAATGCGTGCACCCTAAAATAAGTGTGTCTGCATCGGTATTTTTAATCGGGCGAAGTATTCTTTCAACCTCAAAAAGCTCGCTATCGGTTATATTACCGTCGCGCGCGCCGCCCTCAACGATGCCGACCAAATTCTGCGCCTCAAATTCGTATACCCTTTTGCATTTTTTATACCGGCAAAGAGCCTTCGTAAATGCACCCGAGGCAACCGTTGCGCCCGTTGCCAAAACCGCAATATTACCGCTGTCTGTAATTTGCGCCGCGCGCCTTGCCGTCGGTAAAATGATGGGTGTTGCGATTTTTTTAATTTCGCTTGGCAGGTATCCGAAAACCGTGCTCGCAGTGCAGCACGCCATCAAAATTTTGTCAGCGCCTGCGTTTTGCAGTATTTCCACGTCCCTTTTGACAAGACCGATAAGTTCTTCTTTTGTCTTTACTCCGTACGGCGCGTTTTCTCTGTCGGCATAAAAGCAGATATCGACGCGCGGGGAAAGCTTCCTCATTTCGCAAAGAGCCAGAAGTCCGCCCGCGCCGCTATCAAATACGCCTATCATCTTTAAGCGCCTCGGCTATAAGGACGTTGAGAAAATCTCCCTCTCGGAAGCCCATATCCTCGGTAAGAGATGGATAAAGGCTGGTTTTCGTCATTCCGGGAAAGACGTTTATCTCATTGAAATACACACGCTCGTTTTCCGTAACGAAAAAGTCAAATCTCGAAAGCTCCTTTATTCCGATAAAATCCGAAAGTCTTTTTGCATACTCTGTTGCAAGCGCCTCGGCTCTTGGGAATTTTCCGCTTTTTGCCTCGGTTTTTGGCGAGGCATTCTTATCGTATTTTGATTTGTAATCGTAGAAATTTCCGCCGGAAAGAATTCGTCCTCCCGCACAAAATCGGCCCGACAAAAATGCGCATTCAAGCTCGAACTTGTAGTCGATAAGCTCCTCTATGAGCACTCTTTTGCCGTATCTTTTTGCATCGGCATACGCTCTGTCAAAATCCTTTGCCGAATATACGGGGCTTGAACCAAACGACGAGCCCTGCCTTGTCGGCTTTATGAACATAGGATAACCGATTTTCTCTTCTGCAAGACGTCGCGCCTTAGCAAAATCCTCCTCGGTCAAAAGAAGCCAGGAAGCGCCGGGTATAGAAAGCGCGTCGGATACCGCCCTCGTATATGCCTTGTCGCTCGCCAGAGCGGACGAATAAACGTCCTGACCTATGTATCTGATATGCGCGGCGGTAAGCGCCCCCTGCACTACGCCGTCCTCACCGAAATCTCCGTGCAGGCACGGAATGGCAAGGTCGACCGCAAGGATTTTCTCTCGGTATAAAAAACCGGATTTTTCGCCAAGCTTCACCGGAAAGGTTGGTACTTTGCCTGAAAGGCTCTCGTGCGAGAAGACCTCACGAATGTCACCCTCACATATATACCATTCTGCGTTTTCCGATATTTCGACAAAAAGAACCTCGTACAGATTTGTGTCGATAAGTCCCGCAAGATTTTCCGCGCTGAGCCTCGAAATTTCGTGCTCACTGCCCTCGCCGCCGAATATCAGCGCCACTCTTTTTTTCATCTTCATCACCTCACCACATAATATGATGACGGTGATTTTTTTGCTATTTTATGACCGCTACTCTGTCAAGGCCGGAATAATCCTTGATTATTTCCGCCGCCATACCGCAGCTCCTTGCAAGAGCAGTAAGGGCATCGCCCTGGTCGTAGCCTATTTCAAAGGCGAAAAATCCGCCCTTTGCTATTTTGTTCTTGTATAAATCAAGTATTTTCTCGTAAAAAACAAGACCGCTCTCACCGCCGACGAATGCAATTTTCGGCTCGTGATATATTTCCTCTGCAAGAGCCTTATAAGCGCTCTCGGTTACGTACGGCGGATTTGAAAGCACCGCAAACACCTCGTCGCAAGGCTCGTATTCAAGAACGTTTGCCGAGATGAAGCGCACCCTCTCCGAAACTCCGTTTCTTTCTGCATTTTCGCGGGCTACCGAAAGAGCGGCATCGGATACGTCTATTGCTATTGCCGCCGTTTCCCTTGTGTTTTTAAGGGTTGATACGGTAACGCAGCCGCTTCCTGTGCAAAGGTCGAAAAACCGCTTCCCCTCTGGTATATTATGAACCGCAAAATCTACGAGAATTTCGGTGTCCTGACGGGGTATAAGACAGTCGGGAGTTACCTTGTAGGTCTCTCTGTAAAAGTCAACCTCGCCGAGAATATATTGAAGAGGCTCGCGCTTTGCTCTGCGTGATATTGCAAAAAGAAGCTCCTCGCCGTTACACTCGGTATCGCCAAGTACAAGCTCGGCGCTTGATATACCGCCAAGCCTTGCAAAGAGCGCTCTCGCATCATAGCTCGGGTTTTCAACACCTGCCGAGCGCAAAAGCTCTATTGCCTCACTGATTTTCATTGTCTTCTGCTTTTTCGAGAAGGACTTCTTCTGTCTTTTCCTCGTCTTCTCTTTCTGTTTCGGGCTTCTTTTCCCACCCTTTGTTTTCAAAAAACTCATTCCATTCGGAAAATTCGTCGCGAAGAGCGCACTTCAAGGAAATAATTGCGATTTCGAGCATATCCTCGGTGGGCTCTTTCGTTGTAATCTTCTGCATCCAAAGTCCGGGCGCTGAAAGAATTTTAGTGAAGATATTCGTATGCTTTCCCGCAAACATTATAAACTCGTATCCCACACCCACAACAAGCGGAAGTATAAGAAGTCTTATAGCCGTAAGAACAAAGCGGTTAAACGGGAAAACGTTGTTTACAAATATGCCGACGAAAACGCCGAGAATTATCATAACGAACATAAAGCTCGTGCCGCAGCGCGGGTGAAATCTCGTATAGTTTTTCGCGTTTTCGGGAGTAAGCTCCACTCCCGCCTCAAAGCAAGCGATAGATTTGTGCTCTGCTCCGTGGTACATAAAGGTGCGCTTGATATCGGGCATAAGAGAAACGAGAAGGAGATAAACGATAAATATAACTATTTTCGTTACGCCCTCAATTATCGCCTTTACGGTTGCGCTAACCGTAACTCCGCCAATTTTCTTGGCAAGATATTTCACAAGATCCGAAATTGCTCCGGGTAGAAAAATGAAGAGAAGCACGGCAAGCAAAATGCCGAATATCATACCGAATATCATAACTATATCGGTTGTGGTTTTCTTGCCCTCCGCCTTTTTCTTCTTGTCCTTTTCGCTGTCGAGGTCGAGAGCCTCTGCCGATATTCCAAGCGTTTTGAAGCTTAAAATAAGCATTTCAACGAAATTTATTACTCCGCGGAGAATTGGAATGTTGAGTATTTTATGTTTTTTTCTGACCGAATGAAAGCTGCCGTCGTGAACGAAAATCGAGCCGTCCTCTTTTCTGCACGTCGTGACTGTGCGCGTGCCCGCCTTCATCATAACGCCTTCAAGAACAGCCTGACCGCCAACCTTGCCAAGTCTTTCGTTCTTCTCGCAGCATTTTGCCTTTTTTGCCATCAAATTCACCTTTCCAAAGCGTCTATATCATAAATAATTATTATAGATATTTTTGTTTTATTATTATATTATAGCACAAACTAAACAAAAAATAAAGATATTTTGAAAATTTTATATTGCCGCAGAATAAAGACTTGACACGGTGTGTCGTATATGGTAGAATTATGTGGATTAAACAAAGGACATAAAAATTATGCAAACTCTCGTAAAAGAAAACAAAATGGGCACGATGAAAATACCGAAATTGCTTTTTTCGATAGCCGTGCCGATAATTATTTCAATGCTTGTTCAGGCTTTATATAATATCGTTGACTCGATATTCGTATCCCACTACGACAGCACCGCAGGAACGGGCGCGCTCACTCTTGCTTTCCCGATACAAAACCTTATAATTGCGCTCTCCGTCGGTCTTTCGATAGGTATGAACGCGCTTCTTTCCCGCTCTCTCGGACAGAAGAATAAAGAGAAGGCGGACCTCGTTGCAGGTCAGGGATTTTTCCTCACCGTCTGCGGTTATCTCGTTTTCCTTATATTCGGACTTTTTTTGACCGAGCTTTTCGTAGACTTTCAGGTTTCGAGTATGTCAAACGTGGAAAACCCCGCTCTTTTGAAGCAATATAGCTTTGATTACATATCCATCGTCTGCATTGGCTCAATAGGTATCTTCATTCAGGTCACAACGGAAAGACTTTTACAGTCGACAGGAAAATCGGTTTTCAGTATGGTGGTTCAGCTCTCGGGAGCTATCACCAATATCATTCTCGACCCGCTTCTTATTTTCGGTATGCTCGGTCTTCCTGAAATGGGTATCAAGGGTGCGGCAGTTGCAACCGTCATCGGTCAGCTCGTTTCCGCCGCGGTGGGTATAATCCTCAACTTGAAGTTCAATAAGGAAATAGCTATCCGCCTCAAAAATATGATACCGAGAGCAAAGCTCCTTTTCGAAATTCTGGCAATAGGAATTCCCGCCGTGCTTATGCAGGCAATAGGCTCGGTTATGACGTTCTCGATGAATATGATACTCGGCGGTTTTTCAGACCAGGCGCTTAACGTATTCGGAGTTTATTTCAAGCTCCAAAGCTTCGTGTTTATGCCTATTTTCGGTCTCAACAACGGTATGGTTCCGATTATTGCCTACAACTTCGGAGCAAAGAAAAAGGAGCGCGTCTACGGTACGTTGAAGCTCGGTGTCACCTGCGCCGTTTCGTATATGCTTCTCGGTGTTCTTGCATTCCAGCTCTTCCCCGGAGCGCTTCTTGGCCTCTTTAACGCAAAGGCGGAAATGCTTGCAATAGGCAAGGTAGCCCTCAGAATAATCAGCATAAGCTTCGTGCTTGCAGGTGTTTCGGTTTCAAGCATCGGTGCGTGTCAGGCGCTCGGTAAAAGCATATACAGCCTTATCGTCAGCGGCGTAAGACAGCTTGTTGTGCTTATCCCGTCGGCATATCTTCTCTCGCTCTCGGGCAAGGTGAGCCTCGTATGGTGGGCGTTCCCCATCTCCGAGCTTGTCGGTTGCAGCTTCTGCGTGTTCTTCCTTATCCGAGTGCTCCGCATATCGTTCGGTAAAAATTCCGACGCCGTCCAAGAAAACAACTGATTTGATTTTGTAAAAAAGTGCCTCGCGGTCTTCCGTGGGGCTCTTTTTATTTTTCACTGCGGCAAAATATGTTTATTTTATGCGGCTACTTTTCGCAAATACCGCCCCCGTGCGTCATTTTCTGTTAAAAAGGACTAATTTTTCACCCCATAAATCAAAAGCCGAGCAAATTCCCAAAATCCCGCCACCCCTTTTGCGACAAGCTTCTTATTCTGTATAGATTAGAATAGAGAAAAACACGTTTTGGTCGGACACCGTGTAAAATTTTGAATGGTTTTGGGGGGGCAGATTATGGAAAACAAGGGAGCGGAAAATATCGGCATTTTTTCAAGCTTTGGCGATATGGTCAAGGAGGGGCTTGAAAAGCGAAGACAGGATACAACGACGATTTTCTACGATGCCGTCGTTTTGCTCGTAGCATTCGTCTTTTCGAGGTGTCATATTCTTTTCGGCGCGTATCCGCTTGCGAATGCCTTCGTTGCGATTTTGCCAAGAGGCGTATGGCTTGCGCTCATCGGCGCTGTCACCGGCTCGCTATCGCTTGGTAAAATAGGAATTATACACGCTATAATCAGTATTATCATCGTCTTTTTGCGCGTTATGATTTCAAGCGGAAAAACCTATCGAAATCTTTTTGGCGAGCCCCTCGTTATGCGCATATCTGCGGCGGTTATCGGCGCTTTCGTCGGCTCTGCCTACGAGATTTTGCTCGGAGGCTTTGCTTTTACCGCGATTTTGTACGGCGCTTTCTCGGTGCTCCTTTCCGCGCTTTTCACCTTTGCCTTTGCAGGTGTTTTCGATAGCGGAATTTCATTTTCAGACTTTCTTCTTGAAAAGCGAAATATACTTACCAAAAGAAAAAACGAAAAGGAAAAATACTCTCTGTACCTTTTTCAAGCGACCTTTTTGCTCTTCGTATTTCTTATTTCGCTCTCGTTAAAGGGATACAGTATCCTCGGTATCTCACCTGCGTATATTTTTTCTGCATTCATAACTCTTATCGTAGCAAGGCGCTTCGGTCCTGTCAGGGCTATGGCGGTCGGCTTCGTTTCATCATTTGGAATTTCAAGCGTTTATTCGGTGGCATTCTCCCTTGTCGGACTTGCCTCGGGGCTTCTCTTTACCGTCGGCACAGCTTACGCATTTATAGGAAGCGGAGTTCTTCTCGCTATGTGGTGCTTTTATTCCGGCGGCGCGCTTGGCTTTCTCTCAACCTTTCCCGAATATGCCACCGCAGCAATGCTGTCCGCGCCGATTTTGCGAAAGCTTCCCACCGAAGAAAAGATTGAAGAGGAAAAGGAAACTACGTCGGCAGAGGCGGCAAATATGGTTGCAACAACAGCCCTTGCGTATAAAAACTCAAAAAATCCCGCCCTCGCAAGTCTTAGCGGAGCACTTGATGCCATTTCAACCTCTCTCTACAAGCTCGGCATTAACGAGGCAACCTTAACGCGCGAGGAATACCGCGACCTTGCTATCGAGGTGACAAGGGACTTTTGCCATGAGTGCCGCGGATATCAAAGCTGTATTCTCGAAACCCCTGCCCCGTGTATCGAAAACATAGATATTATAGCAGAAAAGCTCTATAAAAAGGAGCGGCTTTTTGCAAACGACAGTCTTCTTGTGCCAAGATACTGCCACAATTCCGAAGAGCTTTTCGCAGAGCTTGAAAGACGGGCGGGAGAGCTTCAAAAAGAAAAGCTGAAAAACAGAAAAATCGAAGCGATAGCCGACGAATACGAGCTCATCTCAAGGCTTATCTCGGAAACGCTTTCCCATAGTGAAAAGGAGCGCTCTCACAACAAATTCATCAGCGAAAAGCTTATACCAGTAATCGAAAATGCGGGACTTCACGAGGGTGTTGTAAAGGTTTTTGGCGAAAGACGGAAATATTTTATCGTCGCGGGCGAGGATAAGGACGGAAGCATTCTTACCTCCGATACTCTTCACTCGGGAATTGAGACAAACGCAGGTGTAAGACTTGCCACCCCCGAATACTACCGCAAGGGCAAGCTCGCTCTTTTGGAGTGCGGAAGCGCTCCTATGTTTGCGGTAGAGTTTGCAACAGTCGGAAAATGCGCCGTGGGCGAGAGCGTTTCGGGCGACACGGCAATTTCATTTGAGAGTGAGGACTACCATTTTTACTCCCTCATTGCCGACGGAATGGGCAGCGGTGAGGGTGCGCACAGAACCTCGCATTTCACCGCCGATTTTCTTTCACGGATTCTCTCTTCCTCCTGCTCGAAGAGCACCGCCTTTCATATTCTCAACCATATAATTAAAAACAGAAACGAGGAGACCTCGTCAACCGTTGATCTTTTCGATTTTGATTTGATTACAGGCGAGGCTCTGTTTTTCAAATGCGGAGCCGCCCCGTCTTATATAAAGCGGGATAGCTCGATATTCAGAATACGCTCCGAGAGCGCCCCTCTCGGACTTATGAAAAATATAGATGCGGAAAAAATACGCCCCGAGGTAAGAGGCGGCGACTATATAATTATGTTTTCCGACGGTGTAAGTCAGACAAGCGAGGACGCCGCCTGGCTTCTTGAACTTCTATCAGCACCCGTAAGAGTAGGTGTGCGCGAATATGCCGAGCTGATACTCGGCGAGGCGGAAAAATATTCGGGCTACCGCGACGATATGAGTGTCTCGGTCATCAGAATTATAAAGCTTTGATGAGCTTTTATTGGGACAAATTTGTAATGCTTTTCGTATGAATGGCCGTAATTTGTAATGCTTTTTCCGAAAATGTAATTGCATTTCGACCTTTTGTTTGCTATAATAAGGTAAAAACAAACGGAGGATTTTGATTATGAAAACCTATAAAATAGCTATCATCGGTCTCGGAATGCGCTCGGTTGGTCTTTACAATGCCTTGAAGCACAGAGATTACGTAGATATCGTTTCGGTCTGCGACGTTTACGAGGACAGATGCGAATCTATGGCGGAGCGTATCGTTGGTGACGGCAGACACCGTCCGCTTCTTTACACGGATTACAAAAAGTGTCTTGACGAAACCAAGCCTGACATAGCAGTTATTTCTACCTCTTGGCTCTATCACCTTGAAATTTGTATGTATGCTATGGAAAACGGCATTATTGCCGCAAGTGAGGTTGGCGGAGCTTATAGCATTGAGAGCCTTTGGGAGCTTATCCGTTGCCACGAGCGCACGAAAACTCCTATCACTCTTCTTGAAAATGCTTGCTATCACAGAATAAAGCTTCTCACCCTCAACATGAAGCGCAAGGGCTGCTTCGGTGAGATGGTGCACTGCGAGGGCGCATACAGACACGACCTCAGAGAAGAGGTTTGTATGGGCTGGCGCAACAGACATTACAGAATAGACCAGTACATTCACAGAAATTCGGACAACTACCCCACTCACGATATAGGTCCTATCGCAAAGCTTCTTGATATAAACTGCGGTAACCGCTTCCTTTCTATCGTTTCGGTAGGCTCTAAATCCGCGGGTCTTGAACGTTACGTAAAGGACCGCGACGTAAAGGAGCTTGAAGGTGTTAAGTTTATGCAATCCGACGTTATCACCTCTATTATCAAGTGTCAGAACGGCGAGACCATTACCCTCACCCTTGACACAAGCCTGCCCCGTTTCTATTCCAGAAGCTTCATCGCCGCAGGAACAAAGGGTATGATAAGCGAGGACGTTGGCGCAGTATTCCTTGACGACGACAACACAACCGAGAAAATGTGGCACGAGATGGCAGGAAACCTCGACGTTTACTACGGCAAGTACGAGCATCCCCTCTGGGTTGACTATCACCCCGGCAAGGGCGGTCACGGCGGTATCGACAGACTTCAGTTTGACGATCTCTTCCGTGCGCTTGAAGCAGGCGAGGAAATGCCTATCGACGTATACGATATGGCAACATGGATGGCTATCAGTGTTCTCAGTGAGCAGTCAATGGCTACCGGTACGGCAATTCCGTTCCCCGATTTCACAAACGGACACTGGGTATACCGCAAGAATAAATTTGCCCTTTAATTTTTGGCTTTCGTATTTTAGAATAAAAACAAGGTGTCGTGGCGAATAATGTGCCCCCTGTCAAGTAGACAGACTAAAAAACAAAAAGAATTTGTTAATTAAATAAGTTTCTTTCATCTCCCCCTGCTGCGCAGCAGGGGGAG
>JAZNCB010000019.1:0-13055 GCA_046156285.1 Eubacteriales bacterium | reverse complement strand
ACGATCCGACTTGGTTATATAATTGCCGTGGATAAAGGAAAGACGGGAGTCGTCGTCCTTAAAGTAAATAGTATCGCGCATTCCCTTTGGGTTCTGGTCGATGAAACAGAAGATACAACCGTTTTTGCAGGAGTGCTTTTCGTCCATGAGGGCGCTCTCAAATTCGAGGCCGATATCATCGTACTCGCCCTTTTTAATAGTGACGGTATACTCGCCGCTTTGCGAAAGAAGCTTCAGCTCTACCCGACGCTCCGCAAGGTAAAACCTGTAATCGAGGACGTCGGTTATTTCATTTTCATTTATTGAGACGAGCGTATCTGACGGTCTTATCCCCGCCTTATCGGCAAAGGAGCCGCGCTCGACGTCCTTGATTTTTACCATAGTTTCTCCCGGTTATTTAATAATGTTAACTTTTGTTTGCTTTTTCGCGCGTATATGACGGGCAAGCTCGGACACCGTGTAAATTATTACGGCTGCACTCGCAAATCCGAAGAAGTCTATCCACACGTCGAAAATCATAGGTCCGCGCCCTGAGAAAATCTGTATCGTTTCGTCGGTAAAGGCTACAAAAAGCGCAAGCGGCAGACTGTATGCGTAGGCACTCCGCTTTTTGATATAGAGCACCGCATAGAGCGACACCCAGACACCGAGGATAAAAAATTCGGTAAAGTGCGCTATTTTTCTTATATTCGTGAGAACGAATCTGCCAAACACGGTATCGGGCGAAAAAATTTCTTCAAGAAAACTGCCGACGCCCTCGCTCTCTTCTGCCGACTTGTCCGTAGGAATACACGACTGACCGAATATAAAGACGAGCGACAAAACGATAAGTGCGATAAGAATATAGCGAAAAAGTTGAACGTTTTTTTCACTTTTCATCTTTTCTTTCCCTCCGCCAAAATCATCTCGGGAGTTACACCGTTTTCTTTAAGAAAGGAGACAGCTTCCATAGATCCGCCCTTGCCTGCAAGGAGCATAAGGCGCGTGCCCTTCGTTCTGTCAAAATCCGTGCCAAGTCCGTCAATATAGCACTTTGCATAGAGGTATTTTCCCTTTGCGACAAGCTCGTGGGCGTAGGTAGGGTCGTGACGGGCGGCAGACTGAAACCACAAAAATGCCTCTCTGGCATCTGCCTTTATTACCGCAAAGCGCATATCCTCCTCGTCAAAATCGGGAACGTAGCCCGTAAGAAGAGGCGTTGCTATATCGCGGTATTCCGGCTTGTGATAGGGTATCATTGATATGCCAATAACGTCAGGCTCAAACATACAGCCAAGCGTCGATGCCATTCCCATATAAAGCTCTGCTTCGATGCATTTATTCTCGGCTGACATTTTCATATATTTGAGCGCTTTCTCAAAATCCTGCGTAACCCCCTCTCCGTGAAGATAAAGGAGCGCAAGGTTGTAAAGAGCTTCACCGCCCTCCATATCTCTTGCAAAGGCATAGTAGGATTTTGCTTCGGTTGGGTTATAATCCCTGCCGTATCCGTGTTGGAGGCAATATCCGTAGTTGAACGATGCAAGTGCGTCGCCCTCTCTTGCCCCCTCGTAATACATATCGGCGGCGCTCTCGTATTCACCGTTCATAAATGCCACGTCGGCTTTCAGCTTTTCGTACACAGCGCCACCTCCATTTCAAAAAACTTTTTTAAGCTATTGTGAATTTAGTTCCCTCTTTCGTATCAATAAGGGTAATTCCGCGTTCAAGAAGCTCGGCGCGTATTGCATCTGCTTCGGCATAGTTTTTATTCGCCTTTGCATTCTTTCTCGCTTCTATCTTCTCGTTAATATAGTTAAGGAGCTCTGCGTCAAGTTCGGGCGCTTCGTTTTCCTTTTCGTTTTGCTTTCTTATTTTCTCGCTTCTCTCGATAAGACCGAGGTCAAGCACTCTCTCAAAATCAACGATGAGCTCAAGCTTGGTTTTATCATTCGTTTTAAGCTTGAATACGTCGTAAAGCGCAGTTACCGCAAGTGAGGTATTAAGGTCGTTATCAAGCGCATCGGTAAACCTCTTCTTACCCTCGGCAAATGCCGCCTCGTCTATCTTCTCATCGGGATTATCACGAAGCTGAGCTACCTTTGCAACAAGCTTATTGTATGCGATTTTCGCATTTTCGAGGTTCTCCCAGGAAAATACGAGGTTCTTTCTGTAATGCGACTGCATGCAGAAGAAGCGGTAAACGAGCGGGTCAAAGCCACGCTCTTCAAGGAGTGAAACGGTAAGGAACTCACCCTTTGATTTAGACATTTTTCCGCTGTTGGTATTCAGGTGGTGAACGTGGAACCAATACTTGCACCACTCGTGGCCAAACGTAGACTCGCTCTGCGCTATTTCGTTCGTATGGTGAGGGAATGCGTTATCAATTCCGCCGCAATGAATATCAAGGTATTCGCCAAGGTGCTTTGATGCAATGCAGGAGCACTCGATATGCCAACCGGGATAGCCGATACCCCAGGGTGAATCCCATTTAAGCTCCTGGTCCTCAAACTTCGATTTCGTAAACCAAAGAACGAAGTCAGCCTTGTTCTTCTTGTTTCCGTCGGCTTCAACACTATCGCGCACACCGACTTCGAGGTCCTCCTCGCTAAAATCGTTGAAGATATAATACTTTTCGAGCTTCGAGGTATCGAAATATATATTTCCGCCAGCCTCATAAGCATAGCCCTTTTCAAGAAGCTTCTCTATCATTGCGATAAACTCGGGTATGCAAGCGGTTGCAGGCTCGGTTATATCGGGCTTCGTTATATTAAGCTTTTCACAGTCTGCAAAAAACGCGTCCTGATAAAACTTTGCAATTTCCATAACCGTTTTGTGCTCGCGGCGAGCGCCTTTAAGCATTTTATCCTCGCCCGTATCACCGTCGCTTGTAAGGTGTCCGACGTCGGTAATATTCATTACACGGCGCACGTCAAGTCCGGTGTAACGAAGATATTTTTCAAGCACGTCCTCCATAGTGTACGTGCGGAGGTTGCCTATATGGGCAAAATGATAAACCGTAGGTCCGCAGGTGTACATCGTTACCTTGCCGGGCTCTCTCGGTATAAATTCTTCTCTCGTTCTCGTCGCTGAATTGTATAAAAGCATAAAAGAGGTCCTTTCGATAGGCTGTCAGCCTAAAATTAACATAATTATACATAATAATTATAGCAGAATTACGGGTGTTTGTCAAGCAAAATACAAGGCCATTTCAACTTTTTTGACGTTATGCTTTCCGACCCTGTTTCAATGATTAAAAAAACACAAAAAAATTTCCTAATTTTTGCATTTTCTCTTGTAATTTTACCAAAAATCTGTTATCATTATAATAGATATTTATACACTTCGGGGGATTTGCGATGAACAACACCACAAAGAAAAAGGACGGAGCATACGCGCTTCTTACGGGTTTCAGACGGGCTATACCGATTATACTCGTCGCGCTTGCTCTTTTTATAGGGCTTTGCTTCATAATAAAGGATACGGGAGTGCTTGGTAATTTTATATCAAACGCTCTTCTCGGCTTGTTCTCTATCGGAGGCTATTTTATACCCTTTTTCCTTGCCGTTCACGCTTTTTTCTATCCCTCTGACCACCAGAAAAAGAGGACTGTTACAAGAGCTGTGTTCACCTCTCTTGCGATAATCACCATTTCGACGATGACGCACACTATCGCAAACTTCGGTGAGGATATATCGTTCAGTGCAGGTGCGGCTTACCGTGCCGGTACACTCAACGAGGGCGGCGGATTTATCGGTGCTCTTTTAGCTTTCTTACTTACTAAAATATTCGGTACGGTTGGCGTTATAATCATTGCCGTCGTACTGTTTGCTCTTTACGTTACCTATTTCTTCTCCGGAAGCAGAAGCGCATTTTCACGCGTGCTTCTTAAACTGCTCAATGCAATATCCGATTTCTTTTCATCTCGCAAGGACAGAAAAGAAAACAAAAAGCAAAGTGGCCTCAGTAAAAGAGAAAAAAAGAGACGCTCGGCACTTGCCACAGAGCAAGAGCTCCTCACAGACGATGAGTTTTTTGCCGCGGATAACGGAATGCAGGAGCTTAAAATCGCTGAGCTTGGTATTCACGAGGTACGTGACAAGCGCGAGCTTGAAGCAAATCCTCACCTGCAAGAAAAGGTATTCAAAAGCGACAAGGCAAACGAGACCTCACAAACACGTTACACCGATTTTGACTACGGTGCGCCTCGGCGTGAGCGCAAGGTAAACACCGATTACAGCACGACGGACTCGCATCACGGTCTTTACGATAACGTTTCCGACACGAGATACACACCGCGCTCGGACGATATTATTTACGATGCGCAGAGTGATTCAAAGGAAAAGAGCGCTGAGGAATTCTTTAACGGAGATTTCGAGCCCTTTGACCTAAAAATCAACGAGGAGCTTTCTAAAAAGCCATCCAGCAAGGCAGAGAAAAAGGAAAGCGAGCCCGAGGGAATTTCGGAATTTGCCGAGCCTATCAGAAATATCACCGAAGAGGATATTGAAAGAGCTCGTCAAAGAGCAGATTTTGAGATGAAAAAGAGGGCTACGGCAGAGGCAAGACGTCTTTACGAGGAAGCCGAGGAGGCGGCGCGTAATTCAAATTACGCATCTTACTCGGAAAAACCGACAGAAGAAGAAAAAAGCGAGCCCTATATCCCCGAATATATGGAAGAAAAAACCGAAGAGGTTGAGCAAAACGACGATATTCTTCAAGACACAGAAAGCTCCGAGGAGCAAAGACGCAAGGAGAGCTTTGTTTCCGCTATCGACGACTACGAAAGAGAGCGCGATATGGAATTCAAGCCCTACGAGCCCCATATTGAAGAGCCGACGGAGGAAGACGGAGGTAGTGAAGATGAATTAAAGCTCACAAGAACGATACTCGACCCCTACCCCACCTCAGCCGATGACGATGACGATGACGAAGACAGCGATGAGGACGGTGAGCTTGATTTTTCGGACGGCGAGGATTACTCCGAGGAGGACTTCCCTGACGAGAAAATTCCGCCCGAGGAGCAAAACGAGGACGTAATTTTACAAAGACAGCTTTTCCCTTTCCTGAGCGAAGAAAAGGAAGAGGCAGAAGAAAAAGAAGACGACGAAGAGCTTGACGAAGAGCCGAAAGAAAAAGAGGTTTTCACCGATGAAAAGCCTCCGCTAATTTTCGAGAGACCTCGCCAGACCTTCGAGCCCGAGAGAGCTCCCGTAAAGGAAGAGGTAAAGGAAGAGCCCAAGCCGGAAAAGCCGGATTACTCGGATTATCAATATCCTCCGCTTGACCTGCTCTTAAAGGGAAAATTCGAAGAAGACACTCACCAAGAGGAAGAAAAGCACAGAAATGCGGAAATTCTCGTCGATACTCTTGCACAGTTCAACGTAAGAGTTTCGATTAAGGGTGTTGACAGAGGCCCCCGTATCACGAGATACGAAATAGTTCCCGCAAAGGGGATAAAGGTTTCAAAGGTTATGTCCCTTTACAACGATATCGCGCTTAACCTCGGTGTTGACGGTATGCGTATGGAAGCTCCTATACCCGGAAAGAGCGCTATCGGTGTCGAAATTCCCAATAAAAATCCGACAACGGTACTCCTTCGCGACCTTGTTGAGTCAGACGAATTCATTCGCTCCGCATCAAAGACCTACGCTTGTCTTGGTAAGGACGTTACGGGAAATCCCGTATTTGCGGATATTGCGAAGATGCCCCACGTTCTCGTAGCGGGTGCTACGGGTATGGGTAAGTCGGTTTGTATAAATGCTATTCTTATCAGTATTCTTTACAAGGCTCGTCCGGATGAAGTAAAATTCATTATGATTGACCCGAAAAAGGTTGAATTCAACGGATATAACGGTATTCCTCACCTGCTCGTACCCGTCGTAACCGACGTTAAGCAGGCGGCAGGTACTCTTATGTGGGCGGTTGAGCAGATGGAAAAGCGCTATGACCTTATGGAAGCGCTTGAAGTCAAAAAGCTTGACGACTACAACCAGAAGGTTCGTGAAAATCCCTCACTTGGCGAGCCTCTTCCCAAAATTATTATCGTCATAGACGAGCTTAACGATATTATGCTTCAAGTAAGAAAGCCCGCCGAGGACCTTATTATGAGCATTGCTCAAAAGGCGAGAGCCGCAGGTATTCACCTGATTATCGGTACTCAGCGTCCCTCGGTTGACGTTATTACAGGTATTATCAAGGCTAATATTCCCTCCCGTATTTCCTGTAAGGTTGCATCTCTTAACGACTCCCGTACGATACTTGAACAGGTTGGCGCGGAGAAGCTTCTTAATAACGGTGATATGCTTTACGTCTCGGCAGGCGCTCCCAAGGCGCTTCGTGTTCAGGGCGCTTTCGTTTCCGACCCCGAGGTTATCGGTGTTATGAAGTTCTTGAAGTCGCAGGCTAAGGGCGCAATATACGATTCCGAGGCACTCGAAGAAATTAACCGTGCGGCGCAGAAGTGCTCAAAGAGCAAGGATGACGACGGACTTGACGACGAGGGCGGCGAAAACGTAGGTATTCTTAACGACCAGCAATTCCTCGATGCAGTTGAGCTCGCTATCCGCTCGGGCAAAATTTCAACCTCTCTTATGCAAAGAAAGATTGGTGTTGGCTACGGAAAGGCTGCTAAATTTATCGACAATATGGAAAATCTCGGTATTGTCAGTGAGCCTAACGGCTCGAAGCCTCGTGATATTCTCATTACCAAGGATGAGTGGCACGAGATGCTTGCAAGAAGAAGTCTTGACTAATTTTTATAGGTGAATTTATGGTAATTGTTTTACTCGCAACGGGGTTTGAGGAAATCGAAGCTCTTACCCCCGTAGATATGCTCAGAAGAACCTCTATTGAGGTGAAAACCGTCGGTATTGACGGCAAGGTTGTGACCGGTGCTCACGGCATTTCGGTCGTTTGCGATGAGGTATGCGATGAGGCTTCGCTCGACGGAGTTGACCTTGTGGTATTCCCCGGCGGAATGCCGGGCTCTCTAAATCTTGATGCCGCTCCGTTTTCCGATAAGGCTATCGAGGAGGTCACAAAGAGGGGCGGCAGAATTGCGGCTATATGCGCAGCTCCGCTCGTGCTTGGCAGAAGAGGTCTTCTTCGCGGCAAGCGCGCGACCTGCTTTCCCGGCTTTGAGGCCGAGCTTATAGGTGCAGAAATCGTAAATGAAAACGTCGTAACAGACGGAAACATCACAACGGCAAACGGAATGAGAGCTGCGCTCGAATTTTCCGAGGAGCTCGTCAGACTTTGCGGAGGTAAGGTATGATAGCAAACGTAAAAACTCATATAGCATACAGATGCCCCGATTGCCTTTCCTCAATTTACGGCTACGTCGGAAAGTTTGCGCTTTCCGCAAATCTGCTTCGCTTGAAGTGCTCCTGCGAGAACACCTCTCTTGACATTAACGTTACAAACGACGGAAAAATCAGACTTTCAGTTCCCTGCCTTTTCTGCAAGCAAAACCACAGCTACACCGTTTCACAGAATATATTTTTCGGCCGTGACAGTTTTCTTCTCAACTGTCCTTATTCGAATATGGATATATGCTTTATCGGTGATAAGGAAAAGGTTGACGGGGAGCTTTCCCGCTCGGAAAAAGAGATAAAAAGACTGCTTGCCGACCTCGAAGTCGAGGCGGTCTCGGACATTCAGCCCACCGATATTGACGACGAGGAAATTCTCCCCGACGCTACTCTTTACGATGCGGTGAGGTTTCTTATCTCGGAGCTTTCCGAGGACGGAAAAATAGACTGTCCCTGTCACTCGGGAAAATACGGACTTCGTTTTTCTCACGAGGGTATCGACGTTTTCTGCGAGGAGTGCGGAGCTTATCACGCATTCGACCTTACCTCGCCGTCGAGAGCCGAGGAAATAGTTACCGTTGACTCGCTTCAATTAAAGCCGTAATAATCGAGTATTCCTCTATATATACCAAGCGCAAAAAGATTTGGCGAGTTTGCCATTAGCTCGGCGTCGCCCGGATTTGAGATAAATCCCATCTCAACGAGCACGGCGGGCATTTTGGTTCTTCTGAGAACGTAAAGCCCCGGTCTTTCTACTATTCCGCGATTTCGAAGCCCGGTGACAAGCGTCATCTCATATAGGATATCCTCGGCAAGATTAAGCGCCACCGTGGCGCTCTCATCGTAAATCAAGGCTTCTGCTCCGTTTGCATTCGGATTTGTCGATGCATTCGTGTGAAGCGATATGAAGACGTCCGCTCCCCAGGCGTTTGCCTGCCTTACCCTTTCGGTAACACTTGAATTGTTGTCTCTGCCAAGTACGGTGTCCGGTGTCGGCCTTGAAAGACGTGGAGTGAAATTCGGATTTTCGGAAAGATAGTTATAAAGTCTTCTTCCTATTTCGTAGGTGATATCCTGCTCAAAATATCCGTTTCCCTCCGCACCCGTGTTATATTCTCTCGGGTTGTGGCCTTGGTCTATATATACTTTTATTGCCATTTTCGCTTTTTCTCCTTATAGGTTACAAAACTACTAATATAATATGCACCTGTCAAGAGGTTTGACTATGAATGAAATGAAAAGACTGCTCAGCTTTGTAAGACGAGCAGTGGACGATTACAATATGATTGAGGACGGTGACAGAATTGCCGTCGGTGTTTCGGGAGGCAAGGACTCTCTTGTGCTACTCGAGGTTCTCTCCGAGATGAGAAGATTTTACCCGAAAAAATACGAGATTTTTGCGGTTACCATAGATATGGGCTTTGAGGGCTCGGATTTCTCCGAAATTGCAGAGTTTTGCAGAAGAATAGGCGTTGTTTACAAGGTTGTCAAAACCGAGATAGCGAAGATAATTTTCGATGTCAGACGCGAATCAAACCCCTGCTCGCTTTGCGCTAAAATGAGGCGCGGCTCGCTTCACGCGGCGGCGCAGGAGCTCGGCTGTAACAAGGTGGCGCTCGGCCACCACTACGACGATGCTATCGAGACCTTTATGATGAACCTCTTTTTCGAGGGACGTCTCGGTTGCTTCTCGCCCGTATCATTCCTCTCAAACAGAAAAATCACCCTCATAAGACCTCTTCTTTACGCACAGGAAAAGGACGTTCTTTACTTCACGAGAAGAAGAGCTTTGCCGATTATGAAGAGCCTCTGCCCCGAGGACCACGCAACAGAGCGAGAGAATATGAAGAAGCTCCTCGCAAGTCTTGAACGTGAAAACAAGGGTTTAAGACACAGAATTTTCACTGCTATGTGCTCCGGAAATATTGACGGGTTCAAGCGGATAAGATACCCTGACGCCGGAAAAATAGGAGAATAACGGCAAAACAAAAAAGAGCTGATACGCAAGACGTAAAAAATCTTGTTTATCCGCTCTTTTTACATATTACTATGCGCCGCAGCGCATTTCACGATTGCGAAGCAACCATTTCAAGACCAAAGGTCATTTCATGCGGTACACCGCATTTCATTGATAAAACAACTATTTGGTTGTTTTATCTCGTCCAGCCCTCACCGTTGATTTCGTGCGCTTGGTGAATGGTTACGAATGCACATTTATCTATTTTGTTGATTATGTTAAGGAACTCGGAATACTGTCCCATTTTGAAGGTTACCATAAGCATTTTTAATCCGTTGCCGGTATAGCCGCCGACGGCATCTATTATAGTCGTCGTTCTATCCATTCCCTCAATAACGGCTCGGTTGATTTCGTCGGGCTTTTGCGTGATAAGCATTGCAACGAAGGATTTTGACGAGCCGATAAACACCTTATCTATAACTACCGTTGTGATAAAGACGGCAAGGATACCGAGAAGCGTCAGCTGAAACTGACGGATAAATATTGCACCAAGAAGAACTATCGAGGCATCGGTTACTCCTATCGCGGTGGAGCTTTTGAGCCTTTTTACGTACTTTGCCACGATAAAGCCTAAAATATCCGTACCACCCGTTGAGCCGCCGCCTATATAAGTAATGGCACAGCCGCCGCCAATGAATATACCGCCGAAAAGCGCTGACAAAATCAAATTGAGGTCTTTTCCGTCATTCATTATGAAAAATCCGCCAAACACGTTTTCTGACGAAAGCTTCAAAAAGAGAGTGAGGAAAATCGGATAAACTATCGTTGATACGAGGGTTTTTGCCGAAAATGATTTTCCGAGAACAAAAAAGCCGAGTATAAACGTAAACCACGTAAGTATCGTGATTATTCGGTCAACCGTCAGAAATTCAAGCGGTATAACGCTATCAAGAATAATACCTACGCCCGAAAGGCCTCCCATGACAAGCTGATTTGGTATGACGAAAACCGCTGAGCCAAATGCGACTATCATCGAGCCTATTATAACGAGCGCGGTGTTTTTCAAAGTCGTTTTTATATCTTTATTCAACATGGATTTTATTTTCATATTTTGCTTTCTTTGGGAAAGCTCTCTGCCATTTTGGCATTTGAGTATCCCCTCTCTCCCGTAACCTCTTTAATTATTTTGATAAACGACGGAAAGATTACCACGTCGTCTCTTGATTTAAGCTCTGTTTCAAGAATGCAGGTCGTCTTCCACGAGGGATATACGTCAACCTCGAAGATTTGATTTCTGTATGAAAAGGTATAGCGCGTTTTCAACACCGGACGGGTTTTGTTTCGTCTGTTCTTTGAAAGAGCTTCGTACTCCTCTTTCGTAATTTCTCTCTCGTCCTCGTACGCACTTATCCTATCTATTCTTAGCTTCTTCGTTTCGGTATATACCGTTTTTCCGAGAGTTTCTCTTTTTCTTATTCTATGCGTTACCGTCGGAAGCGAGGTAAGATATATCTGCTCTATATCTGATTTTCTATAATTTTCCGCGCTTTCCATTTCCTTTATATCGGGGATTTTTATTATATACTTGCGCTCTATTTCTATCGGAGTTGTTTCCATATTTTCTCCTATACAAATCTTTTTATATAATTCTAACATTTTTTGCCGGATTTTGCAATAGCTTTTCCTTTTTTCTGTCTCGGGTGATATTTTTTGCTAAAAATAAATTCAAAAGCCTTGACTTACAAAATATTTTGTGATAAAATATACACAGTAAAGATTTCACTCGCTTTGAAAGGATGATAGAATAATGGCAGAAGATACCTTGCTCACCGACGAAGAACTCGCCAAAAAGAAAAAACGTGCGGCAATCATTGATAAAATTACAACAGGTTTGCTTATTTTCCTTATGACTACGCCGGCTCTCATTTTGGGTTATATCTTCTTGTGGTTCTTTTTAAGATAACTTTTAAGCTGTCAAAGGCATTCGCTGTTTTGACAGCTTATTTTACTTTTTACTTGCTTGGTGATTTATGAGAAATTTAGAGGAATACAGAATTATTTATAGCGCAATTCTTGATGCGCTCGATAAAACCGAAAAAAACCGCGAGGAGCTGATACGCGCCTCGATTGATGCCTTTTCTCTTTCAAGCGAGGAGCTTGAAAACAACGCAACTAATGCAAGACTTAACGTCATTCGCAGTAAGAGCGGTACGGTTATAAACGAGATGGCGAAGCGCAACATTATTGCTCTTGGCGAAAATTCGTTATACCGAAAGGCAACCGAGAAGCCCGTAGCTCTCAGGATTGAACGTTGCGAGGAGCAGATTCTCTCACTTCTCCACAGGGGCGCAATGACAAAAACGCAGTTGAAGTCCGCTCTCGCCTCATACTTTGGCACTCTGGAAACAGAGACTGTGCGTGACGACAATATGCTCGCAGAATTTATCGGCGAGGTGCTCAAAAGCTTTCTTAACGAGGGACTTATTGAGTATGACGGCGCAAAATATGCCATTAAGCCGCAGATGAGCGCAAAAATAAGAGACAGGCACGAGATGGCTCTTCTCAGAGCGGATTTTCTTACGAAAATACACGAGCGCGGCGGTGAGTTTTTTGAAAGCTTCTTTATGAACCTGCTCGAAAAGTATCTTATCCGCTCGGGCAAGACGGTAACAGAAAGCTACGTTACGGGTGGCTCAACCGACGGCGGTATTGACGGAATTGCAAAAACCGTGGATTCGCTCGGATTCAGGGAAACTATTATGGTGCAGACGAAAAACCGCCACGACACAACTAACGAAACCGATATACGAGGCTTTTACGGTGCGGTTTGTGCGGCTCAGGGCTCGCGCGGAATATATGCCATTACCTCGAAGTTTCACCCGCTGGCAAAAAAATTCCTTGATTCTATCGACAACTGTGTCGGAATCGACGGCGAGAAGCTTTTCTCAATGGCGGCTGATGCCTCCTACGGAATTATACGCGAGGGTGGAAAGCTTCGCTTAGACGAAACTATTTTTGATTGAGGGTATTATGGATTTTTCAAAATACGGTGTGCGCCACAAGGCAAGCTGTGAGAGCTGTGAATTTTATCAATACGATGAATATACCGACACGTATTCCTGTACTCTCGCGCTTGACGAGGACGAAATGGCAGAGTACGTTTCGGGGCTTACGAGGGACTGTAAGTACTATCGTTTTTATGACGAATACAAGAGTGTTCAAAAGCAAATATAACAAAAATATCAGCGGATTTTATGCAATTTGCAAAAATTTTAGCTGATTTTTTTATTTTTCGGAAGTTAGAAAACGAGAGAAAACGAGAGAAAAAACGAGAAAACGAGAGCTTTGATTTTCTAAATTGTTTTCTTTCAAAAAAGTTTATAAAAACCTATTGACAAGCACCCGTTTGTATGCTATAATATGTAGGCTTGTAAAAGAGCTTGCCTCGCGGCAAGTAAACAAAATTTTGGAGGAACAAAAATGTCCACATTTATGGCTAACAAAGAAACCATCGAGCGCAGATGGTTCGTTATTGATGCAGCTGGTCAGCCTCTTGGCAAGACTGCTGTTAAAGCCGCTAACATTCTTCGCGGCAAACACAGACCGGAATTTACTCCTCATGCAGACTGCGGTGAGTTCGTTATCATCGTAAACGCTGCTAAGGCTGTTCTTACCGGTAAGAAGCTTGAACAGAAGTTCTACCGTCATCACTCCGGTTATATCGGCGGTCTCAAAGAGGTTAACTACAAGACTCTTATGGCTACCCGTCCTGAGATGGCTATGGAGCTCGCTGTTAAGGGTATGCT
>JAZNCB010000018.1:0-2320 GCA_046156285.1 Eubacteriales bacterium | reverse complement strand
GAGTAAGTCCCGACTCCGCGCTTATACCGTCAACAGATAGAATACATTTCGTTGCGTGATAGTTTTCAAGCTGAAAAATTGCATCCTGACCGTAAGTAAACTGATATTTTGAATCAAGCTCACCGCCAAGCAAAATCACATTAAACGAGGGGTAGAGGGCCGCCTCGGTTGCGTTTGGTATCGAATTGGTTACGACGGTAATATTCTTTTTACCGCGAAGAGCACGCAAAACGTATGTCAGCGTCGTACCCGCATTCATTAAGATAGTATCGTTATCCTCAATGAATTTTACCGCAAGGGAAGCAAGCTCTCGCTTTGCCGCGGCATTGGTTTTTGTTCTGTCGGATAAGTCCATATTGACGTATAGCTTATTCATACCGACAGCACCGCCGTGAATTCTCGTCAGATGCCCCTCAGCTTCAAGAAAAAGCAAATCCTTACGAATTGAAACCTCGGATATTCCGTATCTTTCGCTTAACTCCGAAACCTTAACCTTACCGTTGGTTCTGATAAGCTCAATTATTTCTTCCCGTCTGTTTTCAGATGAAGACATAGCTTTACCTCAAAATTATTCTTAATACAGTATAACATATAAAACGCGAAAAATCAAGTGAGTTTTAGAATTTTGAAAATTAAAAAAATTTCTTGTTTTTTTGGGATTTCGACGGCAAATTTTATTGACAAAAGAGCCGAAATATGTTAGAATAAAGTAACCAAATCAAATCATAAACGAAACAAAACCGAAACATAATTTTCGTAATCGTAAAATGAAAGGAAATAGGTTATGACCGTAACTAAAAAATATTTAGGTATAGATATAGGTACAACCTCTATCAAAGCGGCGGTTTTTGCAAAAGACGGAACAAGACTTGCGCTTCGTTCTATCGATTACACCCTTGATACAGATGCTGTAACCGGTTATATAGAATTCGATGCAGATAAGTACGTAAAGATGTGTCGCGACGTTATCGCTGACCTTACTGCTGAATGCGGACAGATAGATGCGCTTTCGATAGATACTCAGGGCGAAACTCTTATTTTCACCGACGAGGACGGGAAGCCCGTGCATCCGGCTATCGTTTGGCTTGATAACAGAGCAACAGCCGAGGCTGACGCGATAAAAGAAAAATTCGGCAATAAGCTCGTCTACGAGGTTACGGGACAACCCGAAATCACGGCAGGCTGGCCCGCATCAAAGGTTCTTTGGCTCAAAAACAACAAGCCCGAGGTGTTCGGCAAGGTTAAAAAGATTTTTATGCTTGAAGACTACGTTCTTTACGCGCTTACCGGCAACTTTGTCACCGAGCCTACTATTCAGTCCTCAACAATTTACTACGACGTTACGAAAAACGTATGGTGGCAGGATATGCTCGACTTTATTGGAATTGACGAGACTTATCTTCCTGCCGTTAAAAAGAGCGCAGAGCTTGTTGGCGAGTACGAGGGAATTAAGGTTGTTACCGGCATGCTCGACCAGATAGCCGGTACTCTCGGTGCCGGTGTTACCGACGAGAAGAAAATCAGCGAAATGACCGGAACGATTATGGCAATATGCGTTATGACCGACAAATTGCCACCTTATAATCCCAATAGCATTATTCCTTGTCATCTCCACGCAATTTCGGGCAAGTATTGCTTGATACTTTGGTCTTCAACCGCTGGAATGGCGCTTAAATGGTTCAAAAATCAGTTTGCTGAGAGCTTCTCATTCCGTGAGCTTGACGAGCTTGCAGAGAAAATCGCTCCCGGCTCTGACGGACTTACAATGCTTCCTTATCTTTGTGGCTCAACAATGCCGAAATACAATCCCGATGCAAAGGCTACCTTCTCGGGCATAACTCTCTCGCATACGAGAGCGCACTTTGCAAGAGCGATTATGGAGGCTATTGCATTCACCTTAAAGCAGAACCTTGAATACGTCGGTGACGGCGCTATCGAGGAAATCAGAATTACAGGTGGCGGTGCACTTTCACCTCTTTGGTCAAACATTAAGGCAAACGTTACCGGCAAGGTTCTTAAAACTCTTTCCGAGAGCGAGACCGCTTGTCTCGGTACGGCTCTTGCCGCCGCAGTTGGTATTGGTGATTTCGACTCTATTGCCGATGCGGTAAACAACGTCGTTAAGACAAAAAAGACCTACGAGCCGACAGGCGACGATTACACTAAGGCGTACGAGGCATACGTAAATCTTGATAAGTTGCTGAACTAATTCAGCCGTTTATAGAAAATTATTTTAGAAAGGTTATAGATTATGGTAAAGAATTACAAAATCAGAGCTCCTTACTTCGAAATCGGTCCCAAGTGCTTTATGTGGGGCGAG
>JAZNCB010000017.1:0-7769 GCA_046156285.1 Eubacteriales bacterium | reverse complement strand
GCGTTCTTCTATGGTAAAATGAGTATAGCTCATATTGTTTCCTCCTTGTTGTTTTGGTGTGTGGTAACTTCATTATAACACAGGATTCAATATGAGTGTTCTTTTTTCTTAAAAGTGTTGCACTTAATAGTATAATTCACCAATACCAAAATAAAAAGGAGCTGAACAGCTCCTTTTTTTATACGCTGACCGAATATGACAATTTACGCCCCTCCGTTTTGCTAAAATATAGGTAAATAAAACCTTGGAGCAAAAAAAATGCAGACTATATATATTGACGTTTACTTTCTTGTGAATTTTACGGTGGATATTCTGGCGCTTTATTTCGGTGCGAGCTTTTCAAAAACTCCGACAACAGTCAAAAGGCTTATTGTCGGAGCTCTTGTCGGTGCTTTGAGCGCCGTTTTTGCGGTTTTGTTTATAGATATACGGTGGATTTTCTATCCCTTGACCGTAGCTTTGATTTTAGTTACCGTTTCGGTGGTTGCGGGCAGGATTTCCTTATTTCGAAAGGTTAAACTATGTGTTGCATTCTTGCTTTTTGAGGTTCTTTTTGGCGGCCTTGTGTATTACGGATACCTGACGCTTGATACGCTTTCTGCCGACTCATATTTTGACACGGGCGGAGAAAATCGCAGTATTCTTATACTGTCACTTTTGATTTTGCTCTCTATCGGAATAATCAAGCTTGGTCTTTTGTTTTTCTCAAACGTAACAAGTGAAAGGACGGCGCGAATTACCGTGCTTTTTTCTGGTAGAGAATATGTACTTGATGCGCTTATCGATAGCGGAAATCTTGCCCTTGACCCACTCGACAGAACACCGGTAATGCTTATAACGGGAAAGGAAGCTAAACGGATTTTCGGCTCTGATATTACGAATACCGCCACGCTTGATTATAATTTGAAGCGAAAAATCCGTATAATCCCGATAAAATTCGGTCAGAACCAGACCATACTTTACGGCATAAAGCCTGATGCGGTATATGCTAACGCAAAGGGGGGCAGGGAGAAGATTTCGGTTGTTTTAGCGGTTGACGGCGAGGGGCGCGGTTACGGTGCGTATTCTGCAAATCTACCGTTGTCGGCGCTTGAAAATATAAAGCTGTGAGGAGGCTTTTATGATAAGGTTATTCAAAAAAATCAAGCTTTGGTTTCGGACAAAATTCGGTCGGAGCGGTGTTTTTTACATAAACGGAAGCGAAACTCTCCCGCCGCCACTTGACGAGAAGCTCGAAGACGAGATGATAGAGCATATCGGCGAGCGTTATGCAAGAGATAAACTCATAGAGCATAACCTACGCCTTGTGGTTTATATTGCGAAGCGCTTTGAGAACACTGGGGCGGGAATAGAGGAGCTTGTTTCGATAGGCACGGTCGGACTAATCAAGGCAATTTCTACCTTTAATAGAGAAAAGAATATAAAGCTTGCGACCTATGCCTCACGATGTATCGAAAACGAGATTTTAATGTTTATCAGGAAAAACTCCGCACACAGACGTGAGGTGTCGATAGACGAGCCGCTCAGTGTTGACTGGGACGGAAACGAGCTTTTACTTTCGGATATTCTCGGCAGCGAGCTTGACAGTATATCAAAGCGTATGGAGGACGATGAGGAGCGAGCGCTGATACGCGAGGCAGTTAAAAATCTTAACGCACGCGAGCGTGTTATCGTTGAGATGAGATTTGGGCTTCTTGACGGGCGAGAGCTAACACAAAAGGAGGTTGCAGATGCCCTCGGAATTTCGCAAAGCTATATATCAAGGCTCGAAAAAAAGATAATGGCAGAGCTCCGCCGTAAAATCGAAGAAAAAATATAATATTATTTTTCGAAAAACTATTGCAAAATGCAAATTTATGTGATATAATATCATAGCTATATAATGCACTAAACTTGTTATTAAATAATTTACTATATGAAGAGGTGTTAAAATGAAGGCCGGAATTCATCCCGATTACAAAGAAGCTACCATCAGATGCGCTTGCGGTGAGACCGTTGTTACTCGCTCTGTTAAGGGTGATATGAACGTAGAAATCTGCTCAAAGTGCCATCCTTTCTATACAGGTAAGCAGAAGTTTGTAGATGCAGGCGGACGCGTTGACAGATTTAAGAAGCGTCTTGCAAAAGTACAGAAGTAATATACTTCGTCGAAAAACGAGCGGTGGATATACTTAATTTGGTTATCCTCGCTCTTTTTTTACTTTTAATGTCGAAAGGAGGGCGTATATGTCAGACGGTGAAAAGAAGCTTGCAGTTCTCGTAGGAATCGCAAAAAGCCAGCGCGACCTTGCAGAATGTGAGATTTCAATCGATGAGCTCGAAAGGCTTGCCGACACGGCAGGCGCAAAAACCTACGCAAAGGTTATACAAATTAAAGAAACCTATGACCCGAGGACACTTATCGGTAAGGGAAAGGTTTCCGAGGTAGCCGAGCTTTGCAAGAATTCGGGAGCTGAACTCGTTATATTTGACGAGGAGCTTTCGCCAATGCAGATAAGAAACCTTGAAGCCGATATAGGAGGCGAGGTTACTGTTATCGACCGAAGTATGCTTATACTTGATATTTTCGCTCTTCACGCAACGAGCGGCGAGGGTAAGCTTCAAGTTGAGCTTGCTCAGCTAAAATATACCGCGCCCCGTCTTGTCGGACACGGTCTTGAGCTTTCGCGTCAGGGCGGTGGTATAGGCTCTCGCGGACCGGGTGAAACCAAGCTTGAAACCGACAGACGTCACCTGAGAGAGAAAATTACGAGCCTTGAAGCAAGGCTCGAAGAGCTTTCCGCAAACCGAATGACAATGCGCGATAAGCGCGACAGAAGCGGAATTACGAAAATTGCTATCGTCGGTTACACAAACGCAGGTAAATCAACCCTCTTAAACGCTATAACCGGGGCTGACGTGCTCTCTGAGGACAAGCTTTTTGCAACACTTGACGCAACGACAAGGCGCGCAAGTCTGCCGTCGGGTATTGAGGTTTTGTTTACCGATACCGTCGGATTTATAAGAAAGCTTCCGCACCATTTCGTAAAGGCATTCAAATCAACGCTCGACGAGGTTAAATATGCGGATATACTTCTTATCGTGTCTGATATTGCTGACAGTGAGGTGCGTGAGCACATAAAGGTTACCGAAGAGGTTATTGAGGACCTTTCTGCCTCTGATAAGCCGAGAATTTACGTCTATAACAAGGCTGATACTATACCGAGCCTTGCCGATGCGGATATCGACCTTACTGACGATTCGGTCGTAATTTCGGCAAAGGACGGCAGCGGAATAGATAGACTTCTCACCTTAATTGAAAATATTATCAAGTCAAGAAAAAGATGCGTTAATCTCATAATTCCTTATACCGAGCAGGGAAAGGTTAGTATGATTTTTAACGAATACGAGGTCAAAAACTCGGATTACACTGACGAGGGTGTGAAAATTACCGTCGAGCTTGACGAAAAGGGACTTGGTTACTATAAAAATTATATCGTAGAGTAGAGGTTCGGTTTGGAAAGCTATACTACAATAAAGGATAGAGGAATATTTGAATACGAGGACAGAAAATCGGTGTTTATCGGGGAAGCTATGCCTGTTAAAACCGAGGAGGATGCCCTCGCCTTTATCGCGCATATAAAGAAAAAGTATACCGATGCAAGACACCACGTCTATGCCTACGTTTTGCGCGATAACTCTATTATGAGATATTCCGACGACAGAGAGCCGCAGGGAACTGCGGGCATGCCTACCCTTGATGCGATAAGAAAGAGGGGGTGTACTGATACCGTCGTCGTGGTTACGAGGTATTTTGGCGGAACTCTTCTCGGCACGGGCGGTCTTGTACGCGCTTACAGTGCCGCCGCGGTCGGTGCGATAGGTGCGGCAGGTCTTATCACCTTTGAAAATTATACTTTGCTTAAAATTTCGGTTTCTTATTCGGATTTCCAAAAGCTTTCTACGGTTTTTGACGAATGCGGATTTAGAACAGAGGACACAAGCTACACCGATAGCGTTACAATAGAGGGCAAAATTCTCTCGGCCGAGCTTGAAAAACTTATTAAGCTTTTGAACGAGGCGACCTCTATGCGCGCAAAAATCGAAAATCTTGGCGAAAAATTTGATTTTTGACGATTTTTTTGAAAAAACAAAAGGTTTTTTGAAATTTTCCCCGTATATTATATTTGAAAAAAGAAAGCGAAAGGAGACAGGCTATGATAAGTCGTGAAATAATCGATGAAATACTTTTAAGAAACGATATTGAAAGTGTTATTGGCAATTACGTTGCCTTGAAGCGCGCAGGCTCAAACCTCAAAGGCTTATGCCCGTTCCATAGTGAGAAAACTCCTTCATTTACCGTATATCCTGCGGATAACAGCTTCTATTGCTTCGGTTGCGGTGTTGGCGGAAACGCAATAACGTTCGTTAAACAGATGGAGCACCTTGATTATCCCGATGCAGTTGAATTTCTTGCAAAGCGGGTGGGAATTACCGTCGTGCGAGATAACGACGAGAAATACCGGAAATCAGGACTTGATAAGCAGAAGCTTCTGCAAATGAACGTTGATGCGGCAAAGTTTTTCCATAGAGAGCTTTTTGCCGACAACCCAAAGGCTCGTGAGGCTCTTGCATACTTTACAGAGAAGAGAGGACTTTCTCTCGCTACGATAAAGCATTTCGGTCTTGGATTTGCTCCCGCCAGCTTCGATTCGCTTATGAGGTTTATGACGAGCAAGGGCTATAATAGAGACGAGCTCGTTACGGCATATCTTCTCAGCAAAAACGATTCCGGAAAGTATTACGATTCGTTCAGAAACCGCGTTATGTTCCCGATAATAGATCCCTCGGGCAACGTTATTGCGTTTGGCGGCAGAGTTATGGATGACTCTAAGCCTAAGTACAAAAACACGATGGATACACCCGTGTTCAAAAAGTCAAGAAACCTCTTTGCACTCAATTTCGCAAAGGATACCGGCAAGGATACCTTGATACTCTGCGTGGGATATATGGACGTTATAGCACTCCACGCGGCAGGCTTTGAGAATGCGGTTGCAACGCTCGGCACGGCTATCGGTGCAGAGCAGGCAAGAGTTCTTTCGAGATACACTAAAAAGGTCATTATCTGCTACGATGCAGACGAGGCGGGACAAAAGGCGGCGGCACGCGCTATGAAGTTTCTCTCGGAGGTCGGTCTTGACGTCGGAGTTATTAAGGTGCCCGGCGCAAAGGACCCTGACGAATACATAAAAACCTTTGGCAAGGACAAATTCCGCGACGTACTAACCGCTTCAAAAACCAAGTTTGAATACAATATGGACACCGTTTTGTCGCGTTACGACGTAAATCTTCCGCAGGACAGAATCAATGCTTTGACCGAGCTTGAAAAGCTGATTTCCGAGGTATATTTTAAGGCAGAACGTGATATTTATATTCAAGCAGTTGCCGAAAAGCTCGGTGTCGACAAGAAAAGCGTTAAGGAAGACGTCGAGCGGCTTTCAAGAAAAATGCAAAACGGTCTCAAAAAAAGCGAGGCTGAAAAAATTAAGCAAAACACCTTCGGCTACACCGACAGAGTTAATCCCGATTACGCGAAAGCTCCCGCTGTTGCAAAGAACGAGGAGGCGGTGCTCGGACTTCTTATTTTGTACCCCGAGTACAGAAAAATCGTTTTCTCCGAGAATATGCTGACAAGCGAGGATTTCTACACCGACTTCAACAGACGCATCTTTGATTTTGTAAAGAAAAATTATGAAATCGACCCATTAAAAAATCCTGATTTTGACGAGGAATTTGAGGTTGGCGAGGTCGGTCGCATAACGGGTATGAAAATTTCCCGTATGAAGCTTTCCGAGAACGGAATTTCAATTTTACGCGAGAGTATTTCATCACTTAAAAGCTCGGTGCAGAAAATGGCGGCTGAGTCGGTTACTTCCATCGACGAGCTGGATAAACTAATTTCATCATTGAGAAAATAACTTTAATACGTAACTTATAAAGGATGGTAAAAAAAATGAGCAGAGAAAAGCTTGATGCAAACGACATTGTAGATTCCAAAAACGACGGCGGTATTCTTAACTCCGACATCATGCGTGCGCTTGAAGATATCGATATCGATCTTGCGCAGGTAGACCTCGAAAACGCAAATCCCGACGAGCTTGATTCAGAGTCTCTCAAAGACGTTGAGCGAGACGTTGAAAATTACGAGGCGGATAAAATGGACAGTCTTCTCAACTCCGAGGGACTTGCTATCGACGACCCCGTCCGTATGTATCTTAAAGATATAGGAAAGATTCCGCTTCTCACCCCCGAGCGCGAGACTTATCTTGCAGAGCAGATTTCTCTTGGTAATAAGATTGCAAAGGACGAGCTTATTGAGGCTAACCTTCGTCTTGTTGTCAGCATTGCTAAGCGTCACGTAGGTAAGGGAATGTATTTCCTCGACCTCATTCAAGAGGGAAACCTCGGTCTTATCAAGGCTGTTGAAAAATTTGATTATAGCAAGGGATATAAGTTCTCAACCTACGCTACTTGGTGGATAAGACAGGCAATTACCCGTGCTATCGCTGACCAGGCGAGAACTATCAGAATTCCCGTTCATATGGTTGAAACTATACACAAGGTTTCGAGAACCGCACGCACTCTTCTTCAAGAGCTTGGCCGCGAGCCTACCACTGACGAAATTGCAGAGAGCCTTGGAATAACAAGCGAAAAGGTTCGTGAAATAATGAAAATAGCACAAGACCCCGTTTCTCTTGAAACACCTATCGGTGAGGAAGAGGACAGTCATCTTGGAGACTTCGTTGAGGACGTTGAGTCGCCCGCACCCTCGGAAACCGCTTCTTATGCGCTTCTTCGTGAGCAGCTTTGCAACATTCTTCACACCTTGACTCCCCGTGAGGAGCAGGTGATTAAGCTTCGCTTCGGTCTTGAAGACGGCAGACCGAGAACTCTTGAAGAGGTTGGCCGTAAGTTTGAGATTACCCGTGAGCGTATAAGACAGATAGAGGCAAAGGCTCTTCGTAAACTCCGCCACCCCTCCCGCTCTAAAACTCTTAAAGATTACTTGACTAATTAAATATACACAAAGCGACAAGGTGGCTTTTGTGCATATTGCCGTATTAAAAGTTAAGAGTCGCAAATCTACAAAAAAACTCTTGACTTTTATATAAATATATAGTAAAATTATTTAGTAATAATATACCCTGGTTGGAGGACTTTACATAATGAAAAGATATTTGAGTTTGCTCGTTTGCTTGCTTCTTGCCTGCGCAACTCTCGTTGCTTGCGGCGACCAGAAGATCGGTGACGGCATTAAGGACTATCCGAGAGACCCGTCTCTTAACGAGAGACTCACTCTTAATATGTACATTATCACTGACGATAATACGTCGGCAGATGCAATGAGTGCGGTTGCTAACAGAATAGCAGGTTATACCAAAACACAGTATAACACCATCCTTAACATCACCTACGTTAAGGAAAGCGAATATCAGCAGACCGTTCTCGATGCTATCGAGGAGGGCGGCGAGACAATGCCTAATATCGTTCTCATAAACGATAAGGACTTTTTTGACACCCTTAACAACATAATATTCGATGAGGGACACACCGAGCTTCAACGTACAGCTCTTGCAGACCTCACCTCCTACTATGGCACAAAAACCTACGGTAGACTCAATACTCAGATAGCTAAGGCTCTTCTTGAAGCTTCCTACGTAACAGAGTATGAGTATCTCGTAATCGACAGAGCGGTTGCTGTTGACGAGCTTGGCTAAAGTCGGATCGTA
>JAZNCB010000016.1:0-15067 GCA_046156285.1 Eubacteriales bacterium | reverse complement strand
CTCCACATTGTCATGGAGGCTGCCTGCGTAAGTAACATAAGAATCCACGCCCTCTTCAAAGGTCAGCTTGGCGCTGCCGCCCAGATCATAACGCTGCCAGTTCCGGGCACGGTTGGAGCCTTCGCCCCAGTACTCCTTAACGTACTGACCGTTAACCATAGTCTTCGGTGTCGGGCTCTCGTCAAATCTTGCGAAATATCTACCAAGCATCATGAAGTCTGCGCCCATTGCAAGAGCGAGTGTCATATGATAATCGTGAACGATACCGCCGTCGGAGCAAATCGGAATGTAAATACCGGTTTCCTTGAAATACTCGTCACGGGCAGCGGCAACCTCGATTACCGCACTTGCCTGTCCGCGACCGATACCCTTAGTCTCACGTGTGATACAGATAGAGCCGCCGCCGATACCGATTTTGATAAAGTCTGCGCCTGCTTCTGCAAGGAAGCGGAAGCCGTCCTTATCTACTACGTTTCCTGCGCCGATTTTAACCTTGTCGCCGTACTTTTCACGAACGAAATCGATAGTGCGCTTCTGCCAAACGGTGTAGCCCTCGGAGGAGTCTATGCAAAGCACGTCTGCGCCTGCCTCAACGAGTGCGGGAATTCTCTCGGCAAAGTCACGTGTGTTAACACCTGCGCCTACAACGTAGCTCTTGTTCTCGTCAAGAAGTTCAAGAGGATTTTCCTTGTGCTGAGAATAGTCCTTACGGAATACGAAATATTTAAGATTTCCGTTCTTATCAAGGATAGGAAGCGAGTTGAGCTTGTTATCCCAGATAATATCGTTAGCTTCTTTAAGTGTTGTTCCCTCAGGAGCGGTTACAAGCTTTGAAAGAGGAGTCATAAAGCTCGAAACCTTTTCCTCGCCTGTCATACGGGATACACGGTAATCTCTTCCGGTTACGATGCCGAGGAGCTTGCCGGTTGCAGTTCCGTCATCGGTTACTGCCATAGTGGAGTGGCCGTTTATCTCTCCAAGAGCAAGAACGTCTGCAAGAGTGTTGTCAGGAGTGAGGTTAGAATCACTTACAACGAAGCCTGCCTTATAATTCTTAACTCTTGCGACCATAGCCGCCTCGTCCTCTATTGTCTGGTTGCCGTAGATGAAGGACACGCCGCCCTCTTTTGCAAGTGCGATAGCCATAGTATCGTTGGAAACCGACTGCATTATTGCAGAGGTCATCGGAATATTGAGCATAAGAGGACATTCCTCCTTGCCCTTTCTGTATTTTACAAGAGGTGTGCGAAGAGATACGTTCGCAGGAACGCAACGGTCATCGGTGTAACCGGGAATTAAAAGATACTCACTAAATGTGTGAGAGGGCTCGTTGATGTAGGTAGCCATTTTTATTTTCCTCACTTTTTATAGTTATTTTTTTATTATTTTATATTGTAACACATAACACGCGCCCGTGTCAAGCAGAAAATTTGACGATTTTTAATCAAATTCAATTTTATTTTCAGTTATTTCTGCGGATTATAGTTTTCAAGAACCCTGATATACTCGATAATCGGCTTGTCAGCTTCCTTTTCGACAGCGCCGTTGCCGTAATAATACCAGATCTGATGACCGGAAAGCACGTAGCCTCCGACGTTATAGTATTGCTCATCGCCGTGGTATTCCGAATACAAGGTTTTCGGGAATACCTTTTTGGTTATTTCATCAACCACGTGAAGTCCGTCGACAACGTAACCGAATGCCGCATACTTGCCGTCAAGCGCCTCGTTGGAATCTGCATTACAGATAAAGAACTGAGATGAGGCGGAATCGTTGCCGTTTCCTCTCGCCATTGAAATCGTGCCTTTATAGTGGAGAATATCGTTATCGTATCCGTTGGTTGAAAATTCGCCCTTTATAGTTTCAGAAGAGCCGCCTGAACCGTTACCCTTAGGGTCGCCGCCCTGTATCATAAAGTCCTTGATAATTCTGTGCATCGGAAGTCCGTCGTAAAACCCTTGATTTACAAGCTTCAAGAAGTTTTCAACGGTTATAGGCGCTGTTGTTGCATCAAGAAGCACGACCACCTTGCCATACTTCTTAAAGCTTATCTCGACGTAGCTTATATCTCGTCCCGTAACGTCTCTTTCTTTGAGATAAACAGAGTAGTCGGGCAACTTTTCGTCCGAGCAGGATACAAGAGACAAAGCCATAATAACTGCCGCAAGAAAAAGCGCAATAATTCTTTTAATTTTCATATTTTTCCTTTCGGACCTCTTATTTGAGGTTCTTCGTAATAAACATTTCAATAGGACCGTAGCCCGACGAGCCGCCCGACTTTGATGCCGCGTCCATTTTGCAAAGCTCTGCGAGAGCTTCGGAAAGCTTTGCCGAGCCTATCCTCTTCGCCGAATTGATATAGAGGCTCGCCTTAAAGGAATGAAGCTTCAATATGCTTTCTATATCCGACGAATCCCGCCCCTCGTCGATGAGAAGCGAAACCGAGGTAAGATCCGAGTAAACACGTTCAAGCATTGCAAGCACCACCTGCGGCTCGACCTTTCTTTGCTTCAAGTCGCGCATAGCAAGAAGCGCCAGCTCTGCATTTTTCTTCGTTACCGCGTTTGAAAGAGCAAAGGCGTCACACTCAACGCTCGGTGAGGTTATAAAGGCAACGTCCCTTGTGTCAACCGAGCTTTGGCCGTTTGCCGCGGCGAAGTAGCAAAGCTTTGAAACCTCGTTATTTAAGACGTCCATCGAATGCCCCGCTCTGAAAAGAAGCTCGTTTAACGTCTTGATATCTACCGATATTTTCTCCGCCTCGAAATGCTTTTTCAGCCACGCAAGAAGCTGGGCATCGGTTGATTTCGGGAAATTCAGTATCTCAAAGCCTTTTGAAAGACGGGTAAAAAGCTTCGAGGGCTTTTTAGACGTGCCAACGTCGAAGCCGTCGGAGGTTGTCATTATGACGAATACCGAGGTGGGATATTCATCCTTCATTTCAAAAAGCTCTGTGAGAGCCTCCCTCTCGCCCTCCTTCATTGCGTCGAGATTTGCAAACTTCCATTCAATAAGCTTGTAGTCGCTCATCATAGGAGGCGACTTTATAGCTTCTCTTATAGCGGCAAAATCGACCTCCTCACCGTCCCACGATGCGTAGTTAAAGGGCATAAAGGTTTCGTCCTCGATTATTGCCTTTTTCAATTCTTTAAGATAATACTTTTTCAGGTAATCCTCTTCACCCGAGAAAATATACCAGCCCGCAAGCTGTTTTGATTTTATGCGCCCCTTTAATTCCAAAGCATCCATAAATCACCTTAACATTCAATTCTCATCTTAACGTATTTCGACGCACCGCCTATTTCCATATTGTAATAAATATCGAGGCGGCCTCCGTCCTTTGTAAGAGAGTTTCTGATTTTTTTTGTAACGACTGTTACGTCAAAGGAAAACGGCGCTACCGTATATAAGGATTTGTGCGGCTCTGCGGGGTTGAAAATTATCTCGCTCTCGACAGCCCCAACGCGCTTTGCGCGCACAAGCTCACCCGAAACGGTAACGTCCGAGACGACCTTGCCGCCCTCGGTGGTCTCCGTATAGCTTATATTTATCTCACCATCGGATACTTTAAGAAATCCGTCGCAGACTGCGCTCGTCTCTTCGGGCTCGCCCTCGACAGCGCCCGACAAAGAAAGATTTTCTATAACCGATTTGATTACAAACTTCTTTTCCTTTATTATTGCCATATTTATTCGTTTTCCACAACTTTCTATTTATACGAAAATCTCGCCCAAAGGCGAGATTTTCTTTATTTCATGCTTTTACGCATATTATATTCGCTTCTCGGATTTACAAGCTCGCGCCAGTTGAGCATTCCGTTTTCAAGCGCGGTTACGAGCGCCTCTGCGGTCGCAATGTTGGTAGCAAGCGGAACGTTATGTACGTCGCACATACGAAGAAGATTTGTTTCACCCTCGTAAACCATATCAGCAGGGTTGGTGCTTCTGAAATAAAATACGAGGTCTATCTCGTTATACGAAACGAGCGAAGCTATCTGCTCCGTGCCGCCCGAGCTGCCTGCAAGAAAGGTCTCTATTTCAAGCCCGGTTGCATCGGATATGTATTTTCCCGTAATATGAGTTGCGCATAGGTTGTGACGGGACAAAATTCCGCAATATGCGATACAAAACTGTGTCATCAGTTCCTTTTTGTTATCGTCTGCAATTATAGCTATGTACATAGAACTCTCCTTTTCGCAGATAAGTCAATAATTTTATATTATTTTACCACAAAATCTCTGTTTTGTCAATTAACATGTATCAAAATTTATACTAATTTTTTCATTTTTTTGTTTTTTTGTCAAAACCCCCTTGTAAATGAAAAAAATATATTATATAATAACTAAGTAAGATTTTGTGTCATGAGGTTTACAATGAAAAAGTTTAGAAAAATCGGCGTCCTTACCTCCGGTGGTGACGCACCCGGAATGAACGCGGCAGTCAGAGCCGTTACAAGAACCGCTCTTCAAAACGGTGTTGAGGTTATGGGTATCCGTTGCGGATATTCGGGACTTATCAATCGCGATATCAGCCCCCTTTCCGTCCGTGACGTTTCGAACATTATCAACAAAGGCGGTACAGTTCTTTATTCCGACCGTTGCCTTGAAATGCTTACCCCCGAGGGAAGAGAAAAGGCGAGAAAAACCTGCGAGGATCTTGAAATCGACGGAATAGTTGCAATAGGCGGAGACGGAACGTTCAGAGGTGCAAAATCCCTCACCGACCTCGGTGTTCCCTGCATCGGAATTCCCGGAACGATAGATAACGATATTACTTCAACCGACAATACTATCGGCCACGATACGGCTATGAATACGGTAATCGAGCTTGTTGACAAGCTTCGTGACACCTGCGAGTCTCACGCAAGATGCAACGTAGTTGAGGTTATGGGACGCGGAGCGGGCGACATTGCGATAAACACCGCAATAGCAACCGGTGCAACCGCAGTTCTCGTGCCCGAAATTCCGTACGACACCGATAAAGTATGTGAGAAAATCAAGGCGTCAAAGGCGCTTGGCAAGCGTAACTTCATCGTTCTCGTTTCCGAGGGTGTCGGCGCAGAGGTTGCTCCCGTGCTTGCAAAGAAAATACAGACGACTACCGGAGTTGAGACAAAGTTTGCGCGTCTTGCTCATATCGTAAGAGGCGGTTCGCCCACACTCCGCGACAGAGTGCTTGCATCAAGAATGGGTGTTGCCGCAGTTGAGCAGCTTCTTCTTGGCAAGTCTAACCTCGTTATGTGTGATCGCCGCGGCGAAATCGTTGCAACCGATTTCTCTTTTGCCTTTACAGTAGATAAAATACATAAGGGAATGGAAGTTTCCGAGGAAGAAATGAGCCAGTTTACAAACGAAGATAAGGAAGCTATGAAGGCTCTTATCGACGAGCGCGTAAGCTACCTTAACTATCTTTACGCAACGGGCGAAAAAATCAATCTCTAAAATTATTAAAAAGCACAGAGCGAACGCACAGTCTACTCTGTGCTTCTGTTTTGTGGGTGAAAATATGTCAGATATTAACTTTATAGAAATAAACAGCCTTGGCTGCCCCGAGCTTGACGTTTACGTAAGACTGACCGGTCGGGAGCTTCGCGCAGGGCTTGAAAACAGGCGTGGGATTTTTATTGCGGAAAGCCCCGCGGTCATTGACGTAGCGCTGAAATCGGGGTGCTATCCGCTGTCTCTTTTGACCGATAAAAGACTGCTTGGCGGTGCGGTAGAGGAAATAATCACAAGATGCAATAATGTAAATAAAGATTTACCTATTTACGTCGGAAGCAGAGAAATTTTGAAAGAAATTACGGGATTTGAGTTGACACGGGGTGCGCTTTGCGCTATGTATCGTCCCGAGCTTAAAGAAGTCTCGGAAATTTTACACGGCGCTCGCAGAATTGCGATTTTAGAGGAAATTGCCGACTCGACAAACGTTGGCGCAATATTCAGATCTGCCGCTGCGCTTAACGTTGACGCGGTGCTTATCACCCCGACCTGCTGCGACCCTCTTTCAAGACGTGCGCTCCGCGTTAGTATGGGTACTGTTTTGCAGGTTCCGTGGACAAAAGTCGGCAAATCCAAGGAGGACTGGCCACGGGATATTGAGCTTATCAAGGCTCTCGGCTTTAAGACGGTTGCTATGGCCCTTTGTGACGACTCGGTTTCAATAGACGACACCTCGCTCTTAAAAGAAGAGAAGCTTGCGATAATTCTCGGCACAGAGGGCACGGGTCTTAAAGCCGAGACCATCAGGGCCTGCGACTACACCGCAAAAATACCTATGTCAAACGGAGTTGACTCGCTTAACGTTGCCGCCGCATCTGCCGTAGCCTTCTGGCAGCTTTGTCGCTGAGCAGTGACTAATTTCGGCAAAAAAATATTTCGGTAAAGCTCCACTTTTATTTATTTTGTATATTGACTTATAGTTATACTTATGCTATAATATAAAAGATAAATTTAGAGAGGAGCTTTTCTTATATGACTATTCTTTTCAAAAACGCTAACGTTTACGAAAACGGCGCAATGAAAATACAAGATATGCTTTTCGACGGCTTTTCCCTTTCTCATTTTACGGGTGAAACATTCCCTGTTGACGTTAAGGTTATTGATAATACCGTTATTTTTCCCGGTTTGTGTGATGCACACGTGCATTTCAGAGAGCCGGGATTTTCTTATAAAGAAACGATAAAAACCGGCACTATGTCGGCGGCTCGCGGCGGATATACGGCGGTTATGACGATGCCGAACCTCTCCCCCACCCCCGACTCAAAGGAAAACCTTGCCATACAGCTTGACAAGATTAAGAGCGACGCGCAAATCCCCGTGTTCCCCTACGGCACTATAACCGTTGGCGAGGCGGGCGAGAGACTTTCGGACCTTGAAGGTCTTGCTCCGCTTGTTGCGGGCTTTTCCGACGACGGCCGAGGAGTGCAGTCCGAGGCTCTTATGACCGAGGCAATGCTTACGGCAAAAAAGCTTGATAAAATAATTGTTGCTCACTGTGAGGATAATTCCCTGCTCTTTGGCGGATATATCCACGACGGTGAATACGCAAGGCAAAACGGACACCGAGGAATATCGTCCGAGAGTGAATACGGACCTATAAAAAGAGATATGGAGCTCCTCAAAAAAACCGGAGCGAAATACCACGTTTGCCACGTTTCCGCAAAGGAGAGTGTCGAGGCAATAAGAGCGGCTAAGCGCGCAGGAATTGACGTCACTGCCGAAACCGGACCGCACTACCTCACGATGAATGACACTATGTTAGAAGAGGACGGAAGATTTAAGATGAACCCCCCGATAAGAGCGGAGGAGGACCGTCTTGCGCTCATTGAGGGAATACTCGACGGTACGCTTGATATGATAGCTACCGACCACGCGCCTCACTCAAAGGAAGAAAAATCAAGAGGGCTTGAAAAGAGCCTTATGGGTGTTGTCGGGCTTGAAACGGCATTTGCCGTGCTTTACACCAAGCTCGTTTTGACAAAGATTATACCTCTCGAGCTTCTTGCCGAGATTATGTCGGTTGCGCCAAGAAGAAGATTTGGAATTAAAACCGACCCCGGATATGCGATATTCGAGGTTTCCGAGGAATATACGATAGACCCGTCGGAGTTTCTCTCGATGGGACGGGCTACGCCGTTTGAAAATATGAGGGTGCGCGGCAGATGCCTTGCGACCGTCTATGACGGCAAAGCGGTTTACTTAGATGAAAAAATAAAAAATATATAGAGCGAAACAGAAAGGAAAGACCAAAAATGGCAAAAAGGAAAGACATTAAAAGAATTATGATTATCGGTTCGGGCCCTATCGTAATAGGACAGGCGGCAGAATTCGATTACGCAGGTACACAGGCGTGCCTTGCACTCAAAGAGGAGGGCTACGAGGTAATTCTCGTGAACTCTAACCCCGCCACAATTATGACCGATACAACGATAGCAGACAAGGTGTATATGGAGCCCTTGACGCTTGAATATATCGCAAAGATTATAAGATACGAGCGCCCCGACGCAATAGTTCCCGGTATCGGCGGACAGACCGGTCTTAATATGGCTATGCTCCTTGAAAAGAAAGGAATACTTGAAGAAAACGGTGTTGAGCTTCTCGGTACTTCAAGCGAAAGCATTGAGAGAGCTGAGGACAGAGAGCTTTTCAAAAACCTCTGCGAGTCGATAGGCGAGCCGGTTATCCCCTCGGATATTGCCAACACACTTGAAGAGGCGGTCGAGGCGGCCGATAAAATCGGTTATCCCGTCGTTCTCCGTCCTGCGTTTACGCTTGGCGGAACGGGTGGCGGCTTTGCTTACAACGAAAAGGAGCTTCGCGAGCTTGCGGTAGGTGCGCTCACAGCTTCTCCCGTACACCAGGTTCTCGTTGAGAAGAGCGTAAAGGGCTTTAAGGAAATCGAATTTGAGGTTATGCGTGACGGCGCGGATAACGCAATTACCATCTGTGGAATGGAAAACATTGACCCCGTCGGTGTTCACACGGGTGACAGTATCGTAGTTGCTCCCATTATGACGCTGAGCGACCACGACCTTAAAATGCTCAACGACAGTGCTATCAAGCTTATACGTGAGCTTAAAATAGAGGGCGGCTGTAACGTTCAGTTTGCGCTCAACCCCAAGTCCTCCGAATACTATCTTATCGAGGTTAACCCGAGAGTTTCGAGAAGCTCTGCGCTCGCATCAAAGGCGAGCGGCTACCCGATAGCAAGAGTTACTGCTAAAATTGCGGTTGGTATGACACTTGACGAAATCGAGGTTGCCGGAACGAAGGCTTCCTTTGAGCCGAGCCTTGATTACGTTGTTGCTAAATTCCCGAGATTCCCGTTTGATAAATTCACCTCAGTTCCGAACAAGCTCGGCACACAGATGAAGGCGACGGGTGAGTGTATGAGCATCGGCTCTAACCTTGAAGAGTGTCTTCTCAAATCAACCCGTTCGCTTGAAACCGGCGTATATCACTTCTCTATGGCGAAGTTTGAGAATATGGCCGAGGACAAGATGCTCGAATATATCAAGGAGTTCCACGACGACAATATATTCGCAGTATCCGAGCTTATAAGACTTGGTCGCACAACGGCAGAGCTCCACGAGATAACCAAAATTACCGAATATTTCTTGAAGTCCATCGAGAAAATCGTAAATATGGAAAAGGCTCTTGCGAAAAACGTCGGTGACACCAAGCTTCTTCGTGAGGCTAAGGTTATGGGCTTCTCGGATAAAATCATCGCAAAGCTTTGGAAAAAGAGTGAGCTTGACGTTGCCAACATCAGAAAGGAAGCGGGAATTATCCCCGCATTCCGTATGGTTGATACCGCTCACGTCGGCGCTTACATTCCTTACTTCTACTCCTCCTACGAGGGCAAGAACGAGTCAAAGCTTACAAATAGAAAGAAGGTTGTCGTTCTCGGCGCAGGTCCTATCAGAATCGGTCAGGGCGTTGAGTTCGACTACTCCACAGTTCACGCAGTAAACACGATAAGAAACCTCGGCTACGAGTCGATTATCATCAACAACAACCCCGAAACAGTATCGACCGAGTACACAACGGCAGACAAGCTTTACTTCGAGGCCCTCACCGTTGAGGACGTTATGAACGTTATCGACTACGAAAAGCCCGAGGGAGTTATCGCTTCTCTTGGCGGACAGACCGCAATTAACCTCGCTGAGCCTCTTGCGGCTCGCGGAGTTAAGATAATCGGTACAGACTGCGAGGCTATCGAGCGCGCAGAAAACCGCGACTCCTTTGAGAAAATTCTTCACGACCTTGACATTCCTCAGCCGAAAGGTCAGGCGGTTACTAAAATTGAGGACGGTATCCGCGTTGCTAACGAGGTTGGATACCCCGTTCTCGTTCGTCCGAGCTTCGTTCTCGGCGGCCGCGCAATGCAGCTTGTAGGAAACGATGACCAGCTTCGTCACTACCTTCGTACCGCGGTTGAAATTGACGAGGACAAGCCGGTTCTCGTTGACCACTATATCCAGGGTAAAGAGGTTGAGGTTGACGCTATCTGCGACGGCCACGACGTATTCGTTGCAGGTATTATGGAGCTTGTTGAAAGAACGGGTATTCACTCGGGTGACTCTATCAGCGTTTATCCCTCGTTCTCCATCTCCGACAAGGTTAAGGGCAAGATTCTTACCTACTCAAAGAAGCTTGGCCTTGGCATCGGTATCGTAGGTCTTTTCAATATTCAGTTTATCGTTGACGATAAGGAAGACGTATATATCATCCAGGTTAACCCCCGTTCTTCGAGAACCGTTCCTTTCCTTTCAAAGTCAACGGGCTACTCGCTTGCCGACATTGCAACCGAGGTAATTATGGGCGCAACTCTTAAAGAGCTTGGAATATTCAGCATCTATCCCGAGGAAAAGAAGCGCTGGTACTGCAAGGTTCCCGTATTCTCATTCAAGAAGATTAACGGAATTGACGCATACCTCTCACCCGAAATGAAGTCAACCGGGGAGGCGATAGGATACGACGACGATCGTAACCGCGCATTCTACAAGGCTCTTCAAGCATCGGGAATGAGCGTTCAAAACTACGGAACCGTATTCGTAACGATAGCCGGACAGGATAAGGCAGAGGCTCCCCCCTTAAACCGCCGCTTCTACAACCTCGGCTTCAACATTGAGGCTACAAAGGGTACTGCAACGTTCTTGAAGCAGCACGGTATCAGAACGAGAGTAAAGGAAAAGCTCAGCACGGGCTCGTCCGACGTTTCCGACACCATTCGTTCAGGCCACGTTGCATACGTAATCAACACGAGTGACATTTCCTCGACCGACCACCAGAAAGACGGTCACGAAATCCGCGCTCTCGCAGTTGAAACCGGAACAACTATGTTCACCTCTCTTGACACTGTTAGGGTTCTCCTTGACGTTCTTGAAGATATAACTATAACAATTTCTACTATTGACAGCTGATATGAAAAGTGTAATATTTGAACTTCTCGAAAACAAAAAAATCGCAAAGAACACGTACGAGTGGACGCTTCTCGGCGACGTATCCGACATAACCGCTCCCGGCCAGTTCGTGAATATCAAGCTCGACGGTTTCTATCTTCGCCGTCCCATCTCGGTATGCAATGCCGAGGACGGAAAGCTCACGCTTATATTCAAGGCAGTCGGCGAGGGTACTGAAAAAATGGCGGCTATGCTCCCGGGTGAGAAGCTTGATATCCTCTCGGGGCTCGGAAACGGCTATACACTTGACGAGGCGGGTGAAAAACCGCTTCTCGTCGGTGGCGGCGCAGGTGTTCCGCCTATGTATATGCTCGCGCGCGAGCTTATCTCGCTCGGCAAAAGGCCGACCGTAATTCTCGGCTTCGGCTCCTCCTCTGAGGTGTTCTACAAGGAAGAGTTTGAAAAGCTCGGCTGTGAGGTTATCGTCGCAACCGCAGACGGAAGCTGCGGTGTTCGCGGCTTTGTAACCGATGCCCTCGCGGGTGTCGAATACACTTATTTTTACACCTGCGGTCCTGAGCCTATGCTTAAAGCGCTCTACGATAAAACCGAAACCTCGGGACAGCTTAGCTTTGAAGAGCGTATGGGCTGTGGCTTTGGCGCTTGTATGGGCTGCTCCTGCAAAACGAAATACGGAAATAAGAGAATTTGCCGCGACGGCCCTGTTCTCGTAAAGGAGGAAATTATATGGTAAATCTTAAAACCACTCTCTGCGGCATTGAGCTTGATAACCCTATAATTCCCGCCAGCGGAACGTACGGCTTCGGCTATGAATTTGCAGAGCTTTATGACATAAACATTCTCGGCTCGCTCTCATTCAAGGGAACGACGCTCGATGCAAGATTTGGAAACCCTACACCGAGAATTGCGGAATGCCCCTCGGGTATGCTCAACGCGGTCGGACTTCAAAATCCGGGCGTTGACGCGGTAATTTCAACCGAGCTTCCGAAGCTTCGCGAGGTTTTCAGAAAGCCTACTATGGCAAACGTTTCGGGATTTTCGGAAAGAGAATACGTTGAAACGGTTGAAAAGCTTGACACGCAGTCGGATATCGGCTGGTTTGAGGTAAACATTTCCTGCCCCAACGTTCACGGAGGCGGAATGAGCTTTGGCACGTCGCCCGAGGCGGCAGGCGAAATAACGAAGGCAGTAAGGCGCGTTACAAAAAAGCCCCTTATAATCAAGCTCTCGCCAAACGTTACCGACATAGTTTCGATAGCAAAGGCTTGCGAGGCGGCAGGCGCTGACGGAATAAGCCTTATCAACACGCTTCTCGGTATGAGAATAGACCTCAAACGGCGCGCTCCGCTTCTTGCAAACAAGACGGGCGGATACTCAGGCCCTGCTATAAAGCCGGTTGCGGTAAGAATGATATACCAGGTTTACGACGCGGTTAAAATCCCGATTGTCGGCATGGGCGGCATCTCATCTGCTGAGGACGTGCTCGAATTTATGATGGCGGGCGCAACCTGCGTTGAGGTTGGCGCGGCTAACCTTGTAAACCCTTATGCGTGCCGTGACATAATCCTCGATTTGCCGAGAGTTATGGAAAAATACAGAATAGAAAGCCTCTCCGATATAATCGGCGCGGCTCACAAATAAGATAAGTGAGGAAAAAGTTATGGGAAGAGACGTTATTATCGCTTGCGACTTTGCAAGCGCTGAGGAAACATTCAAGTTTCTTGATAAATTCGAGGGCAAAAAGCCCTTTGTAAAAATCGGAATGGAGCTTTTCTATGCAGAGGGCCCGTCCATCGTAAAGGAAATCAAAAAGAGAGGTCACAAGATTTTCCTCGACCTCAAGCTTCACGATATTCCGAACACCGTTAAAAAGGCAATGGCTGTTCTTTCCCGTCTTGACGTAGATATGACTAACCTGCACGCAGGCGGAACTATCCCTATGATGCAGGCGGCTATCGAGGGACTTACAAGAGCTGACGGAACAAGACCTATGCTTATCGGTGTAACCCAGCTCACCTCAACCGACGAGGAAACGATGAAGCGCGACCTTCTTATAAACGAGCCTATCGCAGAGGTTGTTATGCACTATGCAAAGAACACCAAGGCAGCAGGTCTTGACGGTGTTGTATGCTCACCCCTTGAAGCAGAAAAGGTACACGGCGCGTGCGGACGCGATTTCGTTACGGTAACTCCCGGTGTAAGATTTGCAGACGGTGACGTTGGCGACCAGAAGAGAGTTATGACTCCCGCCGAGGCAAAGAAAATCGGCTCTGACTATATCGTTGTCGGAAGACCTATTACCGCTGCCGCCAACCCCGTTGCCGCTTACGAAAGATGCGTTGCAGAATTCGTTGACTAAAAGGGCTCTTTGAAATGCGTTACGTAATCGACCACGATTTTCACATTCATTCAAACGTTTCAATAAGCGCTAACTACCCCGAGCAAACTCCCGAAAACATATTAAAATACGCGGAAGAAAACGGGCTTCGCGCTATTGCTATCACCGATCACTACTGGGATGCGGAAGTCCCTATGAATATCCCGCCCTTAAAGAACGGCAAAACCTCTATCACCGTACCCTACTATGAAAAGCAAGGCTACGACCATATAAAGCAGGTTCTTCCTCTTCCGCAGGGCAAAAGCACGAAATTTCTTTTCGGCGCTGAGGCCGAGGTAGCCTATAACTTCAATATCGGCATTGGCAAAAAAGCTATGGCCGAGCTTGATTTTATCGTAGTGCCCACAACCCATTTTCATATGAACGGCTTCGCAATCTCCGAGGACGACTCCGAGTCTCCCGAGAAAAAAGCAAAGGTCTGGGTTGATAAATTCAAGGCTATTCTTTCGGCAAAGCTTCCCTTTCACAAGGTTGGTTTTGCCCACCCTGCGTGCTATCTTATGGCGCCGACAAGAGAGGAGCTTCTTGAAATTCTCAGGCTTCTTCCCGAAAATGAAATGCGCCCGCTTTTCAGACGCGCGGCAGAGCTTGGTATGGGAATTGAAATCAACCAGTGCGACTTCAAATATACAGACGCAGAAGCGGAAATCATACTTCGCCCGTTCCTTATCGCGAAATCCGAGGGCTGTAAATTCTACCTCGGAAGCGACTCGCACAGTCCCGAGGGCTTCAAAAAGGCGATCATAAGATTTAACACAGCTATCGACGACCTCTCACTCAAAGAAAGCGACAAATTTATTCTTAAAGAAAAGGCATAGGAAAACTTTATGCGTTATGTGGTAGACCACGATTTTCATATACATTCAAGGCTCTCGCTCTGCTCAAAGCACCCCGAGCAAATACCTGAAAACATACTGAAATACGCAGAAGAAAACGAGTTCAAAACGATTGTCCTTACCGATCACTTCTGGGACGGGACGATAAAGACCGAAGCCCCCGAGCTTCTCTCGTTTTATCAAAGACAGGGCTACGACCATATAAAAGAAAGCCTGCCCTTGCCTTGTGGCGTGAACACCGAATTCCTTTTCGGAGCTGAAACCGATATGACCTACAACTTCACTGTCGGTATCGGAGAAGTCCCGCTTTCCGAGCTTGATTTTATCATCGTGCCTACCACTCATCTTCATATGGTTGGATTTGGCATTACGGAAAAGGATGCGGAAATTCCCGAAACAAGAGCCGGGGTCTGGGTTGACAAATTCAGAGCTCTTCTCTCAATGCAGCTTCCCTTCTACAAGATGGGGCTCGCTCATCTTGCCTGCCCCCTTATCGCTCCCACGCGCGAGGAGTATCTTGAAGTTTTGAGGCTTCTTCCCGAAGCGGATTTGAAAGAGCTTTTCAGACGCGCGGCAGAGCTTGGGCTTGGAATAGAGCTTAATATGTCCGATTTCTCCTATCAAAGTAGTGAGGCCGATACGGTTCTTCGCCTCTTTCTTATTGCGAAATCCGAGGGCTGTAAGTTCTACCTTGGCAGTGATGCGCACGTTCCCGCAGCATTTGAGAAAGCTGTCGGAATTTTCAACAAGGCGGTTGACGCGCTTTCATTAAAGGAAAGCGACAAATATACAATCCCACGAAAATAAAGGTAATTATATGAGATACGTAATCGACCACGATTTACATATTCATTCACAGCTTTCAATATGCTCGTCAAACCCCGAGCAAACTCCCGAAAATATATTAAAA
>JAZNCB010000015.1:0-23164 GCA_046156285.1 Eubacteriales bacterium | reverse complement strand
GTTAACTCGGCAAAAGAGGAGCAGAAAAGCGGTGTGTTCCCCGAGGATACCGAAAGGTTAATTAACGAAATTGCGGATTTTCGGAATATAAAGCTCTCAGGTCTTATGACTATGGGCCCGGCCACCGAGGACGGTGAGGAGCTTCGCCCCTATTTCAGATTAACGAAAAAGCTTTTCGACGACCTTAAAGAAAGATATGATTTTGGCGAAAATCCAACTCTTTCTATGGGTATGAGCCACTCGTACAGAGTTGCTATCGAGGAGGGCTCGACACTCGTAAGAGTAGGAAGAAATTTGTTCAATAAATAAAGGAGAATATAAAATGTTTGACGGACTCAGAAAGAAACTCGCAAAGGCTGCTGACGAAGAGGAAGAAATAATCTTCAAGCCGTTTGAAGAAGAAAAGGCGGAGTGCGCTCCCATCAATACGGAAGCCGATGTTTCCAAAAATGCTCAGAATTCTCAGAACTCATCTATCGAGGGAAATAATATCGAATTGAAGGTTGTAAGACCCGAGGCTATCGACGAAATCTTCACAATTGCCGATTATCTTATCGACGGCTGCACGGTTGTTCTCAACCTTGAACTTCTTGACAGAGACTCGGTCAAGAGAATGCTCGACTTTTTGAACGGAGTTACCTATACCACCGGCGGTGACGTCAAAAACGTTTCCCCTGCCACCTACATAATCACTCCGAACGGAATAAACGTAAACAAATAAAATGACGCAAAACGGTGGTATAGCGCTGCCGTTTTTGCTTTTTAAGAAAAGAGTTATATTTTTGAAATGGAAGCCTTCTTTTATTTTTTAGCAAGCTTCGTTGCGATAGTTCTCGATATCGTTTCGTTTGCTATGTTAGTGCGAATGCTGTGCTCGTTTTTTATGCAGGGAGAGGATAACAGGCTTACGGTTTTCCTTGCGTGCATAACCGAGCCGTTCATAATACCCATTCGCTTTCTTTTATCCAAGGTGAGCGCTTTTCAGAATTCACCTATCGATTGGTCGTTCACCATTTCTTATTTTGTGATAATACTTTTGCGGTTTATGTTACCCGCTATATGAGGAATTCAAATTGAAAAGATTAAAGTTGTTTGATTATATTTTATATTCGGCGATAATCGCACTTGGTATCGCACTTGACCAGGTAACGAAGCTTCTCGCCGTTAAGTATCTTTCAAAAATCGAAACGAAGCCCCTAATCCGCGACGTGCTCCACCTCACCTACGTCGAAAACGACGGAGCTGCTTTTGGAATGCTCGACAACGCACGCTGGGTGTTTATTTCCATTTCGACGGTCTCAATTCTTGTTATGCTTTTCGTTCTCTTTGCGGGATATCTGCAAAAAAACAAGCTTTACTCGATTTCTCTTGCCCTGATAGTGTCGGGCGGAATAGGAAATATGATAGACAGACTTGCCTTGGGCTACGTTGTCGACTTTATAGATTTCAGGCTTATAAATTTTGCAGTTTTCAATGGCGCAGACAGCTTTGTTTGCGTTGGCGCGGGACTGTTGATCCTCGGACTTTTGCTCGACATTATTAAAGAACAAAAAAACAGTAAGCGAGATGAAAAACAGTGAGATATATTGCTGGTGAATTCGACAAGGGAAAGCGACTTGACAGCTTTCTTAAAGAAAAAACCGACCTTTCCCGAAGCGCAGTAGCAAAGCTTATCGAGGACGGTCAGGTTACAGTATTCGGAAACGCAACAAACAAAAAATACGCACTCAAGCAGGGTGACGAGGTTGAAATTATAATCCCCGAGCCCGAGGAGTCGGAAATTTTACCGGAGAATATTCCTCTTGATATTCTCTACGAGGACGCTGATATATTGGTGATAAACAAGCCATCGGGTATGGTAGTGCACCCTGCTCCCGGCAATTACACCGGCACTCTCGTAAACGCACTCCTCTATCACTGCAAGGACTCGCTTTCGGGAATAGGCGGAGTTATCCGCCCGGGTATAGTGCACAGAATAGATAAGGACACAAGCGGTCTTCTCGTCGTTGCAAAAAACGACACGGCTCACAGAGCACTTGCCGAGGAGCTTGAAGTGCATAACATAGAAAGAGAGTACCACGCGCTCGTGCGAGGCGGTTTCAAAGTTGACACGGGTAGGGTTGATGCCCCGATAGGCAGACACCCCGTAGACCGAAAAAGAATGGCGGTTATCAAGGACGGGGGCGCTCACGCAAAGGAAGCGGTCACAAATTACGAGGTTATTTCTCGTTTTGGGGATATTTCCTACGTAAAATGCCTGCTTGAAACGGGAAGAACCCATCAAATAAGGGTTCATATGTCCTATATCGGTCACCCACTACTTGGCGACGAGGTATATTCAAGCACAAAAACACGCTTCGAAAAGTTACACGCCCCCCTATTTAACGGTCAAATGCTCCACGCAAAGAGGCTTTCACTCACCCACCCCAAAACCGGCGAGCGAATGAGCTTTGAATGCGAGCTTCCCGACAATTTCAAAAGGGCGCTTGATATACTTAACGAGAGCGCAAGATAATTTATATATAGAAAAATGCGGAACACTTTTGTTCCGCATTTTTTATTTTAGAGCACTTTTGATAAAAAGTCTTTAAGTCTTGGGTTCTTCGGATTTGAGAAGATTTCCTCAGGTGCGCCCTCTTCCTTGATAATTCCCTCGTCAACGAACATTACTCTGTCCGCAACCTCGCGGGCAAAGCCCATTTCGTGAGTTACGATTACCATTGTAACACCGGTTTTCGCAAGGTCTTTCATAAGGTCGAGAACCTCGCCTACCATCTCAGGATCAAGCGCCGAGGTAGGCTCGTCAAAGAGAATAACGTCAGGGTTCATTGCGAGCGCTCTCGCGATAGCAATTCTCTGCTTTTGTCCGCCTGAAAGTCTGTCCGGATAATCAGCCGCTCTGTCGGCAAGCCCTACTCTTGCGAGAAGCTCGTACGCCTTTTTCTCGGCTTCCTCGGTCGTTGCGCCAAGAAGCATTGTAGGAGCTATCGTGAGGTTTTTGAGTATCGTAAGGTGAGGAAAAAGGTTAAACTGCTGAAAAACCATTCCCATCTTCTGACGGTGCAGGTTTACGTTTACTCCCTTTTCCATAAGATCAACGCCGTTGAATACTATGCTGCCGGCATCGGGCTTTTCAAGCAGGTTAAGGCAACGGAGAAAGGTCGACTTTCCCGAGCCTGACGCGCCTATAACGCAGATAACGTCACCGCGGTTGATATCGGCATCAATTCCGCAAAGGACCTTGTTTTCACCAAAGCTCTTCGTAAGTCCGCGTACTTCGATTATTTTTCCATTAACGTCTTTCACTCTTCCTCAGCCTCTTTTCCAAAATTGATAAAAGCTTGGTCATAATAACGACGAGCGCAAGGTAAATCAAGGCGGTCAAAATCAAGGGGTTTACTGCGTCGTACGTATTATTTCTTATAAGGTTTGCTCCACGCGTCAGGTCAACTACGGCAACGTAGCCGGCAACCGAGGTTTCTTTAAGGAGCGCTATGCACTCGTTACCTATCGCAGGGAGAATATTCTTTATTGCCTGCGGGAATATTATCGTGCGCATTGCCTGCCACTTCGACATACCAAGGCTTCTTGCCGCCTCCATCTGTCCCTTATCTACCGCGTTTATACCGCTTCTTACAAGCTCCGCCATATAAGCGCCCGAGTTTATACCGAATGCGATAATCGCAACGAGCATTCCGTCAGCGGATACGAGTATTACGAAGAAGAATATAAAGAGAAGCACCGTAATCGGAATTCCTCTTATAACAGTCGTGTAAACGTCGCATATCATACTGATGACTTTAAGACGGGGATTTCCGTCCGCATAGTACTTGGCAACGGCAATAAGCGCACCGAGAAATACGCCTATCGCAAGCGCTCCGAGAGTTATAAGGAGCGTATTTTTAAGACCGTTAAGTATGTAGAGGTAGTTATCGTCCTCAATGAACGTAAGGCGAAGTCTTGAAAACTTCTTACAAGAGGCTTCGAGAGCATTTTCGGAATACTTATAGACGATACTTCCCTGAATTCCGGGAGTATAGCTTACCTTTCCGTCCTCAGAAACAAGTATAAGCGAGCCGTATACCGCCTCTGCGCTTGCCTGATCCTTACAGTAATAGACAGTTATCTCGGCGCGTCCTTTTTTTGCGTAGACGTAATTATTAACCTTTTCGCTAAGACCCGCCTCGATAGCTTCGAGCTTTTCAGCGTTGCCGGTATAGTCTATCCTATCGTACATATTATGTTCAAGGTTTTCTCTTACGGTTTTCGCTTCTCCGAGCGTGTATTTCTCTTCCTCGCAGGAAACAAGCGAGAAAACGAGGGTTACACCCAAAAGGAGAACCGAAAGAAGAGATAGAATTTTTTTCATAGAAATCTCCTAAATCAATACTATAAAAGCAAAAAGCATGGGGTGCGGATTTACACCCCATAGCTTATTATATTTTTCAATTACTCGTTCTCGGGAGCTGTGTAGGGAGCGCCGTGAGTATCGAAGATAGCCTGAACTGTGCCGTCTGCGATAAGAGCCGCGATAATCGTGTTGATTTCCGCTACGAGATCCTCAGAGCCGAATGTGAATGCGAATGCGTAGGGCTCTGTTGTCATATGCTCGCCAAGAATTTTAACGGTAGGATCGTTCTTGCACATTTCTGCTGCGGTAAGGTCGTCAACTACCCAAGCCTGAACCTTGCCCTGAGTGAGAGCGATCTTTGCCTCGTTGTTGTGCTCGTAGGAATCTACCTCGTAGCCCTCGCCAAGACAGTAATCCTCAGCGGTTGTACCGGACTGAACAGAAATCTTCTTTCCTGCAAGGTCAGCCTTTGATGCGATGGTGCTATCAGCCGTTACAACTATGCACTGCGCTGCAAGGCAGTAGGCATCTGTGAAAAGAACACTCTTTGCACGCTTGGGTGTAACCGAGATACCGGACATACCGCAATCGTACTTGCCGGACTTGATACCGGGAAGAACTGAGTCGAACTGAATCTGTTCAAGCACGAGCTGAACACCGAGCTGCTCACATACGAGCTTCATAATGTCAACCTCGATACCGACAACCTCTCCGCCTTCAAGGTTTTCAAAGGGAGGGAAATCAGGGCTTGTTGCTACAACAAGCTTTCCGGCTGCCTTAACCTCGGCAAGAGTTTTACCCTTTGCCTCTCCGCAGGAAGTAAAGGCGAATACGCAACACACGGTAAGTGCGAGAGCGAGAATAAGCGAAATAATCTTTTTCATTTTTTTACCTCTTTCTTGTTCGGGACGTTGCCCGATTAAATTTGATGAATACATTATACACCCTATTTTGCATAAAGTCAAGCACTTTTTTAATAAAAATTCATTTTTGTTGCATTTTTATTCATTTTGTGGCTGCAACCATACCGTTTTTGTGCACAATGACCAACTATAAAAGAAAATGTTGTTATAAATATATATCCTGCGAAGTTTTCGCACGGGTAAATTGATATTATAAAATGAATTTTATTTTCAAAAAATGGTTAAAGGAATGCATATTATGAATAATTATTCATCAGGGTTATATGTTGATTTTGCAGTTGCTTTGTGCTAAAATATATATAATATATTATAATTGAGGTAGACAGATGATAGCTTTATCGACGAGCGGGCTTTCTCTTTCCTTTGGCGCAGAGGAGATACTCAAAGACATTTCGTTTTCCGTAAACGACGGTGACAGAGTAGGAATTATCGGTGTAAACGGCGCAGGAAAGACCTCGCTTTTCAGACTTATTACAGGAGAATACGAAAAGGATGCGGGCGCGGTCTATATCCAAAAGGGACACACCGTTGGAATACTTGAACAAAACCCTAACCTTACCGCTCTTCCGAGCGACGTTTCCTGCATTGAATATATGTATACTGCCTTCCCCGAGCTTCTCTCTATTGAGGAAAGAATACGTGAGCTTGAAGCAGAGCTTAACGAATGTCGCGACACCGAAACGTCTGTAAGGCTCGTTTCCTCGCTTACCGAGCTTAATCGCAAATACGCAAATCTCGGCGGTCTTGAATTCAGGCAAAGATGCCGCAGTATGCTCCTCCGCCTCGGTTTTCCCGAGGAGCTTCTCGAACAGAAAATAAAGACGCTGTCCGGCGGTCAGTACACCCGTCTTGCACTTGCAAGGCTTCTTGCAACCGAGCCTGATATACTTATGCTCGACGAGCCTACAAACCACCTTGATATTGATGCGCTTGCTTGGCTTGAAGGGTTTATCGCTTCATATAAGAAAACCGTTCTTATAATTTCACACGACAGATATTTCCTTGACAAAACGACGAACAAAACGCTCCATATTCAATATGCAAGAGCAAGACTTTATAACGGCTCGTACTCCGCGTGCAAAAAGCAGCAGGAGGAGGAAACCGCCGCTCTTGAAAAGAGATATAAGGAGCAACAAAAGGAAATAGCCAAGATACAGGCTAACATAGAGTTTCAGCGCCGCTGCAACCGCGAGCACAACTTTGTCACCATTCGTTCAAAGGAAAAGCAGCTGGCGAGAATGGAAAAGGTAGAGCTCGGTCCAAAAGCGCCGCGGGATATAATAATGAACTTCTCACTCCTTGAAGAGAGTGCAAACGACGTTCTTGAAGCAAAAAATCTCACCTTTTCTTATAACGGAAAGCCTCTGATTTCCGACCTTTCATTCCTTGTCAGAAGATACGAGCGGGTTATGTTCCTTGGCAAAAACGGCTCGGGAAAATCAACCCTTATGAAGCTTATTAACTCTATCATAAAGCCGACGGGCGGAAAAATCACCCTCGGATACAATATAAAGATAGGCTATTACGACCAGGAAAACAGAGGTCTTTCTCTCGACAAAACCGTCTTTTCCGAAATGCGCGACGAGTATCCGGAGAAAAAGGACGTTGAGCTTCGTTCAACCCTTGCCCTCTTCCTTTTTGGCGCAGAGGACATGGACAAGCCGATTTCCACCCTCTCAGGCGGCGAGCGCGCAAGGCTTACACTCGCAAAGCTCATTTTGAAAAAGGTTAATCTCTTGATTATGGACGAGCCGACAAACCACCTTGACATTGGCTCGTGCGACGCACTTGAAAATGCTCTTTTAGCCTTTGACGGAACGATTATCGCGGTTTCGCACGACAGATATTTCATAAACCGCATTGCTACGAGAATTATTGAGCTTGCGCCTGAGCGCGACGGCGGCATGGTCGACTGTGAGCTTACCGAGGACGACGATGCCTTTGCAGAATATTTAAGACTGCGCGAAATCAGGCAAAACGATATGAAAATTGCCGCACCGGTGTCAAAAAAGTCCGACTCGAAGGAAGACTACGAGCAGAAAAAACGCGAGAATGCGGAAAGACGGGCGCTGGAAAAGAAGCGCGAGCGCGCCGCCAAGAGAATTGAGGAGCTCGAAGCAGAAACCGAGCTTCTTGATAAAGAGCTTTTCGGCTCTGCGGCAACCGATTACGTCAGAGCCGCGGAAATAGATAAAAGAAAAACAGAAATCGAGGACGAGCTGCTTTCGCTCTACGAGCTCGTAATGTAAAATATTTTGCAGATTTTTCTTGACATTACGGGTTGACTTATTGTATAATGAAAATTAATAGTTAATAAAATAATATATTAAATAAAACGTTCAACGAATTTCGGAGGAATAACAATGAAAAAACTTGGAAAGGCTTTGCTTGTCACACTCGTGCTCTCCCTTATACTCGGTATAGCCGGAATTTGCACCTTTGCGATAGGTGAAGAAAAGCTCGGTTCTACTCCACGAACCGAAAAAGCCGCTCTCAGCGAACATTTTGACTTTATTCATACTCACGCGAGCGGCTCTTCCACATATCACACTGAAAGCGAATTTGCGACGCAGGTTAACAAGATGACCTCGGGTGACACCATCACTCTCATTGATAACATTGAGATTCACGGTGAAACGCTCACTCCCGGCGGTCTTAACGGATCATTTCGAGGAGATCTCAATAACCGCAAGCAAATACATATCAACCTTAACGGTTACAGACTTTCCTCGGTAGGCACGTCTGCCGATTCTGTTCTTTTTAGCTACTACACCGCAAACAGTGCAAGTGTTTATGATAATCCGGAATCGGGTAATCAACAAAGATATATTGATCTTTATCTTTATTCCTCTGACACGACACACACAGCGCAGATTTTTGCTGCTTCAAAGACTGTTGACACTGTGTCCGGTACATACGTTATGGGCTCACAAAGACTTTTTGACGTATGCTCTCATTACGTGAACGTTTACGTAGGTGACGTCACAAACAAGCCTGTTATAGAATACACGGCTTCATACAGTGCCACAACCGGCTCTGTCTCCCACACGACGGCGAGCTGCGACGGTGATAACATTGAAACGTACTCCGGAGCATTTCTTCTTTCAACAGACGGTGGCACAACAGCCTCTAACCCAAGAGGTTCTTCGGTTAACGTTGGCGGCGGTAAACATTACCAGACCGACAGCAAGAACACTATGATCAAAATTGCCACAGGAACGGATTTCACGGCAACCGGCGCAACCTTTGTTGCCATCGGAGACAATGCTATTTTCACAACAAGCTATTCTGACACTCTCGAGCGCAACCCCGTAAAGAACAGTGAGGGTGTCTTGCAGTCGTACGGTGATTTGGCAGCTCCTTCCGATACCAACGTAGTCTTTGACGATTGCTTCCTTTATACAGAGGGAACTGTACTGCTCGAAGCTCACGAAAGCCGTGCTATCGAAAACTTTTCGGTAAAGAATTCGGAAATACTTTTCAAGGATTGCGATATCGCAGGATCAAAGATTCACGACCTTGATACGACCGTTGGAACTCCCGAATTCAGAAACTGTAACTTTGCAAACGCGGATTACAACGATACTATAAATGAAATTATCCGTAACAACACCTCTGCGACGGTTGAGCTCCCTTTGGTCAACTTCAAGGGCTCTAACGTAACCGACACAACAGATGAGAATTGTTACTCACTCGACCCTTCCACGTACGATATCGCAAAAACTACAAAAACAATCGTGTATGTGGCAACCTCCGCACCGAGCGGCACTTACACTACTGTTGATATTTCCTGGAAGCTTCCCAACGTTACTGTAACAGAAAAATGGTTTATTGGCAACATAGTTCCCACACCGCCTATTTCCTTGCAGAACAATCATTCTGATTTCTACACACTTAAATTCCCTCTTGCATCTGATATAAAGACAACCGAGGTCAGCGGCGACGTTACCTATACAGTTGAAGAGATAATCAAATTCACAATAAAGGCCAACATTACGCTTTATTCTGACTTTGTTTACAACCTTTATATACCAAGAGGCGCAGGCGATTCCGAAGCATTCAATTTTGTAAGAATAGACAAAATCACCAACACCGGTATCGCAAAAGGTTCAAGCTTTGCGCTCAACGGCAATGACGACATTGAGCTCAAGGACCTTGAAAACCTTGGCGAGCATTACGTTGTTACGCAGAAGATCTCTGCTTGTTTCGGTGATGAGCAATACCGTCTCGTTGTATGCTATGACGGATATGCAGGAGCTTCCGAATACACTATCAACTTCTCAATTCCTAACTACGTAGAGATAGTAAACAACGGCAACTATTCAAGCACGGCAAAGGCAATGGTAACCTCCGCTCTTGAATATATCAAAGCTTCAAGCAACTACTACGCAAAAAAATACGACCAAACAATAAAATACACAGGTGAAAACGCACCGCAAATTAACGGTACGGCATCGGCAATTCAAGCTGCAGCGCCGCCATACGCAATCAAAGAAGTTTTCCACGGTGCCACTCTTAACATTAGCGATAAAATAAACTTCAGATTTTATCTTTTCAACGATTTTGAGGGTGACGTAAAATTCACTTATAGCTTCAACACCTGGCCGAAAACGGTTACTATAAGCCGCGAGGATATAAAAAACAACACCTGTACTGCGGACGACGGAACAAGAGTTCTCTACTTTGATATTGAGCTCAAAGCTATCGACCTTCGTTCTGCAATAGGCATCGAGCTTGAAAACGGAGTTAAGTACTCCTACTCACTCGCAAACTACGTATATTCAACAAAAAGCGTTAACGACAACTATCTTACAGAGCTTGTCAATGCGCTTTGGATTTATTCGGTTAATGCAAAAAAATACTTCAACGACACAGAATCCGATAGCCCCGCAGTTAACATTTCGGTTAACGGAGCACCTATAACAAGCGAGGATTACGAAATTGTTATAAATTCCGAAAAGGAAGCTCCGGCAGCTAAGACGATTCAGGACGAAATCCTTGCAAAAACCGGCGAGATGCTTGAAATTGTCTACGAAAGCACCGGTAAGAGCGCTATACGCATAAGCATACTTGACAAGCCCGACAAAAAGTTTGACTTTGAGGTATACGTTGACGGGTACGACCTTGTTATCAGTTCAAGCTTTGCTTCGTTCATTGATGAAGCTGTGCTCAGCTTCACCGAAGAATATATCAAATCCCGCGTCAGCGGTTACAATTTTGCCGACACCTTTAAGGAAAATTATTTCACAGATAAAATTTATTACTCAGACTTCGGTGCTAACGGAATTGATATGTCTAAAATTCCCGCCGAATATAAGAACGTATCCACCTGGTACGGCAATAAATGGGAAGAAACTGTAAGACCTACTCTTGTAAACGATTTCTTCGCAATGAGAGAGACTCACCTTTTCGCTAATGAAACGAAAAGATACACCGTTTATGCTGATGAGGGTGCAACCTATTATATCAGTGAAACCTGGGACAACAGCTTAGGCAGTGTCGTTAAAATTCCGATTATGACTAACGTTGTATGGGGCGATGCCGTCATCGTTATTGACGATAGCAACCTTCCCGGTTACAGCCTCAGCGCCTCTGATATAGATGAGGAAAAGTATACAGCGCTCAGAACGAAATACTGGAACGATATTCCCGGTATTACCGTAAATGAGAAAATCGCCGAGTGGTCAAAGCTTGCAAAGCAAGGCTCATCTCACGTATTCTCCGTATCGTCTGAGCATTCAATGTCAACGATATCCGATCCTTCTATACTTTCATCTCTTGCCGGAATCGATAGCACCACGACTAAGATTGACCTTGGTCTTGACTATCCTGCAATGCTCGTAGTTTATAATAGCTCACACAAGGTATACAGACGCCGCGGCTATTCTACAAACTGGCAAGGCTCTACTCAGCACGAGCTTGTTGTTATAGATGAAAACGGAAATATTGATCCCGAAACCAAGCTTCAATTCTCTTACACAACTGTAAGCAAGATTGAGATTTACAGACTTGACTCAGATCCTATAACTGTTGACGGCGGTACTGCGGTAACGCTTGCGAGCCGTGTAGATACATACCTCTACGACAAAAAGAAAGAACAGCCCACAATTGTTCCTGTAGTCAAGGACGGTAATATTTCCAGAGGTATCAGCGTAACACGTCCCAACACCACGGTTTCAAATCTCGAACACGTAATAGTTGGTGAAATAACAATAGACGAATACGTAAACAAGCAGATGATAGGTCCGGCTTACAGCGGCTTCTTCACTGCTAATAACACAAGCGACGTAACATTTAAGGATTGCATACTCCAAGGTAGAAGATGTTACTCCAAATCTCCTATATACAATATGATGGGAGTTCCCGAGGAAAAGCAGAGTAACGGAGGAACGTCCGGTACATACGACCTTACGGCAGAACGCGTAAACAGACTTAAGTTCGACGGCTGTATACAGTCAAACTTCTTCGTAGAGCTTGATTCCGGTTACAACATTACATTCGTTCCGGAAAGCGAAATCGGAAGCGACTATACAATGAGCATGGACAGCGCCAAGGTATACAACTCGGAGCTTAATAACTCTGTATCCTTCCAGATGCACTGGGGCTGCGGCGGAACGAACTTCTGTAAGAATATGTCCTACGTTAACTCGACCATTTCCCGTTTTGACGCTCACTGCGGTCTTTACAACGGCGCAATCATTGGCTCTTCCGTCAATGCCATTGCACTTGTCGGCGCTGGCACGATGCTTGTAGAAGACACTACCTACTATTCTACGGGCGGCAGCGGAAACGCATTGGTTTCTCCCCGTAGCGACTACGGCTCGACCTGGAACGGTGAAATCATTCTCAGAGACATCACTGTTCGCGAAAATCAGACGAAGGCCGAGGTTCAGGACTTTGTGAATAAGGGCGAGTCTCATGAAGTAACCTTTACTTCTATCGTTTACCACAGCTACAACAACTGGTACTACGGATATGAATCCGTATTCCCCAGCATAACCATTGATAACATCGATTACCTTTACAAAGACGGCATCACTATTACACCTGAGGAACGCGGTCCGGTTAGTTTCGCAATACAAAACGTAAAGAGCGAAAATAAAAACGTAGTCTTCTACTCATTCGTACAAGAGCCTAACCTGAATCTTCCGAGAACAACTGAGGAATTCAGAGCCGTTATCTCCAATTCGGGATACATTTCCGGCTTCAAGCCTGCATCTTATGCTTACGTAGATGCAAACGGTGACGGCTGGGTTGATTTCACGGTAGTTGACGAGAATGAAGACGGCGAGGCAGACTTCATCACAAAGGGCACAAAAATCGATACAAACGATGACGGATTAGCCGATGCTATCGATACAAACGGTGACGGAATACTCGACGCTGTAAGAATTTGCAACGTCTTATTAAGCAACAATACGGTTACAGGCGTAGACGTTACCGGTGACGGCACTGCCGACAAGGTTACGTTCAAGGATGAGGATAAGGACGGAGCAATCGATGCCTCCTACGGAGTCGATACCGATAATGACGGAATAATCGATTTCATATACGGAACCGCAGTTGATGCAAACAAAGACGGTGTTCCCGAAGGAATTGACACAACGGGCGACGGAAGAATTGATTACGCCGAGTACAAAATTCTCTATCTCGCAGTTCCTTATTATTCGGATTCCGCTAAACCCGCTAACGGATTTAAGATCGATTATTCAAATGGCTTTATCGCCGGAATCAAGGATGCTCCTTATTTCAGCGAGCTTTCAGAGGCTTTGAGATATAAAAACATCAACCCTGTCAAACCTCCCGAAAAAATCACGGTATATCTGTACGGTGACAATGACTATGATTTCACCTCAATTATCGAAAGATATCAGAAGGATTACGTTTCTTCCGATCCGACAACAAGCGACGCACTGTTTGCACGTTGGGCTGAAAACGGAAGCAAGCACTATGACAACGTCGACGTTACCTTCTTTGACAACACCGTGCTTGAAATTATCAGACTTCCCGAAGGCGCAGAGAATCCGGATGATCCCGGCACGCCTCCTGTAAATCCTGACGAGCCTGTCGATCCTCCTCTTGAAGATCCTTGGTCTACTCCTCCCACAGAGGGTATCAAATATACACTCAACAGTGACGGAGTATCTTACAGCGTTTCAGGTATCGGCACGTCAGAAGACAGTGTAATCATTATTGCAAGCACATATAACGGACTGCCTGTTACTGCTATTTCTTCCTCGGCATTCGAAGGAAACAATAACATTACAGCTATCTACATTCCTCAGGGAATAAGAGAAATCGGCTCATTTGCATTCCAGAACTGCAAGAACCTCAAGAACGTCGTATTCCACGACGAATGCCGCATAAGAACCATTGAGCACATGGCGTTCTACAACTGTGATGCGCTTGAATCCATCACAATCAGCATGAGCGTCAAGACCATTCAGTACAGAGCATTCTACGGTTGCGATAATCTCACAATCTATTGTGAGGCAGACGAAGCTCCTGCAACGTGGGACGAGGGCTGGAACGATTACAACTGCGCTGTTGTATGGAACTCCGACAACAAAGATGACTCTGAGTATTCATACGAATGCGAGGTTCACTCCATCGTATATTGCGAGGCAAAAGCACCTACCTGTACAGAGATAGGCTGGCATGCTTACGAATATTGCTTGGATTGTGATGCTTATACCACCTATGTGGAAATCGCTGCGCTTGGCCACGACATAATAAACCACAACGAAAAAGAGCCTACATGTACCGAAACAGGCTGGCATGCTTACGAGAGCTGCTCACGTTGTAATTACAGTACCAAGGAAACAATAGCTGCTCTCGGTCATACCGAAGGCGAGATTGTAGTTGAAAACAACGTAGCTCCCGGATGCGCAACCACCGGTTCTTACGACAACGTAGTTTACTGTACGGTTTGCGGTGAAGAGCTTTCGAGAACCACTGTAACGATTTCCGCTCTCGGTCATACCGAAGGCGAGATTGTAGTTGAAAACAACGTAGCTCCCGGATGCGTAACCACAGGTTCTTACGACAACGTAGTTTACTGTACGGTTTGTGGCGAAGAGCTTTCGAGAACCACTGTAACGGTTTCCGCTCTCGGTCATACTGAGGTTACCGACTCAGCAAAAGCTCCTACATGTACCGAAACAGGTCTTACCGAAGGAAAGCATTGCTCGGTATGCGGTGAAACTCTCGTAGCTCAAAAGGTTGTTGATGCTCACGGACACGACTTCACGCACTACGAAGGAAAAGAACCTACTCAGACCGAAATCGGTTGGAAGGATTACGACGTTTGTAACACGTGCGGACACACAACATACGTTGAACTTCCGAAGCTTCCGAAAGAAGAGGACGCTCCTCTTATTGGATTTTAAGCTATATGACAAAAAAACGAGCGGAGTTACCGAAAGGTAGCTCCGCTTTAACTTTATTTAATCGATGCCGACAGTTTGCCGTCGTAATCAATAATCAACGTAGTGTCAGGCGCAATATTCTCTGCTATTATTTTCTTTGCTATCAGCGTTTCTATTTTAGATGCCAAGAATCTTTTAAGCGGTCTTGCGCCGTAGGTTGCATCGTACGAGGTCTCAATAATATAGTCGCGCGCCCTCTCCGTAACCTCAACGTTAAGTCGCTTATCCGAAAGTCTTGCAGAAAGCGAAGCTATCGCAAGAGATACTATTTCCTTTATATTCTCACGGGACAGTGGCTTGAAGTAAATAATTTCATCAAGTCTGTTGAGAAATTCAGGTCTGAACGAGCGCTTCAAGAGCTTATCTATAAGCTCACGCGCCTCTTCCTTTATTTCTCCATCTGAAATTCCGTCGAGAATTATATCAGAGCCAAGGTTTGAGGTCATTATGATTATAGTGTTTTTGAAATCGACCGTTCTTCCCTGACTGTCGGTTATTCTGCCGTCGTCAAGCACCTGAAGCAACACGTTGAACACCTCGGGATGCGCTTTTTCGATCTCGTCGAAAAGCACCACCGAATACGGTCTGCGGCGTACAGCCTCGGTAAGCTGACCGCCCTCGTCGTAGCCGACGTATCCGGGAGGCGCTCCGATAAGCCTCGATACACTGTATTTTTCCATATATTCCGACATATCAATTCGGATAATACTCTTTTCGTCGTCGAAAAGCGCTTCTGCAAGAGCCTTTGCAAGCTCGGTCTTTCCGACGCCGGTCGGGCCAAGGAACATAAAGCTTCCTATCGGGCGCTTGGGGTCGCGTATTCCCGCTCTTGAACGCAAAATCGAGTCGCAAACCTTGGTTACACCCTCGTTTTGTCCTATCACTCTGCGGTGAATTATCTCGTCCATATTGAGAAGCTTCTCCCTCTCGCCCTCCATAAGCTTTGAGAGAGGAATTCCGGTCCAACGGGCAACTATTTTTGCTATCTCCTCCTCGGTAACGGCATTGCGCAGAAGTCTTGCCTCGCTGCGCTCGCCCTCTTCCCTTTCTGCCGCTTCAAGCTTTGCTTTCAACTCGGGGAGCTTTCCGTATTTAAGCTCTGCCGCTCTCGTAAGGTCGTATTTATTTTCCGCTTCGGATATTTCAGCATTTACTCTCTCGATTTCCTCACGGATTTTGCGGGTTTCGTCTATCGAATTCTTTTCGTTTTCCCATTTTACCATCATAGCGGAAAGGCTATCGCGAAGCTCGGAAAGCTCTCGTCTGATTTTTTCAAGTCTTTCCCGCGAGAGCTTGTCGCTTTCCTTTTTGAGCGCCGCCTCCTCTATTTCAAGCTGCATAATTTTTCTTGAAATTTCGTCCATTTCGGTAGGCATTGAATTCATCTCGGTCTTTATGAGCGCGCACGCCTCGTCAACGAGGTCGATAGCCTTGTCGGGAAGAAATCTATCCGAAATATATCTATTTGAAAGAGTTGCTGCGGATATAAGCGAGGAGTCGTGAATTCTTACTCCGTGATAAACCTCGTATCTTTCCTTTAATCCGCGAAGAATTGCTATCGTATCCTCGACGGTCGGCTCGGGCACGAGGACAGGCTGGAAACGGCGTTCAAGCGCTGCGTCCTTTTCTATATACTGTCTGTATTCGTTAAGGGTGGTTGCTCCGATACAGTGAAGCTCTCCTCTTGCAAGCATAGGTTTAAGTATGTTGCCGGCGTCCATAGCGCCGTCACTCTTTCCGGCTCCGACTATCGTATGAAGCTCGTCGATAAACAGTATGATTTTGCCCTCTGCGGAGCGAATTTCGGTGAGGACGGATTTAAGTCTTTCCTCAAACTCACCTCTGTACTTTGCGCCCGCAATAAGCGCACCCATATCAAGCGAGAATATGCTTCTGTCTTTAAGATTATCAGGGACGTCGCCTCTTACTATACGCTGCGCCAGCCCCTCTGCAATAGCGGTCTTACCGACACCGGGCTCACCTATAAGGCAGGGGTTGTTTTTTGTTTTGCGCGAGAGAATTCTGATTACGTTTCTTATCTCGTCGTCTCTTCCTATAACCGGGTCAAGCTTATGCTCTCTTGCAAGCATAACAAGGTCCTGACCGTATTTTTCGAGCACGTTGTAGGTGCTTTCGGGATTATCGTTTGTCACTTTTCTGTTACCTCTTATTCTTTTCAAAGCTTCAAGAAAATCCGATTTTTTAAGACCGATTTTTCTAAAAAGCTCTTTGATTTTTTTATCGTCACTTTCAAGAAGCGAAAGCATAAGATGCTCTACCGAAAGATATTCGTCTGCCATATCGGCTCGTATCTTATCCGCTCCCGTAAGCATTTTCTCTAAACCGCGCGATGCGTAAACTCTGCCGTCAGCCGACACAACCTTTGGAAAGGCCGCAACTATTTTCCGAGCCTCGTCAGCGGCACTTGCCGTATCTATTTTCATACCCGAAAGAAGCTCGGGAATAAGTCCGTCGCCGTCCAATAGAAGTGCTAAAAGGAAATGCGCCTCTTCAATTGCCTGATTGTTATTTTCGGTAGCAATTTCCTCTGCCCGTCTGACTGTCGCAATGCTTTTTTCTGTAAACTTCTGAAAATCCATTTTTCTCACCTCCATACAGAATTTTAACACACAAAGTCGCTCTCTGCTTATATTCTACTCTTGTTTTATGAACTTTCTGTGTACAAATGGTGTTGTTTGTGTAAATATTGGCACTCATTACATTTGAGTGCTAAAAAATTGCATATAAAAGAAACCGACAGCTTTATTTTGTCGGTTTCTTTGTTTTTTATGTTACGAGTTATTTTACAAGCTCACAGAATTCTTCGATTTCGTCAGCTATTGTTTGAAGTCCGTCACACCAAAATTCCTTTTTGGTAAGGTCAACGCCTGCAATTTTTGCGCAGTCCTCAATATCCATAACGCTCGTTGCGTTAAGCATCTTTTTGTAGGTGACAACAAACGGCTTGCCCTCTTTCTTATATTTTGCGTAAAGACCTCTTGCGAAAAGACCACCAAACGCATACGGGAAGTTGTAGAAGCTAAGTCCGCCACTGTAATAATGTCCCTTGCAAAGCCACATATACGGGTGCAAAACGTTTTCGTCAAGTCCGTCGCCATAGGCTTTTTTCTGTGCCGCTATCATAAGCTCGCACATTTTATCGGCATTCATAAACTCGTTAGGTCTGTTTTCAAATACCGATGCCTCAAAGGTGTAACGCGAATAGATATCGCAGATTATCTGGCAGGCGTCCATAAGCTGTCCCTCGATGAGTGCAAGCTTCTCGTCCCTGTCGGCAGCCTTTGAAATTGCCTCGTTCATAACGAGAACCTCGTTAAAGGTTGAAGCGGTTTCTGCAACCGGCATAGAGTATTCCTGGCAGGTTACCGGGTGGGTGGATACTTGTCTGTCGTGGAACGAGTGGCCAAGCTCGTGCGCCAAGGTTACAACGTCGCTGAAAGAGCCGTCAAAGTTTGTAAGAACTCTGCTCTGCTTTGCGGAGGGAACGGCACAGTCAAACGCTCCGCCAACCTTGCCCTCACGGGGGAAGAAGTCTATCCATTCCTCATCAAACGCAGACTTTACCATATCGTGAAGCTCTGTGTCAAATTCACCGAATATATTAAGAAGATACTCGCGTGCATCGTCTACTGTATATTTTTTATCGTTTTTGCCCATAGGTGCGAAAAGGTCGTACCAAGGAAGTCCGCCCTCGTGACCGAGAGCCGCCGCCTTTGCTCTAAGATACTTACGGAATGCAGGCATATAGTCCTCCATTGCCGACATAAGTGCGTCTAAGGTCTCTCTTTTCATTCTCGACGTGTAGAGTGTCTTTTCAAGGGGTGATGCGTATCCGCGAAGCTCGCACTCCGAGAGCACTTGAAGCTTTATGCTGTTAAGCGCAAAGGCTACTGCCTCTTTGATTTTGGGATAGCAGGCAAGCTCTGCCTCGTAAGCCGCCTTTCTGACGTTTTTATCGGGGTCGTATGCAAGATTTCTTACGCTTGAAAGTGTGATTTCCTTGCCGTCGTAATCGACCTTTACGTTGCTTGTGAGCGAGCTATGAAGGTCGCTCCACGCAGATGCGCCCGAAATATTAAGCTTTGCAAACACGGTTTCCTCACCGTCGCCAAGAAGATATTTCGAGTCTCTTTTAATATTCGTAAGAAGATACTTGAAATTCGAAAGTGCTTTTTCTTCCTCTAATATTTTTTCAAGGTCGGGATATTCTGCTATTGTTTTAGAAATCTTTGCCGAGCAGCCTGCGATACCGCTTATCATTCCCATAACTCTGCCTATTGTTGAAGCGGCTTCGGTATCGTTTGTGTTTGCGGAATAGCGAAGATTTGCAAAAATTATTATTTTCGTTGCGAAATGAGTAAGCTTTTCATTTATATCGACGTACTCCAAAAGGAGCTCGCGGTGCCCCATATTTGAAGCCTGCTCGGCAAGCTTCTCTATTGCGGAAATTGCATTTGAAAGCTCACCCATATCAGATGCAAGCTTTGGATCGTCAAATCCCTTATAGAGTATATCCAAATTCCATTCGTGTTTCATATTTTCTTCCTTTCTAATCTTTTATAATATAGTAATATTATAGCACACAGTGCCACAGTTTTCAAGTTTTTTCATATAATAAAGCAATATTGTCGTTGACATTTTCGGTGTGTTATGTTATATTTTAGTTAGGTGCACGATTTGCAATGTTATATTGCATTTTATGCAATTCACAAACCACCCTTTTTATTGTATAATAAATCAAACGATACTATCGTATAGGAGAATACTATGTATTTAGGCATTTTGAAAACCAAGGGAGAACCGAAATTCACTCACCTTGACACAGATTTTTCTTTCCCGGCTAACACGAGCGAGGGCGGAAAGCATTATTGGCATAAATGGAACGTATTTGACTCCACACTCGATATTCACGAGGAGCTTTTGGAAAAATCCTTTATCGGTGCTGTATCGGCTGACTTTGAGGAGAACTCGGTAACCAAGGTCGAAATTCTCGTTGACGGCAAGGTTTCGGGCTCATACTCGGCTGAAACCGGCAAAAGATGCGGCGGCAATATCGTAATCCCCGTCGGATGCGTCGGAACGAATATTATTATCCGTGTTTACACCTGGATAAGAAACGTAACTATCGAGAATATCGAAATTCTCGGTGCTTGTGACGACAAAAATCCTATCGTCTGGCCAACCCCGAAGTCGATAACCTACCTTGGCGGAAAGAAAAAAATCAAGTCTATTACCGCAAAAACACGCGGTGAGGACGAAAAATTCGCCGCAAGCTTTCTTAAAGAGCGAATTGTTGAAAATCTCGGTAAAATGCCAAAGGACGCCGACGGTGTCCGAATAGTATTCGTGAAGAATACCAAACGGGCATACGACGGAGAACGCTACACGGTAAGCTTTTCCGACAATACAATAACCGTTACGGCAGGTTCAAGACTTGCGCTTCTTTACGGTGCAGATACCGTGCTCCAACTCACAAATGCCGAGGGCGTGTCACTTTTTGAGTGTGACGACAAGCCCACAAAGAAGCTCCGCGGCTTTCACGCAGGAGTTCCCGAGCGCAAGCAATTTGAGTTTATGCGCCGCTTCTATCGCTATGTGCTTCTCCCTCTTCGTTACAACGTTGTTTTCGTTCAGATGACCGCTGCAATGCGCTTTGATAGACACCCCGAAATTTCAAACGTGTGGATAGAGGCATGCGAAAACGCGGACAAGGGACTTCAACCGCCCGTTGTACACAGAGTAATGAGTGCAAACGGCGAGGTGCTTGAAAAGGACGAGATAAGACTTTACATAAGCTACATAAAGGAGCTCGGCTTTGACGTTGTGCCCGAGGTGCAAAGCCTTGGCCACGTTCAGTACATTACGATGGCTCACCCCGAAATTGCAGAGCTCGAAGAAGAGGAGGCTGCCGTCGACGAGAACGAGGACGCACGTCCGACAAGCTTCTATAAGCACTCCTACTGTCCCTCTCTTGACGAAAGCTATAAAATCATCTTTGATATTATTGACGAGATAATCGAGGTTGTCGAGCCTCAGCACTACGTTCATATCGGTCATGACGAGGTTTATCAGTTTGGCATTTGCAAAAGATGCCGTGAGAAAAATCCTGCCGAGCTTATGGCGTATCATATCAATACTCTCCACGACCATATCGCAAAATACGGACTTGGCACTATGATGTGGGCGGATATGCTCCAACCCGAGCCTATAAGACCTTACATCTCGGCCGGTGCACGCGAGCTTATCGCAAAGGATATTATACTTCTTGACTTTATCTGGTACTTCAATTTTGATATTGATACCGAAAAAACCTTTACGGATAGCTTCAACGTCTGTATCGGAAACCTTTATTCATCTCACTTCACAAGATATAAGGAGCGCATTATGACACCCGGTGTTATCGGCGGTCAAATCTCTGTTTGGATTGATGCGTGCGAGCACTCGTTTGCAAGACTTGGAAAAATGTGGGACACTATGTATCTGTCCGAGATGCTCTGGAACCCCGAAACCTATGACGAGAGAAACGCAAGAACCTATTACGAGCTTCTCGCAAAGCACGTTCAACCAAATATGCGCGACCTTGTCAGAAACAAATATCTTGCGCGCGGATACAAAAAGACGGATATCAAGATGCCTAAGTCCGCTCACCCCTTGCCGAAGGAGCTTAAAAAGCTTTGTCCGAGTGCTATTATGCCGAGCGGCGAAGAGATTAAAATCGGACGTGCATTTGATAGACTTCTCTTCGAGCATACAACCCTTTACTCCGCTCCGAGAGATGCGTGGAATACCCACCCCGATGCAGTTATAGGTAAATACGTTATAACCTATGAGGACGGCACAAACGAAGAGACCGCAGTCATTTACGGTGATAATATCCTTAAATATCACGCAGTTTACGGCGAGCCTAAGCTTCAAGCAATTTACCGCCATACAGGCTATGTTGCCACCTGGCTCGTTCAGCCGGTCGCTCACACAAAAGATGAGGACGGTGAGGATATAACCGTTCTCGGTTACCTTTGGGAAAACCCAAATCCCGAGAAGAAAATTGCGACGGTCAGATATGCTGCAAGGGACGGTGAATACGCAAATCTCGTCCTTGCCGGAATAAAAGGACTTAAAAAATAACAACAAAAAGAGCTGTGTTTTTTCAAATACATAGCTCTTTTTTTATTAAAGTAAAGTAGAAATGCAATTTTTTTCTTGAAAATTTCTCAAATATGTAGTATAATGATTTATTATATATTATTTTACAGATATTTGGAGATGCCATGAAAGAATACAGAGTTGGAATTGATATAGGCTCTACCACCGTCAAGATAGTTATGCTTGACGATGCCGGCAATATAGTATTTGAAAAATACAAAAGACATCTCGCTCATACACAGCAAACCCTTGCTTCGCTTTTGCTTGAAGCAAAGGAGTGTGTCGGCGAGTGCAAAATAAAAGCGAAAATAACCGGCTCGGGATCTATAAATCTCGGCAAGGCTCTCGGCATACCCTTTATACAAGAGGTTGTTGCCGTTGCTACCGCGATACAGTACATAGCTCCAAAGACCGACGTTGCTATCGAGCTTGGCGGTGAGGACGCAAAGATTATATATTTCACCGGCGGACTTGAAGAAAGAATGAACGGTGTTTGTGCAGGCGGCACGGGCTCGTTTATCGACCAGATGGCAGCGCTTCTCCAAACCGATGCGGAGGGACTTAACGAAGCGGCAAAGAATTACAAGGAAATTTATCCTATTGCCGCGCGTTGCGGAGTTTTTGCAAAAACCGACATTCAGCCTCTTATAAACGAGGGCGCTACCACCGCTGACCTCGCAGCTTCTATTTTTCAAGCCGTCGTTAACCAGACTATTTCAGGTCTTGCCTGCGGCAAACCGATACGCGGAAACGTTGCCTTTCTCGGAGGTCCGCTTCACTTCTTGACAGAGCTTAAAGCGGCGTTTATCAGAACCTTAAAGCTCACACCCGAGACTACGGTTGACCCGAACAATTCTCACCTTTTCGCTTCTATGGGTGCGGCTCTTGAAGCCGGTAATGCTAACGCCGTTTCAATGGACGAGATAATATCAAGGCTTAACGAGGGTGTTTCGGTTGAATTTGAGATGCCGAGACTCGAACCGCTTTTCAAAAACGAAGAGGAATACTCGGATTTCGTTGAAAGACACGATGCGGCTATTCTCAAAAAAGGAGATATAAAGACCTACACGGGAGATGCCTATCTTGGAATTGATGCCGGCTCTACCACAACGAAGCTTGCGCTTATCGGCGAGTCGGGCGAGCTCTTATATTCATTCTATTCAAGTAATAACGGAAACCCCATAAAAACGACGCAAAAGGCAATAGCCGAGCTTGCGGCTCTTATGCCCAAGGGAGCAAGGGTTGCTCGCTCCTGCTCTACGGGCTACGGAGAGGCTCTCTTAAAATCCGCATTCTCG
>JAZNCB010000014.1:0-8209 GCA_046156285.1 Eubacteriales bacterium | reverse complement strand
TTTGATACTCACCCCGAGTATTTCTCGGAGCACGAGGGAGAGAGAATAAGAAAGGGTCAGCTTTGCCTTACCAATCCCGAGGTAGCGCGCGTGGCAGAAAAAACTCTTCGTAGTTGGATTAAAAACAACCCAGAGTGCAGAATATTCTCTGTGGCGCAAAATGACGATATAAGACGTTGCACCTGTGCCGAGTGCCGTAAGGTAGAAGAAGAGGAGGGAAGTCCGTCAGGACCGATTATTCGCTTTGTAAACCGACTTGCAGATGCTATCCGCGAGGATTATCCGAGTGTTCTTCTTCACACCTTTGCGTATCAGTATTCGCTGAAAGCACCGAAATATGCGGTTGCGCGCGATAACGTAATCGTAAGGCTTTCAACGATAAATTGTAGCTTCGATATGCCTATCGAGGCACGCAAAAATGCCTTTCCGGAGGGCAAAGAGGCCCTCTTTGCAGAAGCACTCGAGGAGTGGAAGTCCCACGCAACCCGACTTTATATCTGGGATTATGCAGTAAACTTCAAAAATTATCTGCAACCATTTATTCATCTTCATACGATGACGGAAAATATCAGATATTTTTACAAAAACGGAATTCTCGGAGTGCTCGAACAGGGCAACTTCTCTTACGGCGGCGGAGCGGCAATGGACGAGCTTAAATCTTATATTATCGCAAAGCTGCTTTGGAATCCGAATATAGATATTGACGTCGAAACAGATAGGTTTTTGTGCGCGGTTTACGGCAAAAGCTCAGCACCGTATATTAAAGAATATCTTTCGCTTATGGAAAAGACGTTTAGTCAGGACGCCTTGTATATATATCAATACCCCGACGTACCTCACCTTACCGACGAGATAGTTGCGCAGGCTGACAAGCTCTTTTTGTCGGCAATAGAGCACGCAGAAACCGAAAAGGCGAGGGAAAGACTTTCGTTTGAATATCTTTCGGTAAAATTTCTTATCCTTTCAAGAATGGAGCTTGACACCGAAGACCGTCGAGATAAAATACTTGCTTTCTTTGACGAGCTTCGTCTGCTTGGAATAACCGAAATTCGTGAAAGAATCCACCTTGACGAATCGCTTGAATATATGCTCGAAAACCGTTTTGCAAAGGACGAGAAAAAGAGATACAGCCTTTATTACGTAATGAGATAATTAAATTAAAAAGAGCAAACGAAATTGTTTGCTCTCTTTTATTTATCCGATAGTTATGTTCTGTGCCGACGATGACTTATAGTAGCCAATATAGGCATTTCCTTTGTTTACGTTAAGTATATTTCCGTCAAGGGTTTTGAATTCAAGTTCACCTGCGGTATTCGTTGACCAGGAAATCTCGGTCATCGTACCGCCAGAGATATAATAGCCCGAGCCACCCGAGGTGGTGTCAAATACAAGCTCTGTGCCGTCGGATTTTTCATATGTGGTAGAGTTTGCGAAGAGTAAAAATATATTCCGGTAGGAAATATTTTGCCCGTTCAGCATATCGACACGGCGTGAGCCGTTTTTGTAATAGTAGTATTCCCCCGTCTTTTCGGAATAATAAAACTCGGTTTCGTCAATATCCGAAAAGGGTATTATAACCGAGCTCGCAGGGCTTGTCCCAATAACCTTGCTATCCGAGATAATATAGGGCATAGTTTTATACGGTGATGTGGGAAGATTTGATTTTTGAATAGCGGAAAGCACCATATCAGCGCTTGTATAAACAGAATAGGTATTCTGTATAAAATATGAGCCGGAGAATTTTGACAAATCGAGCGATAGCTTCGACGTGTCTATTGCCGAATACTTTACTACGTCATCTTTGCCGTATGAGATTACCGTGCCGCCAAGAAGATTTGCCATCTCGGTTATGTAGTCTCTTGTTGGCATAAGCGAGCCGACCTTCCATAGCGATGAGTGGCGGGTTGTGAATGAGAGTAGGCGAGTATCGCCGTTCTCGGTTGGAAATTCAACGGTTATATCCGCTCCCGATATTCCGTAGAGTGAAAGTGCCGGGTTTTGAACAAAGGCGAGAGGTGAAGAAAAAAACTCCTCCTCGCTTATCTCAAATCCTGTCACAACACTGTAATATTTTGGGGGTTCTTCCGGTTTTTCCGGTTCTTCTGTGTCGCTGTTTTCTTGATTTGTTTCTTCGTTGCCGTCGGAGTTAGATTGATTTCCGTCTTTATTTTCATCGGCTTCGTCACTTTCATTATCTGAATTGACATCGCTGATATCCGGTTCTGTTTCGGGGCTCTTATTCCATCCTGCTGCCGCAAATCCAACGACACAAATCAGTAAAATGGCAATAAGAACAAAGGAGAGCAGCCTTTGAGGGCTGTTCGGTTTAGACGATTTCATTTTGTTACCTCCTTGCGTACCCGGTGGTACGCACGCTATTAGCTTGCTACTTTATTACTTGTTGTAGCGAAGAAGCCAAGCATCTGCAACTTCGAGTGCATCTGCAAGACTTTTTGCAATGGCCTGCTTTTCAGGACGGTTTGAATCCTTTTCCATAAGCTGCACCATTATTGTATCGGGCACGTCAGTACCCTGAGATGACGGTTTTTCCATCATTATCATCATAAAAACGTGATATTTTTCTGACAAATCGCCGTAGTAAATATCGTTGTCCTTACGAACGAGAGGCCTACCCTTGTATTCAAGGAACTCGTTTTCACTAATGCCTTTTGCGTTTAACATTGTTTTTTCTCCTTTCAAATTATTTGAAAATGACGGCGTTATGTCCACTTCGTATTCTATAATAACAAACGAAAATTCGCTTGTAAATAGCTTCGACAAAAGTTTATCTGTTAAGATGTCGAGCTATTTTTTAATATACGGAGTGGTGCGAAGTGCGAGTTTTCCGTCGGTTTCGGTCGGCTTCGAAAGGGCAAAAATACTGTCTGCCGCATCCGAAAGCTCCTTCGCTAAGCGCCCCTTTTCTGTTAGAAGCTCACATTTAGAGGGCTTCGTGAGAATGGGGAAGTCCGTCACTTTCTTCGCTTCTTTCAGGATTTTCTGACCGACTAAGTCCATTGCGAGAATCTGCGTGTACTCGGGAAGCTCTTTAACCTTAGAGGAGGTAACGCCAAAGAAAGAGTACCAGATAGCTCTGCGTATTCTCGCGCGAGTGTACTTTTTGGTTTCGGTCAGTGTTATTAAATCTTTTATTGTTCCGACCTTAAAGCTATTTTCATAAAGTCGGTTATATAAACCGCCTGCGGTATCGTGAATATCACACGTTTTCCTAGGAGGGTTTAATCGAAAGCTTGATATTACCGCCGGTGAAAGCTTTTCCGTATCGGTCGGAAATTCATGAGTTTCATAAGCAGCAAGTATCGTATTTTTTGTAGTATTCGGCAAATATTCAAGAGCAGAATTAAAATCCGAAAGGAAGAGCTCACGTATCGCACTTGCACTTTGGTGCGGCTCGTTTTGGATATTTTTCTCATTATAGCTTGCGCCGCTTCGCAATACGAGGTGGGGTGAAATTTTGCTTTTTCTCTCGATAAGTGCCTTGATATATTCAAGCGCTAAGATAGTGTTTGGGAGAAGAAAATCGCGCGAAAGCTCCTTTGAAAAGCATTCGGAATATGCAAAAGATACGAGCTTCGGATAGCCGAGAGTTTTGTTTTCAGCGCTTGCGGAAAGCTCGGAAAGCTTGTTTTGAAACTCGGTCTTTGTCATATTTTCTGCGGTTTCTTTCAAAAGGTCGAGATTGTCCGTTTCGCTACCAAAGGAAAGGTAGTCGACAACTCCGAGGCTATCAACAATCTTGACAGCGCTCCTTGCAAAAAATTCAGCGCTCGACATTGAGTAGGGAAAGGGAAGTTCAAGCACGAGGTTAACTCCGGCAAGTACTGCCGCCTCTGCTCTTTTTGATTTATCTAAAATTGCCATCTCACCGCGCTGGGTGAAGTTGCCGCTCATAACTGCGATAATACGGGTGTCCTCTCCAAGCTCTTCTCTTATCCTTGAAATCTGATAGGCATGTCCCGTATGAAAGGGATTATATTCACTTATTATTGCTACAGTTTTCATAATCCCCCTCCATAATTTAGAAAAAATTTGAAATAAGGTGTTGCTAAATCAAAAAATATGTTGTATAATAGTATAGTAAAATTAAAAAATAATTTTAAGGAGATAAACTAAATGAAGGTTTTAGTTGTTAACGCAGGTTCAAGCTCCCTTAAATATCAGCTTTTCAACACCGAGAGCGGCGTTGTTATGGCAAAGGGTAACTGCGAAAGAATCGGTATTGCCGGTTCAAAGCTCACACACAAAACACTCGGCAAGGACGAGTACGTAAACGAGACAGCTCTCGCTGACCATTCCGCAGCTATCAAGCTCGTAGTTGAGGCTCTTCTCGATGAGAATGTTGGTTGCATCAAGTCCCCCGCTGAAATCGAGGCTATCGGTCACAGAGTAGTGCACGGCGGTCCTTTCTTCACCGAGTCAATGCTCGTTAACGACGAGGTTATGGAAACACTTGAGAAGTGCGTTGCATACGCTCCTCTTCACACACCCGCACACATTATGGGTATCAAGGGTTGCACATCTGTAATGCCCACAACTCCTCAGGTGCTCGTATTTGATACTGCTTTCCATCAGACAATGGACAAGGCTGCTTATATGTACGGTGTTTCCTACGATATGTACGAGGAGTACGGTGTTCGTAGATACGGTGCACACGGCACATCACACAGATACGTAAGCGGTGAGATGATTAAGATTATGGGCGGCGTTGCCGAGGGCAAGAAAATCGTTACCTGCCATATCGGAAACGGTTCTTCCATTTCTGCCGTTAAGGACGGCAAGTGCGTAGATACATCGATGGGCTTTACTCCCCTTGACGGTATCATGATGGGTACAAGATGCGGTGCGATTGACCCTGCTATCGTTCCTTTCATTATGGAGAAGAAGAACTTCACACCCAAGGAAATGGATTCTTACATGAATAAGCAGTGCGGTCTTATCGGTATCAGCGGTGTAAGCTCTGACTCCCGTGATATTGAAAAGGCTATGAACGAGGGCAACGAGAGAGCGAAGCTTACATACGATATGCTTTGCTACCAGATAAAGAAGTTTATCGGTGCTTACTCCGCTTCAATGGGCGGTCTTGACGGTATCGTATTTACAGCAGGTATCGGTGAGCACGCTCCCTACATTCGTAACCTTGCACTTTCAGGTCTCGAATACCTTGGCGTAAAGCTTGATCCCGAAAGAAACAACTTCGGTCATTCAAGCGAGCCCGTTAAGCTTTCTGCTGACGATTCAAAGGTGCTCGTTTATATGATTCCCACAAACGAGGAGCTCGTTATCGCAAAGGATACTGAGGCTATCGTTTCGGCAATGTAATAAGCATTCCTTAAAAAAGGTGTTGCGAAAGCAACGCCTTTTTATTTTATATTATTTATTATATATTGTTTTGCTTTTGTTGTCAATAGCAAAGGAGAAAAAGGTAGAAATTAAGAACGGAGCACCAAAAGCGATGCTCCGTTTTGTCGGTTTTATTTATTCATAACCTTTGTTCTTTTGCAGCCTCTGAATATCATATATTGCTCGGTTGTGATATCGTCGGTGTCGTGAAGGTCGAGGGCAAAGGTTTTGTTTGTTGTACGTCTTGCGTAAGCCTCAATGTTTGCGAACAGCTCCATATAAACCGACTGGTTTTGGAGACAGCCGGGAATAAGGAAGTGATCCTGAATAGCTTCCTGCTTTGCCATAGCGTCAATACGCGCAAGCTTTCTCTTTTCTGCTATCTTCATAATCTTAACTCTTGCGTTCTTATCGTCGGATTTTGTCAAATCCTCAATTTTAAGGAGCGCTAACATATCGTCGGCAAGGTCGCGGAAAAGTCTTGCTGCATCGGCATATAGCTTCGCTACGTAAAAGTTGTCTCTCGGGTCGGTAAGCTTCGACATTGCGTTGTAAGCATTGTTTGCAATAGCGCGTACCTCGTGAAGTCTCGGCTCGTGGTAATCTCTGTGATCAAGCATACGTTCAAGAGCTATGCCGGGGTAACGTCTCGGATATCTTGGCACTTCGGGGTCGTAGATATTGTACGTTCCGTGCTTTACGTAGTCAAGAACGTTGAAGTTTCCAAGCGTTTTATCGTGCTCTCGGTATTTGTTGTTACCTTGTTTTGACATCTCAGCATAGTAAGCAAACGCCCGCTTTGCTAAATCAAACTGATGAGGGAAGTTTGCGTAAGAATAGCTTTCAAGAAAATCTTCAAGGTTGCCCGTACCGTTAAAATTCCAGGAATAAGCAGCGATAGCTGAGTTGTTGACGTGGAAAACGTTGGAGGCTGAGGCGTAGGACTGAACTCCCTCTGCGTTATCATTAATTGCAATATTGCTCATATAAATGACGTTGAGAACCGAGAGCTCGGGAAGTGTGGCGTTATAAAATCCGTTCCAGTGTTTGAGGGTTGAGCGAATATTAAGCTCGGGGTAAACCGTTGATACAACGTTCTTCTCGGGAATGTTGGAATAGCTCCACCAGTCGATAACGACGTTATCAAGCAGGTCGTTCTCTTTGAACGCATCGGCAAACGCCTTGGGGTCAGGGAAGATTCTGCTCGGCAGGTCGTTAAACATATAGATATTCTTCATACCCTTTGATTTAAGATGCTTTGCAATTCTTAGAGTATGATTTATAGCCTTTTCTTGATTCGTGAGCTTCGAGCATTCGGGACACTCGCAGTAGGGTGAATATTCCTTTTCAAGATTCTGAGGGTCAACACGCTCAGCGCGTACCTCGTCAAGACCAACGTGGAATGAGTCGATGCCGTTTGGCGAAAGGTATTTATCAATTATGTAGTCGTAAATCGAGAAGAGAACCTCGTAGGTCTTCTCGGAGCTTACGCAAAGTCCGATAGGGCTCTTTTCACCGTCAACTGTGGGTGCAACCTCGGGGTACATTCTCGGAAGAAGTGTATTGTGTCCGTAGCTGTTCCAAAGAGGGAAAACCTCGATACCGAGCGATTTTGCGTACTTTATAATCTCGCCGAATAAATCCTTTTCTGCGATAGGAAGTCTTACATTCCTTTCAGCAACGTATCCTGCGTTTTTCGGGCTGTAATATGACTTGCTCTTGTTGGTAATAAGCTTTGGAAGATGGGGAATATCAACGTAGAGGAATTCACCCGAGAAGCCCCAGCAACCATAAAGAGAAACGCAAAGTTGATTAAGCTTCATTTCTGCCATGCGGTCGATAAATTTCTTCCAGTCGTCAAGCTCCATAAAGCAGGTGCAGCCGAAAGACTCAATGAAGTGACCGCGGGTTTTCATATCGGGGTAGTCGGTAACCGTCATTTTGGGAACAGTAAGGGTATGTCCGTCAAAATCAAAGGTCTGAATAAGTGAACGAACAGCGTATAAGAGACCGAGCGCACCGTAGCCGATAAGAGAAATTCTCGAGCCCTTAGCTACAATTGTGTAGGCTTGGTCGGGGTTTTTCTTAATTGTCTCGGGTGCTTCGTCAGAAATGCCGAGAGATATAGTAACCTTGCCGTCAAAGCTCTCATCATTGAGAAAAAGGGTTGATTTGAGCTTGCTTTTAAGCGTTTCGTATGCCGTAACAACAAGGGGATCCTTTTTGTTTTTGAGAATGATACGGCAATTTGAAATGCCGACCGTGCCAAGCGTAATGCTTCCACCAAGCTTAATCTCGCTTTGGGGCATAGGGGTAATTTTTGATAACTTTGCCATAGCTTGTTTACCTGCCTTGTATTATTTTGTATTATATACAGATTAATATTACCATATTTTGTAGCAAAAATCAACACTTAAACCGAAAAATATATGAAAATAGTCCTTTTTTCCGCTAAGGCTATAATACACGGAAGTAGGCAAAAGCAACGGATATAGTAAATATTAAATAAAACTCTTTATCTTCAAGACGAGCTTTTCAAAAACTCCGTCAAGCAAATCAAAATTCATTGCGGCAGAGTAAATTTTTTCGAGTTTGAAATGCTCACGCGATGCCTCGGCAAACTCTTCCTTTGCATAAGTCAAGAAATCGGTAAATTTCTTCTCGTTTTCAACAAGCTCCGGCAAGTTTTTTTCTATATACTCGGTATTTAGAAGCTCTGCTGTGTCGAGCACTTTGGGAAGTGCCGCATTTGCCAAAATGAGCCCGTCGTCATCACCGAAATTTACACCCTCGGTTATGCTTTCCGAGAGAGGCGATACGAGTGAGGTATAGGAGAAATTGCGTCTTA
>JAZNCB010000013.1:0-9952 GCA_046156285.1 Eubacteriales bacterium | reverse complement strand
TTCTCTTTATCTGATGATATTTTCCCTCGGTGAGAGTTATAACCCCGCTTTTCCTATCGTCATTCAGCGAGATTTTCGCACTCTTGCACTCATAGCCGTCGGCAAGCGTAATTCCGCCCTCAAACATTTCCTCTGCTCTGCTCGGCAATGGCTCTGCCGCCTCGAAGTAATATTCCTTTTCGACGTGCCTTTTCGGTGAAAGAAGTGTGTGTGCGAGAGGGCCGTTGTTGGTCAGTATCATAAGCCCTACGGTATCACGGTCAAGCCGTCCTACCGGAAAAAGCTCGATTTTTCTGAGCCGGTCGGAAAGAAGCTCCGTAACCACGGGAAGCCGCGTGTCCTCGGTTGCGCTGACGTAGCCGGCAGGCTTATTCAGCATAATATAGGTAAAGCGCCTATACTCGACGACATCCCCCATAAACGTAACGGTATCGCGCTCGGGGTCGATATGCTTCGAGGTGTCGCGCTCGGACACACCGTTTACAAAAAGCTGTCCTCGTTTTGCCAAAAGCGCCGCTTCCTTACGTGAGGCAAGGCCCATGTCCGATATGAATTTATCTATTCTCACAGCACAGCACCTCACTCTTTAATATTCTATAATCCCACCCGTATTTATACATAATTTTCCATTATAAAATACCACTCTATATTTTAGCACAATTATTCCCGTTTGTAAAGATAAAAATATATAAAATATATAAAATTTAACAAATAAATGATTTTTTGTTTAATTATACCAAATGAGAACGAAAAACGCGCCCCGAAAAAACGGGGCGCGCAGGTATTATTGCTTTGCCGTAAGCTTTGATTTATTGTATTGAAGCATATAAAGACCGTAGTATTTTCCGCGCTTTTCAAGAAGAGCCGCGTGAGTTCCCTCCTCGACTATCTCTCCCTTTGACAAAACGATGATTTTATCTGCGTGCTGAATTGTCGAGAGTCTGTGCGCTACTATCAGCATAGTTCCTATATTCTTCATTTTTTCAAGCGAGTCCTGAATTAAAAGCTCGGTTTCGGTATCTATATTCGCGGTTGCCTCGTCGAGTATCATAACCGAGGGCTTATGGACTATCGTTCTCGCAAAGGAGAGAAGCTGTCTTTGACCTGCTGAGAAGTTGTTTCCTCTCTCTCGGACCTCCTCGTCAAGACCTCCCGAAAGCTTGTTTATAAAGTGACTTGCATTTACGTACTCGCAGGTTTTTATAACCTCCTCGTCGCTTATACTCTCGTCACGCAAAACGATATTCGAGCGTATCGTTCCCGCAAAGAGAAATACGTCTTGGAGCATTTGACCGAAGTGGCGACGAAGCGAGGAAAGCTTGATTTTTTTAACGTTTATTCCGTCGATTAAAATCTCACCCTTTTGTATATCGTAATTACGGCAAATAAGTGAAAGGATAGTGGTTTTTCCCGAGCCGGTAGCTCCGACAAATGCCACTGTCTCTCTCGCGTTCACCTTAAACGAAACGTCGCGAAGCACCCACTCGTCCTCGATATACGAAAACCATACGTTTTTGAATTCGATATCGCCGCGGACCTGCTCAAGCTCTATTGCGTCGGGCTCGTCGACTATCTCGGGCTTCATATCAAAGACCGTGAAAATCTTCTCCGCCGAGGCAAATGCCGCCTGCATTCTGTTGAACTGGTCAGCAAGGTTCTGTATCGGTGTGAAAAACTTCTGTATATACATATAAAATGCGACAATGACACCGTATTCTATCGGCTGACCGAGAAGAGTTATATTTTTTATTTTCGCCACAGCGCCTATATAAAGGAGGAAAAGCACCGAGGTTATATAAAGCATATAAATCGCAGGTCTGAATACTCCGAAAACGAGAATGTGATTTTGCTTTGACTTGGCGAGCTCGTCGTTTCTCTCGGAAAACTCCGCCATTTTGCGCTCTTCCCTATTGAAAATCTGGGTTATTTTCATACCGGAAAGATTTTCCGAAAGGTAGGTGTTTATATCGGTCGTTTTGTCCTTTACCTTGCGGTATGCTCTTCGCAAAAACTTGCGGAATATCATCGTAAAGGTAAGTATAAACGGAACGAAGCAAAGCACCATAAGCGTAAACGCATAGTTGAGCACGAGCATTGCTCCGAGCACTGCAAATATAACGAAAAAATTCTTTACAAAGTCAACGAGAACACTCGTAAACAAAAGCGATATTGCGTTGGTGTCGTTCGTTACTCTTGTAACAAATTTTCCTACGGGCTGGTGGTTTAGCTGATTATGAGAGAGGCTCTCGATATGCGAAAATATATCCTCACGGATTTTTGAGAGCATTTTCTGTCCTACGACCTGCAAAATCATTGCCTGAGCATAGGTGCAAACGAGCGAGATGATGAGTATGCCCGCATATAATGCAATTCTCACGTAGAGGTCGGACATTGTGAACTCTCCGCCGACCTTTTCAAGTATGCTTTTTAATATGAGAGGGGAGGCGATTTCATAGGAAACCGACAAAATCATTATGAAAACGGCTATCGCAAACTGGGGTATATACGGCCTTACGTATTTCCCCATTCTGCGAATTATCTCTCCGTCCTTCATATGACGCTCGAAGCCGATACTTTCCTTTTTGTCTTTCATATACACGTATGCAAGAACAAATACGAGGGTAAGCGCTCCGATAAATCCACCCGCCAAAATAAAGGGTAAATAATTCATGTTATTTAATTTGCTCCAAAGGGTTTATTCTTTTTCTTCTTCGAGCTTTTGAAGCTCTACCATCGTTTTATACTCAGGACAGCTCTCTATAAGCTCCTCGTGTGTACCGCTTGCGATTACCGTGCCGTCCTCGACAAAGAGTATCTTATCCATCTTCTCGACGGTTGAAATTCTGTGGGCTATAAGAATTGTGGTTTTTCCCTTTCGGGTTTTGCGAAGATTTTCTATAATCTTTCTTTCGGTGTCGGTATCTACCGCTGAAACCGAGTCGTCGAGAATTAAGATAGAGGCATTTTTCATAAGTGCGCGGGCTATCGAAATTCTCTGCTTTTGTCCGCCGGAAACGGTTACACCGCGCTCTCCGAGGACTGTTTCGTACCCCTCCTTGAATTCCGATATATTGGCGTCAACGTCGGCAAGGGTTGCGGCACTTACAACGTCGTCGTGCGTGCCGCCGTCTGTTGCAAACGCGATATTGTTTTCAATAGTGTCGCTGAAAAGGAAGTTGTCCTGCGGCACGTAGGCGAGGAATTTGCGAAGTGATTTTATGGATATATCGTTTACGTCGTTTCCGTCGACGAAAAGCGTTCCGTCGGGAACGTTATAGATACGGAGCATAAGGTCGACTACGGTGGTTTTTCCTGAGCCGGTCTTTCCTATTATTCCGACGTTCTCTCCGCTCGAAATCTTGAAGCTGACGTTTGTCAAGGCATCGTAATCTGCTCCGGGATGACGGAACGTGAGATTTCTGAATTCAATTTCACCAAAGATGCCGTCTATATCACGCACTCCCTCTCTGTCAACAACGTCAACCTTTGCATCGAGAAGCTCGGATACGCGCTTCATAGACGCCTTTCCGCGTGAGGACATTTCAATAAGGTTTGATATTGCCATAACAGGCCATACAATAGAGGTGAAATAGCTTATAAATTCAACGAGCTCGCCGCCCGAAAACCTGTTGTTATAAACAAGCCATCCGCCGTAGCCTAAAATTACGCAGATTACCGATTCAACGAAAAGCATTACCGATATATGCAAAAGGGTTGATGCCCTTGTGAATACAACGTTTGCTTTTTCATTTTCGCGGCTGAGCTTCTTGAAAGCCCAAAGCTCACGGAATTCCTTGACGAATGCTTTTATTACGGCGATGCCCGAAAAGCTCTCCTGCGAAAAATCCGAAAGCTTCGAAAAAGCCTCCTGACGCAGCTCCCACTTTTTCATCATATATCCGCCGACAATAGTTGCAACGATAAAGAGAAATACCATAGGAATAAGCGAAAGAAGCGTAAGTATTCCGTCCATCATTACCATCTTTGTGATGGCGAGAGCTCCAAGAAACAGCGCGTCGCAAAGCATAAGCACTCCGTCACCGAAGCACTCGTTTATCGTATCTATATCGTTCGTGAAAAGCGACATAAGATTTCCGACCTTATTGCGCTGGTAATATTCCTGAGAAAGCTCCTTGCAGTGATTGAACATTTCACGGCGTATTGAGGTTTCTACTTTGATTGCAGCTCCGAAAAAGCATACGCGCCAAAGAAATCTGCCCGCAAGCATTGCTACGATAATCACTATAAACGGGGCGCAGATTTCACTTAAAACGAAATCAACGGTAAATTCGTGACGAACACCGTCAACTATGACGTATCCCTCGGACATTCCGTCGATTACCATACGGTAAATTTCGGGAATTTCAAGCTGGAAAAAATCTACTAAAAGCAAGGCTAAAATTCCAAGCAGGAGCATCGGCGCGTGCTTTATATAATAACGGTTTATGTGTTTTCCGAATATCAAGGGTTTATCTCCTAAAAAATCGCTTTACATATGTAGAGCCTCGCATTTTGCGAGGTTCTACGAAAAATTATTTCTTTTCAACAAGGTGAATTGCAAATCCTGCAATCTCATCCTTGAAATAAACGAATTTCGGCTTGCCTGTCTTGTCATCGTAGGTGATGCTCGACTTATCAAACTCAAAGCCCATTCTCTCGAAGTATGCGATAGCGCGGTCAACGAAATTCGTCTTGATACCGATGTGACCGAGCTTGCCAACGCCCTTCATATTCATAAACTCAAAGCTGTCACCTGCAAATACCGACTTTGAGGTCTCGCGAAGAGGTGTGCCGAACATAACCTCGAAAAGTTTCGCAGCCTTTATTGCCTCTTCTGCATTCTCGTTGTTGATACCGATATGAGCAAACTCAAATCCGAGCATTGTCTTTACTGCATTCTTTGTGAGAGCGGTAATTTCGTCCCACTTCTTTTCCTTTACGAGCTCATCCTTAACCATAAACGAGCCGCCACAAGCAACTATCTTGCCGAATTTGAGGTATTCGAGAAGGTTATCTGCGCTTATACCGCCTGTGGGCATAAAGTTGAGCTTGCCATAGGGCGCCGCCATAGCTTTAAGCATTTTAAGACCGCCTGCCGCTTCTGCGGGGAAGAATTTAACGGTTGAAAGTCCAAGCTCAAGCGCTACCTCGATATCGGAGGGGTTTGAGCAACCGGGAAGCATTGTAATTCCCTTTGAAAGCGCATAAGCCGTTACCTTAGGATTAAGTCCGGGGGAAACGAGGAACTTCGAGCCTGCCGCGATAGCCGCATCAACCTGCTCGGTTGTAAGAACCGTACCTGCTCCAACAAGCATCTCGGGATAGGTATCGGTGATATTCTTTATAGCCTCGGCAGCGCAAGAGGTTCTGAATGTTATCTCCGCTGCGGGAAGTCCACCGTCGATAAGCGCCTTTGCAAGCGGAACTGCATCGTCGGGGTTCTCAATTTTAATGACAGGAATAAGACCTATCGAATAAAGTTCTTTCATCATTTCGTTGTTCATTTCAAAAAGCTCCTATGTTTTTATAGTATTACTGCATATATTATACAATATAATATGAGGTAACAAGAATTGCAAATGTTGCTCAACTCATTGCAAAAATTGATATATTCATTTTAGCTCTCTTCTTTTCTATTGACATTGCCTTTCGGGTATTGTATAATTATTCTAATAAATTAGAAAGGCGCTGCTATGAAGAAGAATATTTCGGTTCTGACAAACGACAAATATCTCTACCAGAAAATCTATCTCGAACTTTGCGACAAGTGCGAGATTTCACCCGTAGAGCAAAAAATTGCCGACACCGTTCTCGTTGACGTTGATACCTACGGAAACGTGCCGCTCGGAGCTATTACCATGAGCAGATACTCTTCGGCAGATATAGCTATTCCCTTTCCCATAGGGGCGCTTTTTGCAAGACTTTCCTCGGCTAATGAGAAAATTCTCTACCTTGATAGAGAAAGTCGCACGGCGGTTTTGCGAGGCGAGAAAATTAAGCTCACCGACGTTGAATTTTCACTTCTCTCTGTTATTTACGAGGCAGGTGGCGAATTCGTTTCCCGCGATGAGATACTCAAAAGAGTTTGGGATAACGGCGCTGACGGCGGAGTTATCAACGTATATATCCATTACCTGCGTGAAAAGCTCGAAAAGGACGGCGAGAAGATAATCGCTTCCTCACGAAAGGGTGGATATAAGCTTAACGGAAAATATCTCGGAGGTGACGTATGCTCAGAATAATTGAAGGCGGATTTACTTCGATAGCCTACGAAGAATTGAAGCGCGAAATATCCTCGCTTGTCGAAAAGAAAAAAAGAGTTTTCCTTATAGTTCCCGAGCAGCAGGCGGTAATCGCAGAAAGAGAATTTATCTCTTCATTTGACCCGAGTGCATCGCTTAACTTCGAGGTTACCAACTTCACAAGACTTGCAAACACAGTATACCGCACCGTAGGCGGAATTGAGGGAAGCTACACGACGAGGGCAAAAGAAGCTCTTCTCATGTGGAAAACCCTGACAGAGCTCTCGCCTCACCTCGATATGACGTCAAGGTCCGAGGTTAACAGCGGTATGGTTGAAAAGGCTCTTATGGCGGTTTACGAGATGAAAAACCTCTCGATATCGCAAAACGAGCTTAGCAAAATCTGTGGTGCGGGTGCATTTGCCACTAACAAAAGGCTTGAAAAGAAGGTCAACGACCTCTCGCTTATTATGAGCCTTTACACAAGACTTCTTAACGAAAAATACAAAAGCCCAAAGGACGAGTGCGAGCGACTTTACGTAAAGCTTACGGAAAATCCGAGCATCTTTGAGGATACGCAGTTTTTCGTATCAGGCTTTACCTCATTTACAGAGCCGCAGTACAAGGTTCTCTCCGAGCTTATGAAAAAAGAGGCTTTGACCGTTCATCTTGCAATTTCGAAATGCGGCTACGACTCCTTTGAGTTTTCGGAGATAAAGAAAACTAAGGAGCACCTTGTCCGTATAGCCGACAAGCTTTCCGTCTCAAAGGAGATTTACAAGAAGAACGCGCCGAGCCTTGAAAAGAACGCAGTGCTTGGCGAAATGTCCGACCTGCTCTGGAAAAGCTTTGGAAAAATTGACAATGATAGTTTACATTCTGCCGAAAACGCAGTTAAGATTTACGAAGCCGCTGACACCTATGAGGAGTGCAGCTTTGTTGCGAGCGATATAAAGCGTCGCGTGATGGGCGGCAGTACGTACCGTGACTTTGCCATTGTTGCAAGAGACAGCGATAAATACACCGGAATTTTGGACGCTGAGCTTTCGGGCGCGGGTATTCCCTACTTCATTTCAAGAAAACGCGATATAGACTCTTTTGAGGCTATAAAGCTAATATATTCCGCCTTTGCCGTCGTTACACGCGGCTTTCTTCGTGAGGACGTTATTTCCTATTCGAAATGCTCACTTTCAGGCATAGATGCCGAGGCGTGTGACGAATTTGAGCTTTATACAGAGCTTTGGCAGATAAACGGACCTCGGTTTTTCGACGAGGACGAATGGAATATGAGCCCGAGCGGATATGAAAACCGCAAGGTCTCCAATAAGGGTGAGCTTCTTACAAAAATCAACCTGACAAGAGCTACTATAATAGAGCCGCTACTCAAATTCAGAGATAATCTTTCCACTTGTGAAACGGTGCGCGACTATGCTACCGCTCTCTTCTCTTTTCTTGTCGACGTGTCGCTTGAAAAACGAATTTACAAATCCCAAAACGAGCTTTACTCTATGGGAGAAGCCGAGCTTGCAGACGGCGCATCTCGCCTTTGGCAGATTATCTGCTCCTCGCTTGACGAGTTGGTAGAGGTTCTTTCCGACACGAAAACCGATGCCTCGGAATTTCTTAATCAGTTAAAGGTAGTATTCTCCGAGGCGGACGTCGGCAGAATACCCGCATACTGTGACGAGGTTACTATTGGCTCTGCCGATATGCTACGTCTTTCCGATAAAAAGCACGTATATCTCATTGGCGTAAACAGCGGTGAGTTTCCCAAAGCTCCAAAGCCAAGCTCTTACTTTACCGACAAGGACAAGCTTACCTTAAAGGAGCTTGGTCTTGTTATCGACGACGAAAGTGAGATTGCCTATGCAAGAGAGCTTTTCTTCTTCTCGCGCGCCTTTACCGCGGCAAAGGAGAGCGTTACCGTCACCTACAAGGTGAGAGGCGAATCCTTTGAGGCGGCGAAAAAAGCAGACGTTATTGACAGGATATGTGATATCACGGACGGTGCGGTAAATATTAGAAAAATATCCTCCCTGCCGCTTGACGACAAGCTTTACGTCCCGTCGATGACACTTGAATTTGCGAAAAGAGAGGACGTTGCATCTGCGCTTATTGATGCGGGATTTTCGCGCGAATACGATATGACAAAAAAGGATATTTCAAACGAAAATCTTTCGCTTGACGAAAAGACGGCAGGTATTCTCTACCCCGCTGACCTTTCCCTCTCGCAGACGAGAATTGACAACTACGTAAGTTGCCCTCTCTTGTATTACCTCAAATTCAATATTAAGCTTTCCGAAAACGAAAAGGCGAGCTTCGATGCAAGAAACATCGGCACGTTTATACACGCAATTTTAGAAAATCTTTTTGCCTACCTCAAAGAGCGCGGTGAAAAAATCACCGACATTTCGGACGAAAGGAAAAACGAGCTTCTTTTACGCGCCGCAAAGCAGTATATCAGCTCGGTAGTCGACGAAAGAGAGTTGAAATCGAAGCGCACCGCAATTTTGCTCGACCGACTTCAAAGAGCCACTCTTCCTATTATAGACAACCTAAAAGAAGAGTTTTCAAATTGCGCCTTTACCCCCGAATACTTCGAGTTGCGTCTTGACGGTGAGGACGAGACACTCCCCAACCCCGCTACCTTTGAGTGTGACGGTGGCAAAAAGACCTACGTTTACGGAAGCATTGACAGAACCGACGTATACAAGTCGGGGGAGGACGTTTACGTCAGAGTTATCGACTACAAAACGGGAAGAAAAAATTTCTCACCCGAAGACCTCGACAACGGCAAAAATTTGCAGATGTTTATATATCTCAAAGCGATTGCCGAAACCGAAAACGAGCATTTCAAAAAGGAGCTCGGTGTCGGTGAGGGAGGCAGAATAATCCCTGCGGGAGTTATTTACGTTAAGACCGATATGAGCGACGTATCAATAATGCACGCAGACGGTGAGGCGGAACGTACCGAAATATTCAAAAAACAAGAAAGGCGCGGAATGATACTTAACGACGAGGTAAGCATTTCCGCTATGAACCCGAACTTTATCCCCGTAAAATTCAAAAAAGACGGCGCGGTTAAACAAAGATATGAAAAATTCCTCTACGACGAGGAGGGCTGGCAGGCTATTAACGAAAAAATCGAAAGAACTGTCAAAGAGGTCTCCGAGGGTATGAGAAGCGGCAACATATCGGCAACCGATAAGAAAAATTCCCCCGCGTGCGACTCCTGCAAGTTCAAGCCTATTTGCAGAAAAAGCAGCGCATCTGAAAAATAAACGAAAAGAAAGCGAAATTTACTATGAGCTTTCCGAAATACAAATGTAATATATAGATATAACAAGAAAAGAGCGAAGATTTCGTCAAAAGACGAATTCTTCGCTCTTTTTGCGCCGGGGCGCATTTTATTTGCTGCTATACATCAATTAGTACATTCCGTCCATTCCGGCAGGAGCCTGCGGTGCTGCGGGCTTCTCTTCCTTCTTGTCAAATACAACAGATTCTGTTGTAAGAACGGTAGAAGCGATAGAAGCGGCATTTTGAAGTGCACTGCGAGTTACCTTTGCGGGATCTACGATACCGCGCTCAAGCATATCGCAGTATTCCTCAGCATATGCATCAAAGCCGAAGCCAACCTTGCCGGACTCTCTGATTTTCGAGATGATGACAGAGCCGTCAAGACCTGCGTTATCTGCGATCTGCTTCAT
>JAZNCB010000012.1:0-3514 GCA_046156285.1 Eubacteriales bacterium | reverse complement strand
CTATTATTGATTTAACGCAAGCCGCAATTCTATCACACTTGCAGTTAGCAAAGAAGAGCTCGCGGAATTTTGCACCGCCAAGAGCACCGAGAACAAGCTCACGGTCAAGATTTTCAAGGATGTATACGATATCGGTGTGAGTTACCTTCTTAACCTCGTCAAGAATTTTCTTGTTTCTCTGCTCGGGTACTGCTCTCTCACGAGGATAGCCAAGTCCCCACTCGGAAACGAAGAGCTTTTCAAATACGTATTGAAGGTTGAGCTCGCAGCCCCAGCCCCAGCCCTTTGCAAAGGGCATTGCTATTGCGTTACCGTTGTTTACCTGTGTGAACTGATATGCATCGGTGGGGTCTACTACGTGACCGCGAAGAACTCCCGGGAATGAGTTGCAGGCAAGCATTGCGCCCTCGCCCGTGCCGCAACCTGTAATTACAAGGTCACATGCGCCGGAGTTAAGAAGAACTGCGGAGAGAATACCTATCTGAACGTAGGTGAGCTGCTCCTTGTCCTCTGCTGAATACATACCGTAGTTGTAAACCTCGTGTCCGAGAGGCTCAACAACCTTTTTGAGTGTGTCGCAGATAAGTGCGTTTTTAGCCGCCTGGCTGTTTTCGTTGATAAGTGCTATTTTCATTTTTATATTTACCTTTCTTTTATTTTGCAAAATTAAGCGATTACGGAGTAAGTCTGTTCGGTCCGCGGAAGAGGAACTGAACCTCTTTTATTGAAAGACCGAGGAAGAGCATTGTAAGACGGTCGATACCGATACCAAATCCGCCGTGGGGAGGACAGCCGTACTTGAAGAATTCAAGATAGAACTTAACGTCTTCTGCAAGTCCCTTCTCCTCTGCCTGCGCTTTGAGAACGTCGTATCTGTGCTCTCTTTGCGCACCTGTCGTAATTTCAACACCGCGCCAAATAAGGTCATATCCCTGGGGAATGCCCGCCTCGTCTCTCATGTGATAGAAGGCTCTCTCCTTTGCGTCGTAATCGGTGATGAAAAGGAACTCGTGGTCAAACATATCGCGAGCAAGCTGCTTTGTCATTCTCTCAGCCTCTGTCGTAAGGTCGCCTTTAAGCTCGTCGGGAACTTTATATCCGTATCTTTCTTCAAGCTCACGGTATACGTCAGAGAGCTTCATTCTCGGGAACGGGAGTGTGGGAACTACAAGCTCCTCGCCCGTAATTTCCATAAGCTTGTCACCGCACTTTTCCTTTACCTTTGCAATAGCGTAGGTGAGGAGCTCCTCCTCCATTTTCATAACGTCATCGAAGCTATCGATATATGAAAATTCAAGGTCGAAGCCGGTAAACTCGGTTGCGTGCTTATTTGTATATGACTTCTCTGCTCTGAATACGGGACCGGTTTCGAAAATACGTTCAAGACCTGCCGCCATAGCCATCTGCTTATAGAACTGAGGAGACTGGGCAAGATATGCCTTGCCGTCAAAATATTTTACCTCGAATACGTCAGAGCCTGACTCGCTCGCCGCATTGATAAGCTTAGGTGTGTGAATCTCAATAAAGTTTTTGTCGAGCAAGAACTCACGCATTGCCGCTGTTACTGTCGTTTGAAGCATAAGCATCGTGCGATTTACGTCACGGCGCAAATCTATCCAACGGTAATCCATCTTAACGTCGATATCCGAGTCGTCCTTAATCGGAAGCGCCTCGGCAAGAGATTCAATTTTCATAGCTGTGGGGTACATTTCGATACCGCCAAGCTTAACGTACTCGCTTGCCACTACCTCACCCTCGAAGCTAACTACCGAGTGAAGCGTAAGCTTGTCAAGCAACTCACACATTTCGGGATGCTCTTCTTTAATAACGGTTACCTGCATTTTTCCCGTAATATCCTTTACGACGATAAACGCCATATTCTTCTTGTTACGGAAGTTTTCAACAAAGCCCTTTATAAGTCGTTTGCCGGGGGTTATGTCCTTTATATAGGTTCTTTCCATTTCCCTGTCCTTTCAAAGATAAGAATTTCAAAATAATATAAATACTCTATATATTATACCGAAGCTTGCGAAAAAAGTCAAGTGGCGAAGCAGAAATTCTGCCCCGCCACCCGATAATTATTTTATACCGTTATCTCTACCGAGATAAAGCCCCTTTTTCTCCTCGTCGGAAAGAGCCTTGACCGAAAGGTCTTTTCTCATTGCCGTCCACGCTCTGTTGGGCACGGGTGGATTTACCGCAGGAAGCTCTATACCGGGTGTATTTATCCCGGGAATTGCATCAGTGTAGCCTGTATCGCGGCTTTTGGGATAGTCACCGTAGTTTGTTACCTTGGGAAGCTGGTTGTCTCCCTTGTTATATTTTTTCTTATCCATTATTTTTCTCCTTTTTATCGGGGTATCGGTATATTGCGCATTTTTTGAAATTTTATACTTGAAAATTTCCACGAGGTGTGTTACACTGTATATGAAGAAAGAAAAGGATAATGCAAACTATGCTTTACAATAATCTGAGCGAGCATTTCAGACAAAAATACGGTCAAAGAATTAAAAAAATATGTGTTGACGGCGGCTTTTCTTGCCCTAATCGCGACGGAAAATGTGGCACGGGTGGCTGCATATACTGTGGTGAGCGCGGCGCGGGAGAGCATATTGAAAGACTTGAAAGCATAAGAGAGCAGGTCGAGCGCGGGCTTCAAAACGCTTCGGATAACGACAAGCTTCTCGTCTACTTTCAAAACTTTTCAAACACGTATGCCGACATAAATATACTAAGACGGCGCTATGACGAAGCTCTTATCGATAAGCGCATTGTCGCACTCGCCATTGCTACTCGTCCCGACTGTATTGACAACTCTATTGCCTCGCTTATAGCGGAATATAAATCAAAGCTTGACGTGTGGGTTGAGCTCGGACTTCAAACCTCAAACGACAAGACGGCAGAAATCATTAACCGAGGCTATAAGACTGAGGTTTTCGATCGAGCGGTAAAAATCCTCGGTGAGTACGGTATCCCCGTTGTTGCTCATATGATAATAGGGTTGCCGGGCGAGACGGGCGACGATGCCGTAAATACGGCAAAGCATATTTCCAAGCTCGGTGTTTTCGGAATTAAAATTCACTCCATTTACGTTATGGAAGGCACTCTTCTTGCCGATATGTATAAAGAAAAACGCTACACGCCCCCCACTCTTGACGAGTTTTGCGACGCCGCGGCGCACGCACTTGGTTATATAGACAAAAGCATTGTAATTCACAGACTTACGGGCGACTGTCCAAAGGATTTGCTCTTAGCGCCCGAATGGAACAAGGACAAATATAAAATAATAGAAGAGATTACAAGGAAAATGCAAGAGCTTGGTATTAGTCAAGGCTCGCTCGCAAAATAACAAAAAAAAGACTTACGGTAAGCATTAATGTGCCCCCTGTCAAGTAGACAGACTAAAAAACAAAAAGAATTTGTTAATTAAATAAGTTTCTTTCATCTCCCCCTGCTGCGCAGCAGGGGGAGATTTTCGTCACGCGGCGGTGGCGAAATAATACTCGCAAGGCGT
>JAZNCB010000011.1:0-5857 GCA_046156285.1 Eubacteriales bacterium | reverse complement strand
CAGTAAGCTCCGCTTCAATGAACATATGAATGTCCTCAGCATCGCCGTCTATCAAAAGCTTGCCTGACTCTATATCCTCAAGAATCGAGGAAAGTACGCTGACAATCTCCGCGTACTCACTCTCTTTTATTATTCCCTTTGCCGAAAGCATAAGCGCGTGCTCCATTGAGCCGCGGATATCCTGACGGTACATCTTTTTATCGAAGTGAAGTGAAGAATTAAAATCGTCCGCGACGGCGCTTACCGCGCCGTCCGTACGTCCTGCCCACATTTTTGCCATGTTAGTTACTTTCTGAATTATTTCTTGTTATTTTTTGCGTTAACCTGTGCCTGAACCTTGATAGGAAGACCGAAGAGGTTGATAAATCCTGCGGAATCGGCCTGGTTGTATACGTTGTCCTCGCCAAAGGTTGCAAGCTCCTCGGAGTAAAGCGCATAGTCGCTCTTTACGCCTGCCTTTATGATGTTGCCCTTATAGAGCTTGAGACGAACAGTACCCGTAACGTTCTCCTGCGTCTTATCAACGAAAGCTGAGAGAGCCTCACGAAGAGGTGTAAACCACTGACCGTTGTAAACGAGGTCGGCAAACGTGATAGCAAGCTCGCTCTTTTTGTGAGCTGTCATCTTGTCAAGAGTAAGTGTTTCAAGGTAATTGTGAGCGAAGTAGAGAATTGCTCCGCCGGGAGTTTCATAAACGCCGCGGCACTTCATACCTACAAGACGGTTTTCGATGATATCGAGAAGACCGATACCGTTCTCGCCGCCGAGCTTGTTAAGAGCAAGAATAATATCCTTTGCGCTCATTTTCTCGCCGTTGAGAGCTGTGGGAATTCCCTTTTCAAAATCAAGTGTGATATAGGTGGGCTTGTCGGGAGCATCGATAGGCGATACGCCCATTTCAAGGAAGCCGGGCTTCTCGTAAAGAGGCTCGTTCCAAGCGTCTTCAAGGTCCATACCCTCGTGAGAGAGGTGCCAGAGGTTTTTATCCTTTGAGTAATTTGTTTCGCGGTTGATTTTAAGAGGAATGTTGTGCGCCTCTGCGTACTCAATTTCTTCCTCACGGGACTTGATAGTCCACTCGCGCCAGGGAGCGATAATATGCATATCGGGCGCGAATGCCTTTATCGTAAGCTCGAAACGAACCTGGTCGTTACCCTTACCCGTACAGCCGTGGCAGATAGCGTCAGCGCCCTCTGCAAGAGCTATCTCAACAATTCTCTTTGCGATAATGGGACGTGCAAACGACGTACCAAGCATATATTCCTCGTAAAGCGCGCCTGCCTTAACGGTGGGAATGATGTAATCGTCAACGAACTCCTCGGTCAAATCCTCGATATAGAGCTTTGATGCGCCGGTTTTAATAGCCTTCTCTTCAAGTCCTTCAAGCTCGTCAGCCTGACCAACGTTGCCGGAAACCGCGATAACCTCGCAATTGTTGTAGTTCTCTTTAAGCCACGGAATGATAATCGAGGTATCAAGTCCTCCGGAATATGCAAGCACTACCTTTTTGATGTTTTTCTTATCCATTTTATTTTCCTCCAATGAAACGGCTTTCGCCTTTTTTTATTTTCACGTATTATATTCTATCACATAACGAATAAATATGCAATAGGTTTTTAATAAAAATTCGCTTTTTGTCAAAATAAACTATATGTAACTTATATTTTTAGTGATTTTATGTGACTTTTTATGCATAATTAGTGCATATTGATGAATATTATTCATTTTTGCGAATATTTTCTTAAACTCTTATACTGATTTCCGCGCTGAAAAGCGCCTCGCTCGTGCCGTCCTCGCGCAAAACGACAAGCTCTCCCCCGTCGGTTATATCAACCGCCCTTGCAAAAAAGCTCTCGCCCGAGATTTTCCTGACCTCGACGGTTTTGCCGAGCGCTATCTGACTTTTTTTGTATTCGGAAATCACGCTGTCCTCGGAAAGTATCCCAAAAAACTCGCTTATAAGCGCCTCCTCAAAGCGCGCCTTATCGGGCGGCGAGCCGATAATATCCTCAACCGTCGTTGCTATCCTTGAAACCTCGTCCGAGAAATTTCTTTTCAAAAGATTTACACCGATACCGAGCACGGCAAACGAAAGCGAGCCGTCCTCCGAAACATCACCCTCGGCAAGTATTCCGCCAAGCTTCTTTCCGCCGTAGAAAATATCGTTTACCCATTTTATATCGGCAGAAAATCCGAAGGAGCTCTTCAATGCCCGCACGACAGCTACCGCCGCGCGCACCGTAATATCGGCAGGGGTGGTCTCCCTTTTCTTTGGCTTAAAAAGAAAGCTGATATAAAGACCGACACCGTCCTCCGACTCAAAGCTTCTGCCGCGTCTGCCTCGCCCCGCAGTCTGCCCCTCGGCAATAAAAACCGCAGGAAAGTCCGCGCCCTCGCTCCGCGCATACTCGTGCGCGAGAGTATTCGTAGAGCTTACAGTTTTATATCTTAATATCTTCATATATATACCTTACTTAATATATTTTATATTATTTTAACACAAGCAGTACTCAAAGTCAACAAGCATTTATTCTTTTGTATATTACTTGCGTTTCGGGAGAAAATTAAAGTAATACTTAACGGGAGACGAAAATGCAAAGACTATATAAAACGTACGGTGAAAACGTAGAATGTATGAAAAACCGACTTCGTGTCGATGAAAGCTTTGACCTCATTTCAAGAAAACTTCTCGTCGGTGAAAGCGAGGCTTGTCTCTTCTATATCGACGGATTTATAAAGGATGCGGAGATGCTCAAAATTATGCAGCATCTGCTCTCGCAAAAAAAGCTCTTCGGAGCTGAAAAATTCTTAAAAACTCTTCCATACGTCGAGGTCGAGGTGGCGTTTGACTTCGATAAAATCACACGGGCGGTGCTTTCGGGACAGGCGGTCATTTTTGCAGAGAGCTTTTCCGACGAGGCAATCCTCGTAGATGCAAGAACCTATCCCGCCCGCTCAACGAGAGAGCCCGACAGCGACAGAGTTATGCAGGGAGCGCACGACGGCTTTGTAGAAACCCTCGTTATGAACACCGCGCTCATAAGACGCAGAATTCGCGACGAGCGACTGACAATGCGCCACTTTGATATGGGCGGAGCGTCGAAAACCGACGTAGTTATGTGTTATATGGATGGGGTTGCCGACGAGGCTCTCGTCGAAAAAATAGCAAAAAAGCTCGCAGAAGCGAAGCCGAAAAGCCTGACACTCGGCTTTCAGAGCCTTGCCGAGACGCTTATCAAACGGAAATGGTATAACCCCTTTCCGAAAATACGCACGACCGAGCGTCCCGACACCGCCGCAGCTCAGCTTATTGAGGGCAGTATTCTCGTGATATGCGACACATCTCCCCAGGTTATGATATTGCCGACCTCGATTTTCCACTATCTCGAACAAACCGACGACTACTATTTCCCTCCCCTGACGGGCGCTTATCTTCGTATCGTGAGAAGCCTTATTCTTCTCGTGTCGGTGGTGATAACGCCGCTTTGGTATCTCTCGCTCGAATATGCCGCCGTCCTACCCACCGCCTTGCAGTTTTTAGTTCCCGACAACCCGGGCGCTTTGCCGATAATATTGCAAATTCTTCTTGCCGAGCTTGCCATTGACGGCTTGAAAATTGCCTCAATGAATACCCCGGATATGCTATCAAACTCACTTTCAATAGTCGGCGGTCTTATCCTCGGCGATTTTGCGGTTACGGTCGGCTGGCTCTCGCCCGACGTAATTTTGTATATGGCTTTCGTTGCGATAGCAAACTTTGCCCAACAGAACAGCGAGCTCGGCTATGCGATAAAATTTTCAAGAATTTTGATTCTCGTTCTCGTATTTTTCTTTGATATTATTGGCTTTTGCGCCGGAATACTCCTTTTTCTTCTTTTCGTTATTACGAATAAGAGCGTTGTCGGCGAGGGTTATCTCTATCCTCTTATACCCTTTAACCTAAAAGCTATGAAAAAACTCTTAATAAGAAGTAAAAAAAGTGATTTTCACGAGGATAAAACTTGACACGGGGATACACCTTACCCGTGTTATATGTAAATTTTTGATTTTGCTATTGCAAAAAGCTCCAAAATGTAGTACAATATACACGTAAGAAACTAAAAAGAAAGGCGGTGAACCGCATGGGAAGAAGGCTCAACGAGAGATTTCTCGCAAACTACATTGAGCTTGATAAAAATTGCTGTGAAAAATTCGGCATTGCCACGGGCGGTGTCACCGAATATATAAACAGGCTCAACAACGCGCGCTTTGCGCCCGGTCGTGAGGAGGCTCTCCCAAGACTTGTAAAGTATCGAAACCTCAGAAACAAGATGGCGCACGAGCTTGGCTCTCTTCGTAAGATGAATGACGTAACCAAGGCGGACGTTACCTGGATACACAAGTTTGATAAGGATATTACCAAAAGGCGCGACCCTATCTCCTCATACCTCAAACGCGCAAGAAGATATGCAAGACGTCGCAGAATAAAGAGATATATCACCGCAGGCGCAATTCTTGCGGCAACTCTCTTCGTATTTATCTATCTTCTTATCATCAAGTAATTTTCGGACAGTTTTGAAATGATAGCGAATTATCACACTCACACCTACCGATGTCACCACGCAAGCGGTAGCGATGAAGAATATATTATAAAGGCGATAACCGAGGGTGTAAAAATCCTCGGTTTTTCCGACCACGCACCCTATCTTTACAGAAACGGGTACGTATCATATTATAAAATGCTGCCGAGCGATGCCAAGGATTATTTCTCATCTCTTTCGGCTCTGCGTGAAAAGTATCGCGACAAAATAGAAATATATATCGGATATGAGGCGGAGTATTACGGCGAGATATGGGACGAAACCTTTGAATTTTGGCGTCGGGAAAACACCCCCGATTATCTCATTTTAGGTCAGCACGTAATCGGAAACGAGGACGGCGACACGCTTATCGCCTCAGGCATTCGCAACACACACATAGAAGAATACGTTTCGCAAACCATTGCGGGAATAAACACCGGTGTATTTACGTATCTTGCCCACCCCGACCTTATAAGCTACGTAGGAGCTGACGAGGTGTACGAGTGCGAGATGACAAAGCTCATTCTCGCGGCAAACAAAGCAGGTATGCCGCTTGAAATAAATATGCTCGGTCTGTCCGAGGGACGAAGCTATCCGCGCGACTTCTTTTGGGAAATAGCAAAGCGCTACGAGCCCCGCGTTATCCTCGGCTGTGACGCGCACTCCCCCGAGCGCGTAGCCGACAAGGCGGAAATTCTCGCCGCCCTGCGCTACGCCGACAAATTCCACTTAAACGTTATCGATACGGTAGAAATTGTAAATCCTTTTTCTTAATAAAATAGCGGAGCTTTCCGATACAACCGTCAAGGTTGCAGGCGATAGCTCCGCTAAATTTATATGTTTTTTTGCGAAATTATTTTCGCTTTATTTTGAATATTTTTGCCAATATGGGTGACAAAAACTTCGGTGAACGTACAATGACTATTTTCATAAATCTTCATTCCTTACTGCACTTTCGTGCCACTATTATACTATGCGGCACGAGCTTTTTTGTTAATGCTTTGCAGTAAGATAAATCAAAAGCACACTGACGTCCGCAGGGCTGACACCGCTTATTCTCGATGCCTGACCGATATTCATCGGGCGGATTTTATCAAGCTTTTCTATGGCTTCGAGGCGCAGACCTAAAATCTTCTTATAATCTATGTCCTCGGGGATTTTTTTATCCTCGAGCTTTTTCTGCTTTTCGACCTCGGAAAGCTCTCTTTTTATATACCCTGCGTATTTTATAGCGACCTCGGCACTCACCCTGACGCCTCTTGGGAGAGTGGGGCGACCCGAAGTCGGATCGTAGCCAT
>JAZNCB010000010.1:0-18470 GCA_046156285.1 Eubacteriales bacterium | reverse complement strand
CAACTCACACAAGGTATACCGTCGTCGCGGATATTCGTCATACATGGGACTTCAAACTCACGAGGTTATCGTGCTTGATAAGGACGGAAACGTTGATCCCACAACACCCGTAATGTTCTTCTACGACAACCTTGACTACGTCGAAGTCTACAAGCTTGACGAGTCAACCGCTATAACGATTGACGGCGGTGTATTTACCACAAGATCAAACAAAACTAACATTTTCGGCTTTGACGAAGCAACGGGACAGTACAGAAACAATGCAAGTGCGACGGTTGCAAGAAACCTTACGGTTTCACGTTCCTATACTACCGTTCAGAACGTTGCTCACTACGTAACCGACGAGATGAAGGTTCTTGACCAGTTCGAATACGGCAGAACTCCCGGAACAGAGAACATTCTCGTTCTTACAAACGGCGAGACAACCTACGCAGGCTTCTTCTCTGCAAAGAATGCAAGCTACGTCACCTTCGATTCCTGTATTCTTACAGGTAGAAGAGGTTATCAGCGTCCGCAGAAGACACCCACAGCCTCAAGCTACGGCGGCGGCGGTATGGGCGGTACGTACGACCTTGCTTCAAACGAGGCCAATATGGTTGTTTACAAGGACTGCGTACAGTCTAACTTCTGGATTACTATTGACTCAAACTTCAACGTTGCTGCGGCAACCGAGGATACTCCGGGTGCGGTAACAAGCATGCAGCAGGTTACGGTAAACGGCTGTACCTTCCGTATGCACTGGGGTATCGGAGGTACTAACTACTCGAAGAACGTTCAGTACCACGGCTCTACCCTTTCCCGCTACGACGCTCACGCAGGTCTTTATAACGGAATGATAACAGACTCCAAGGTCAACTACATAGCTCTTACCGGCAACGGCGAGTTTGTCATTGAGGACACAGAGTGGTACTACACCGGTGAATCGAACAGTATTATCGGTCTTCGTTCCGACTACGGTTGTACCTGGTACGGTGACGTTACCTTGAAAAACGTTACGGCTTGTCTCACGACGGGCGCTAAGGACCTCCAGGTCTGCGCATACGCATACAAGAACTGGTACTGCGGATACACCGTCGGTTTCCCGAGCATTACTATCGACAATCTCAAAGTCTATGACGTAGATAAGGATGAATATTATCCTGCGGGAAGCGTAATTGAGATAGCGAACATTGCCGCCAACAGTACCGATACCACCGTTCCTCAGAACCAGGCGTCAATGCACCTTAAAATGTCGCATATGTTCCCGATTATTCCGATTTATGACGGAAATAAGGACGGTTATATTGACGAGCTTCCGTTCGATATTGATAACGACGGAAGAGTTGATGCTCCCATCGATATAGACGGAAACGGTGTCGCAGGCGAAACCGGACTCTTATATCAGGACGAGTGGGACGCGGCATACGCTGCGGGAACTCACGAATCGGGTATCAAGCTACGAAGTTTGAGCACCTACGTCAATATCTGTCTCGTTCGTCCGCCAGAATATATTAAAGTAATTAACAACGAGGCGGGATACGTATACAGCTTCCCGAGAACAGACGGCGGCGGGACCGATAACGGTGCTTGGCACGGTATCGCTGAGGACCATGACGGCGGATTCTTCGGTTGTACCAAGTTCTACTACGGCCCCGGCGAAAACGACTACGTCGTTGGAACTAAGGAGGCATATCTCCAAGAGATTCCGAACTTCACTTTTTATAGCTAATACTTAAAAAATGAAATTTTGGTGTATCAAGGCGACCTCTTCCGAGATTTCGCTTTGGTACACCTTTTCATTTACCAAAAATTGCGCAAAAAAAGAGAGCTGCCGATTGGGGCGACAGCTCTCTTCCTTGTAAGAAAAGTATTAATAGTTGGGGTAGTCGATAAAAGGAGTATCGTAATCCTTTATCGTACCTGTGGGGCTGGCTGTAAGGCAGTCAGCATTATCAAGTAATACTATCTCACATGTAGGGTTTTCGTACTTCATCTGTATTACCTCCGTATACACAGAAAGCACAACCGATTGCACTATCATTATATCACATGAGTTTGATAAATGCAATAGTTTTGCGAAAATAAATTCTATTTTTTTAACATTCGCTTCCCGACTGTATTTTGGGTTTTCTTCTCGGGGCGCGTTTTCTCGTTTTTCTCTTCATAGTGCTAAGTTCAAGACCATGCTTAAACTCGGCAATTTTCTCAGCATTTGCGAGCTCAACGGTTTTTTTAGCTCGCCAGGTTTCGTTGAAATTCCGGTGGAGCTTTAAGGAAAGAAGCATATTACCGTCCTTTTTACATTTATAAAGGTAGGTGTATCTCTGCCCCTTTGAGTGAAGAACCGAAAGCTCTCGAACAAGAGGCGCTTCGCATATAGGACATACGGGCGATTTTACGATATCATCATCAAGCATCTCGTTTATCGTTACGTAGCCGTCCTCACCTGCGTCCGCATCACCTATAACGGTTTCAGAAAGCAGCTCTCCGCGGCGCAAATTATACTGCTTTATACCTGCCAAAACGTCGAGCTTCTTCGCTACGAGAGCGGTGAAATATGCGTCGTTTAGGGCATCGTGCGCGGGGAGATTTTGCGGAATTTCAAAATGCTCCATCGCGTATTCAAGCGAACGTTGCTTTGTGCTATCGTCGGTTTGTCTGTTAAAAATCAGTTGAAGGTCGTAGGTGTTATCAAGCCACGCGCAAGGAATGTCATGAACTCTGAAATTCTCTTTCAGCATCGGAATATCGTCCGGTCCCCAGGTAAGAAAAACAAAATCGTTACCGCACCATCTCCGAAAGCGCTCTGCCGCCTCGGGAAGTGATACACCAAGGTCCATTTGCTCTTGGGTTATTCCGGTAAGTGTGGAGACGTGCTTATGTATTTTCTTGAAGTATTTCGGCTTAACTATTATCTGATACGAGCCGCAGGGGTTCATATTTTTATCAAGCTTGACAGCTCCGATTTGAATGACCTCGCCTCGCAAACGGCGTGAAAGTCGCTTCTGTACAGCGAGCGCCTTCTCCGCATACGCCTGGTTCCATTCCAGGTCCAAGGTTATATAATACATTTTACTTCCTTTTATATATTATTTTAGTACATATCAACCATTTTATTATATCACTCGGGAAGCGAAAAGTCAAGAGTTTAGCACCTCTCAAAAAAATTCGTTGACATTCTTCAAATTATGTTATATAATACATATATATAAAATTTTTAACCTGTTTATCGGTTGAAAAAATACGCATTTTCTGTGAAAGGGCTTAATTTAATGGAAAACAGACGCATACCTGACATCTTCGCTTCAATGGTTTTCAGCGAGGACGTTATGAGAGAAAGGCTCCCGAAGGAAGTTTACAAGTCGCTTGTAAACACTATGGCTACGGGAAAGGAAATAGATGCCGGAATAGCCGACGTCGTTGCAGGCGCAATGAAGGACTGGGCTATCGAGCACGGCGCTACTCATTTCACACACTGGTTCCAGCCCTTGACAGGTGTGACGGCAGAAAAGCACGATGCATTTCTCACTCCCGTTGGAAGCGGAAAGGCTATTATGGAATTTTCGGGCAAGGAGCTTATCAAAGGCGAGCCCGATGCTTCTTCCTTCCCCTCGGGCGGTCTCAGAGCTACCTTTGAAGCGAGAGGCTACACCGCGTGGGACCCCGCCTCATACGCATTCTTGAAGGACGGCTCACTCTATATCCCCACCGCCTTTTGTTCTTACACGGGTGAGGCTCTCGACACAAAAACACCGCTTCTTCGCTCAATGGACGCAATAAGCTCAGAGGCTCTCAGACTTCTCCGCCTTTTTGGCGATACCCAGACGAAAAGGGTTACACCCACCGTTGGCGCAGAGCAGGAATACTTCCTCATCGACGAGGAGGATTTCAAGGCTCGCCGTGACCTTTTCTACTGCGGAAGAACACTCTTCGGCGCTCCCGCGATTAAGGGACAGGAGCTTGAAGACCATTATTTCGGAGCTATTCCCGAAAGAGTAAGCGCTTTTATGAAGGAGCTTGACGAGGAGCTTTGGAAGCTTGGTATCTCCTCAAAGACAAAGCACAACGAGGCCGCTCCCTCGCAGCACGAGCTTGCCCCCATTTTCTCGACAACGAATATTGCAGTCGACCACAACCTTCTCACAATGGACTTTATGAAAAGACTTGCGCCTAAGTACAAAATGGCGTGTCTTCTTGCAGAAAAGCCATTTACGGGAATAAACGGCTCAGGTAAGCACAACAACTGGTCTATCGGCACAGACACGGGCGCAAACCTTTTGAAGCCCGGAAAGAAGCCTGCTGAAAACAAGCTTTTCTTGACTATGCTTGCCGCTGTTATTAAGGCGGTTGACGACTATCAGGATCTTCTCAGAATTTCTGCGGCTACCGCAGGAAACGACTGCCGTCTCGGCGGTGACGAAGCTCCTCCCGCTATAATTTCGATATTCCTCGGCGACGAGCTTGAAACTATTATCGACTCGATTATAGACGGCTCGGTTTACTCGAAAAAGGATACCAAATATATGTCGCTCGTTCCCTCTGTTCCGACAATAAGACAGGACACGACCGACAGAAACAGAACCTCTCCGTTTGCATTTACCGGTAACAAGTTTGAATTCAGAATGGTTGGCTCGTCACAGAACATTGCGCTTGCGAATATCGTTCTCAATACCGCAGTTGCGAACTCGTTTAAGGAGTTTGCGGACAAGCTTGACGGCAAGGCGGACTTCGATGCGGCACTTACAAAGCTTCTTGCAGAAACCTTCAAAAAGCACAAGAGAGTTCTTTTTGCAGGCAACTCCTATTCAGCAGAGTGGGAAATCGAAGCGAAAGGTCGCGGTCTTTCAAACTTCAAGACCTCTCCCGAGGCTTATGCTCATTTCACCGACGAGAAGAACATTGCCCTCTTTGAGAGATTTGGCGTAATGAGTGAGACCGAAATGCGCTCCCGCCGTGAAATATTCTTTGAAAACTATCGCAAGATTAAGAATATTGAGGCAAGAACTATGCTTGAAATGACGGTTCGTGATATTATCCCTGCCGTTTCAAGATATATTGGTGAGCTTTCCACCGCGGTAAACGAAAAACGCGAGGCTGTAAAGAATATCAACGTTTCCTGCGAGTGCGACATTATCGAAAAGCTCTCCGACCTTCTCGGAAAGACCTACGATGCCTACAACGCTCTTGACAAGGCTGAAAAGAAAGCGCTCACAAAGAAGTGCGACGAGGAAGCCGCAAACTACTACAAGGATACCGTTGAGGCCAAGATGCTCTCTCTTCGCAAGGTTGTTGACGAAATGGAGCTTCTCACCGCGCGCGAGGCATGGCCTATGCCGACCTACGGTGACATAACCTTTAAGGTATAGGCGTTGTACTGCAACGCATAAGAAAAAACGCTTTGAATTTTCAAAGCGTTTTTTGTTTGTAGTTTTTTGTTTATCGTAAAACTCACTTACCGTGAGCGAGGATTACCTCATCATCAAATTTGCCGTTTGTCATAATGCAGATGCCGTCTATGTAAATGGTAGGCTCGTGAACGTCAAAGTCGATGTGCTCGGTTGAGTGAATAATTTCACCGCGACGACGGTTGTTTCCGATAGCAACGTGGATACAGTTGTTCTGGTGCGTTCCGTCAACCTTCCAGCCGTACATATTGTTTTCGGGAGAGGTGGTTGTTACAAGACCGATTTCATCGCAAAGGTCAGGCTTGGGGTCAACCTCGTCCATAAGAACGCGAAGACGCTCAACCTGAACGGGATCACCGGAATAATCTACAAGATAGCTATCCTTGAATACAAGCTTAAAGGGCTCTTTGTAAAGCTCGTTGTGAGTAGGCATATTAGGACGAATTGGGAAGTCTCTCTGGTGTCTTGTACGCTCAGAAGCACCGTCAGCAACTACAACTCCGTTTACAGTATTGAACGAGGGGATAACCGCAACCTCGGAGTAGAAAGGAATGATACCCATAACGGGGTATGCCGCATCAAGTCCCTTTGTAAGATCGCAGGTGAGATCGGTTCCGCGTTTTGTGGTAATTCTGATTTCCTTACCGTTCTTAACCCAGTTATGAAGAGCGAGAGCTCTTGTTCTGTTAGCCATAACCTCTTCACGATTGATATCCCAAAGCTCCATACCGCTATGCTCAAAGGTGAAGCGCTTGTTCTTGCCGAGAAGAGACTCGTCACCGTCGCTCTGCGCGCCAAGATAAGTACCGAAGCCGGTCTTCATCTGAGGTGTTGTCATAAAGGAGATGTCTGCGTGCAAAATTGCCTGTCTTACGGGCTTCATAATCGGAATGTGGTCGTACCCCTCCTCGCCGCCGTACATATCAACGTCGATTATTGCCGCGTTGCAGCCGCACTCGCGAGCTACGTCGCAAAGAGCGCGGGCATTGGTGTAAGACTCGCTGTCTGCGATAACGATAATATCGTCACCCTTCTTTGCTTCTGCAATCTCTTCGAGAACGAATTTCGCATTCTTGCGAATTTTTGTGATATCCTTATAAAGATACATGATTTTCCTCCTGAAAATGTTTTATTTCTATTCAATATAATATCATTTTATGCTTGTTTTGTCAATGCTTTTTCAGAGATTTTGATTATATAAACAAGAGCATTATAAGAGTTTTGCCGCCAACCGTTCAGGCAGCGGTGTTTTAGTCGGCAAGGCTTTTGAACTGATATGAATAAAGCCTCTTATATTCTCCGTCAAACGAAAGAAGCTCGTCGTGAGTTCCCGACTCTACGATACCCTTTGCATCAATAACAACGATTTCGTCGGCATTCTTGACTGTTGAAAGTCTATGAGCGACAACGATAACCGTTCTTCCGCGAGAAAGCTCTTCAAGCGATGACTGAATCTGCATTTCGGTAACGTTATCGAGCGCGCTCGTCGCCTCGTCAAGTATAAGGAGCTTAGGATTTTTAAGGAACACTCTTGCTATTGCAACCCTCTGCTTCTGTCCGCCCGAAAGCTTGACACCTCGCTCGCCGACCTCGGTGTTGTAGCCGTCCTTTAAGGTTTCGACAAACTCGTGTATATTTGCGCGGCGCGCGGCTTCGATTATCTCCTCGTCGGTTGCGCCGTCTGCACCGTATGCGATATTTTCCTTTATCGTACCGTCAAAAAGGAATATATTCTGCGAAACGATACCGATATTTGCCCTGAGGCTCGAAAGCTTTACGTCCTTTATATCCACACCGTCAAGGGTGATTTTTCCCGAATTTATATCGTAAAAGCGCGGGATAAGATTACAAAGCGTACTCTTTCCTCCGCCCGACGGACCAACAAGAGCAAGTGTTTCGCCCGCCTTGATTTTAAGGTTGAGGTTTGATATAACCAGCCTATCCGTTTCGGTTGTGGAATATCCAAACGAAACGTTTGAAAACTCAATATTGCCATTAACCTCGGAAAGCTCGACAGTACCGTTGTCAACCTCCTCAGCCTCGTTCATTATCTCACTGTAGCGGACAAAGCCCGACATTCCCTCTTGAAGCTGCTCGAAAAGTGTTACGAAGCGGTTTATCGGGTCAAGGAACATACTGATATAAAGTATGAACGCAGTAAACTCACCGACGTTGATTTTGTTATAGTAAAGGAAAAGTCCGCCGATAAAGATGATTACAAGATAAAGCAGGTCGGTAAGGAACTGCATTATCGAATGGAAAAATCCAAGTGCGAACATTGCCTCTGTTCTGTGCTTCAAAAAGCGCTTGTTCGTCGAATTGAACTTGCACATTTCAGAGTGTTCTGCCACGTACGCCTTGGTTTCTCTTATACCGCCGATAGAATTTTCAAGAGTGCTGTTGATTGATGACATTTCAACTCTCGAAGCTCTCATTGCCGACATCATTTTATTTCTTGAAAGAACGGTAAAGAGAACTATAAACGGTATTATCGCAAACATAATCAAGGTGAGAAGCAGGTTTATGTTTACGAGCACTATAAACGAGCCAACGAGCATAAGGACGCAAAGAAACAGGTTCTCAGGTCCGTGGTGCGCAAGCTCCGACACTTCGAAAAGGTCGTTTGTAAGTCGGGAGATAAGGTCGCCCGTCTTGTGATTGTCAAAATATGAAAACGGAAGCTTCTGATACTTCGTAAAGAGGTCGCGACGCATATCCGCCTGCATTCGCACACCGACCACGTGTCCGTAATATCCCATAAAGTAGCTGAAATATGCCTTGATAATATATATTCCAAGCAGGATAAGCGACCAGAAGATAAGGCGCTTCGGAGTATCGTCAAGCGCGTAGATATTTACGATATTTTTTGCTATTGTCGGATAAAAGAGACTTGCCGCGGCAACTATGAGTGCGGCTATCATGTCAAGGGTAAAAAGCTTGATATGCGGTCTGTAATAGCTTATAAATCTTCTAAACATACGTTGTGTCCAAACTTATATAAATATTTTTTGATTTCCTCGTCCGAGCTTTCCTCGGGAAGCTTTGCACGAAGCCTTTGCATAGCGAGAGAAAAATCTATCTCGCCCGATGAAACAAGCCTCTCTATTGCCTTCTCGATATCGGCTCTCGTATATCCCTTCGCAATAAGCTTCGGGAGAATTTTTCTTTTTCCGAGGTTTGAGGTATTGACAGCAACCGAAACAAGTCGGTCAAGCTGGCGAGCGGCGTTTATATATCCGAGCGAGAGCATTTTTTCGGTTACCTCGTCGGTTATCTCGGACGAAAATCCCGCTAACTTTAATTTACGTTTTAACATTCTTTCGCTATTGTCACCGTAGGAAAGAATACGCATTGCTTTGAGAGTTGCGCGGTATAGGGTGTCACAGTATTCGAGGCTTGAAAGCACCTCCCGTGTCACGTAATCGCCGACAGAAATCTCACCGATTTCCTTATATTGCTCAGCGCTGATAAAAAACGAGCGCTTTTCTCCGTCAAAGAAAATGCCTATTTTCAGATAGCCGCTAAAAGCCGCCTCTTTCACATAAATTACCTTCAAAACAAAACCCCCAAAAAGCATAAACGCAGCTTAGGACCGCCACAAAATGCGCGGTCCTTAAAATTATTTATTATTCCTCGTCAAAATCGTTGATTTCAAAATCGTCGTCGTTGCCGAGTGCTTCCTCGTCAAGAGGTGCGTTCTTAACCTTTTCGCGAACAACCGCTTCAAGAGTAGCCATAAGCTCCTTATCGGTTTCGATAAGACGTCTTACGTTGTCCTTACCCTGTCCGAGCTTGTCACCGTTGTAGTAAAACCAAGCGCCGCTCTTCTCAATTACTTCGAGCTGGATAGCCATATCGATAATCTCTGACGCCTTTGATATACCCGAGCCGTAGAGAATATCAAACTCTGCGGTTTTGAAGGGGGGAGCTACCTTATTTTTAACAACCTTACACTTGGTGTGAGAGCCGTAAACCTCTGTTCCGTTTTTAAGAACCTCTGCGCGCCTTACGTCAATACGAACCGATGCGTAGAATTTAAGCGCGCGACCGCCCGTCGTAACCTCGGGGTTGCCGTACATAACGCCTACCTTCTCACGAAGCTGGTTTGTAAAGATAACGATGCAGTTTGATTTTGCAATAGCGCCCGAGAGCTTTCTCATTGCCTGAGACATAAGGCGCGCCTGAATACCTACGTGAGATGCGCCCATATCACCCTCGATTTCCTGACGGGGAACGAGAGCGGCTACCGAGTCGATTACGATAATATCAATAGCGCCTGAGTTAACGAGAGTCTCGGCAATTTCAAGAGCCTGCTCTCCGCAATCGGGCTGGGAGACAAGAAGATTATTTATATCTACTCCAAGCTTCTTTGCATAGACCGGGTCAAGCGCGTGCTCAGCATCAATAAATGCCGCTTCTCCGCCCTCCTTTTGAACCTCTGCGATTACGTGAAGAGCTATCGTTGTTTTACCTGATGATTCAGGACCGTATATTTCGGTAATTCTTCCTCTTGGAATACCGCCTATTCCGAGAGCGAAGTCAAGTGAGAGCGAGCCCGTGGAAACTGCCGAAACGTTAAGCGCTGAGTTCTCGCCAAGGCGCATAATAGAGCCCTTACCGCACTCACGTTCAATTCTCGACATTACGGTTTCAACCGCCGCCTTTTTATCGGATACTACTGCCTTTTCAGAAACCTGTGCCTTTTTTGTTGCCATATTTTTCTCCATTCCGTCGCAAAGCGACTGTTTATTTTCGATTACGTTTTAATTTTACACCGTTTACTGTACGATAAACCGTACGTCAGAACAATTTCGTTGCTCCGACCGCTCTTATATCGAATATTTGTGCAGAGCCCTCGCCGTATATATTATTTATATAATCGACGTAGCCCGAAATGTCTTCTTGCTTTATAAAGACCTGAATAGTACCTGCAAATCCGCCGCCGTGCACGCGCGCGGCAAAGCTCTTACCTGCGAGGTAGCCCTCGGTAAGCGCAAGAGCGAGTGAGAGCCCCTGTTCCTTTGGATTTTGCGTGGTATACACGTTTTGCAGATACTCAAACGATGAGCGTCCCGACTCTCTTATATTGTTAAGAAACTCTTCGACATTTGAATTTACGAGCGCTGACTTGATTTTGCCAACTCTCTCATTCTCGCGCAAAAAGTGAAGCGCGCGAAGAACCGCTCTGTCACCGACAAGTCTTCTGAGGTTTCCTATATTCTTAATTATGTCCTCCTCGCAGAGTCCGCGAAGCACCTCTCTGCCAAGAAGCTTTGCGACGGCACGCATCTCACCCGGCACTGCGGCATAATCGTCATTGAGGTCTGCGTGACTGCCGTGTGTGTTAACTATAACGAGCGAATATCCCGCCTCGGAAAGCGAGAAGGATATCGGCTCTACCTTGGGGGCGTCCGAATCTTCAAAATCTATGTAGACAAATCCTCCAACGGCACATGCCATCTGGTCCATAAGTCCCGAGGGCTTGCCAAAGAAAACGTTTTCCGCGTACTTTGAAATTGAAGCGATGGCGGTATTCGGTATTTTTCCGTCCGAATAGAAATAGTTGAGGATATTTCCTATCATAACCTCGTAGGCGGCAGATGAGGAAATTCCACTACCCTTCAAAACCTCTGAGGTTGCGTAAACGTCGTATCCGCCAACCGCGTACGAGTTGTTTATAAATCCTCGAACAACGCCTGCGATAAGCGCCGCAGAGGTATAGTTTTCGAAGTTTTCGGGATCGTCTGTCTTTGATATTTCAACTATGTCCTCGGGATAACCCTCGGAGAAAAATCTTATTACGTTATCGTCGTTTTTCGCGGCTACTGCGATTATATCTCTGTCTATTGAGCCTGCAAGAACGACACCGTTATTATGGTCGGTATGGTTTCCCGAAATCTCGCTTCTTCCCGGCACGGAGAATACCGATACCTCTCTATTCCCGCCATAGTTTCTCTCAAAGGCATCTATCGCCTTTATAAATCTTTCGGTTTGCTTCTCTAAATCCTTGTATAAGCCTTTGTATTTTGCGAGAGCGCCGTTTTCAAGCTCTCTTCTTATTTCGTTTGATTTCATTTAATTATCCTTTGTTTTACTTGCGAATTCTATCGCTTCTTTTATGACGTCTGCTTTGTTGCGCATTTTACCGCTCTCGTCATCGAGATAAAGTCGGTATGCGCCCTCCGCGTGGCGAAACCAGGTAAGCTGGCGCTTGGCGTAACGTCTTGTCGAAAGCTTTATAAGCTCGACAGCTTCGTCAAGGCTTATCTCACCGCGCAGATGTGATATTATTTCTTTATAGCCGATGGCCTGAGATGCCGTCGTGCCGTCCCTTAACTCACCACTTTCGCAGAGCGCCGATACCTCGGCTAAAAGCCCCATATCAAGCATTGCGTCAACTCTTTTGTCAACTCTTGAATATAGGTTCTCACGGTCGTGAAAGTCGAGGGTGAGCATTTCTATTTCAATTTCCGAATTTTTGCTTTTGGAAATTTCGTCAAAATAGCTTTTAGTCTTTCCAGTGCGCTCAAAAATTTCAAGCGCCCTTATAACACGCCTTACGTTGTTCTTATGAATTGCCAAGGCTGAGGACGGGTCGCACTCGTAAAGCCTTTGCCAAAGCGCATCTATATCAGCCTCGTCCTTTATTGAGGCTAAAATTTTTTCTCTGTATTCGGGATCGCTTTCGGGTGCTTTTTCGCACTCCGCACGAAGAAGTGTGTCGATATAAAGCCCCGTTCCGCCGACGAAAATCGGCATTTTGCCTCGTGAAAAAATCTCACGTGCCACCCGCATTGCATCTATGCGATATGCCTCTGCACTGTAATTTTCAAGAGGAGAGAGAAAATCAAGCATATGGTGAGGCACCGTCTGACGTTCTTTGTCTGTTGCCTTTGCCGTGCCGATATTCATATTGCGGTATATTTGCATGGAATCGCACGAGATAATCTCGCCCGATACAAGCTCTGCAATTTCTAATGAAATCGCAGTTTTACCTGATGCGGTTGGTCCTGTAATTGCGAGAGCTTTTATCATTTTATACCCTTTACCCAAGAGAGAATGTCCGAAAAGACCTCTTCTCTGTTCGTTTCGTTAAATAGCTCGTGACGCGCGCCCTCGTACATTTTTATGTCCACGCTTCTGCAACCTGCAAGAAGAAGGCGCTTGTAAACGAAGTCAGGACCTTTTCCGTAATTGCCGACGGGGTCCATATCTCCACTCATAATAAGTGTGGGAAGCTCCTTTGGATACTCCGAAAACCACTTGTCCGTATTACAAGCACCAAGCATTGTGAAGAGGTCCTTAAAGGCCGATACGGTAAAGGCAAACGAGGTATATTTATCGGTTTTTCTGTCCTCGACAAGTGCCACGTCTCTCGTAAGCCAGGCAAACTCACCCTCTGATTTCGGAAATTTAGAGTTATATCCTCCGAGCGCAAGCTTATGTATCAAGGCGCTGCGGTATCTGTTTCCGCGGAAAAACGCAACAAGCGAGGCAAGTGCCTTGCCAAACGGAAGAACAGGGTTTCTGCCTGCCGTTCCGTGAATGATAACACCCTTTAAGCTATGCGGATAGCGCTCAACGTAAAGTCTCGTTATAAACGAGCCCATACTGTGTCCGAGGATAAAGAGCGGAAGATTTGGAAATCTTTCGCGAAGATATTTATTCATTGCGTGCATATCGCGAAGAATAGTGTTGATTCCCGATTCCTCACCAAAAAATCCGAAATCCTCCTCGCTACCGGCACTGCGTCCGTGTCCTATGTGGTGATTTCCTGCAAGGATATAGCCCTCACCCGTAAGAAACTCAGCAAGTCTTTTGTATCTGCCGACGTAGTCTATCATTCCGTGTGAGATTTGAATAATACCCTTTGGCTCACAGTTCTTCGGAGTATATATTTCGGCATAAATTGTATGAATTCCGTCCTTTGACGGATAGGTTGTTTCTGAAAAAACGTAATTCATAAAGCTACTCCTACCTCGATTATACGTACTGTCTGTTAAGAAAATCGGTTACCTCATTTAAGGTCGGAATCGACGAGGACGCACCGTTTTTCGAAACCGTGAGCGCACCGACTGCGGCGGCGAATTTCGTTGCCAGAACGATATCACCGTCGGTTTCAAGATACTTCAAGGTCAAAGCGGCGGTAAACGCATCTCCGGCGGCCGTGGTGTCGACTACCTTGTCAGGTCTGTATGCAGGTATCATACTGTAATGCTTTCCATCATAGATGAAAGCTCCGCGGCTTCCCTGCTTCAAGACGATATACTTGCATTTAACTCTTTTCCAAAGCGCAAGCGCCGCACGAAGCGAGCTTTCTGCTCCAAGCGGATTTATACCCGTGTATATCTCGGTTTCGGTTTCGTTCGGGCTGAATATCTCCACCTCAGGAAAAGCTTCGAGGTTGTATTCGGCGCTCGCAGGCGCTGCATCAACAAATATCGGAATTCGACGGCTTTCGGCTATCTTTGCTGCGAGAAGCGCGGTTTCAAACGATACCTCAAAGCCAAGATAAACCGCATCGGGCTCGGAGGAAAAGGCTTCTTCGAGATTTTCTCTCGTAAGATTTCTGTTTGCGCCCGGATAGTAGATAATTCTGTTCTGCCCGTCACCCTCTTTGATCACTGCGGCAAAGCCCGTCTGGTTTTCACGGTCTACCTTTATATAAGCCGTGTTAAGCCCCATTTCCTTATAAAAGCCGTAGAGCTTCTGACCGTGAAGGTCAGCTCCGAGCTTGGTAAGAAATACCGTGTCTGCAAAAAGCTTTGAAAAGGCTATGGCGGAATTCGCACCCTTACCGCCCGGGGTGTATGCAACACCGCCGTCGTCCGTGAGGGTTTCGCCAGCCGCGGGAAGCTTGTACATATTAAGCGAAAGATCCATATTGGAGCTTCCTATAACGAGTATTCTCTTCTTTTCAGCCATTTTGCGTCCCTCTCGTTATATTAACTCTTCCGAGCTTGAAAGCTTGAATACTTCTGCGGTCTTTGAAATTTCCGTTGCAAGAGTACCCTCTCTTGCACGGCAGGTAAAGATAAAGCTCTGGTTGCCCTCGTCTGAAAGCTTACCGATAGCTCTCATCATTGCCTTTGCTCTTACGTTGTCCTGATGAGCGAAGCTCTCGTCAAAGCAAATCGGAGGCTTCTCGGTATAGAGCATATCTATAAGTGCCATACGAACCGCAACGTAAGCGAGGTCGCGCGTTCCTCCCGAGAGGAAATCTACCGATTTGTTTTCTCCAAGCGCGTCGCTGAACGTAACCTTAAGTCCGTCGCTGACGTCAAACGAGGAGTATTTTTTATTCGTCATAATCTCCATAAGCGAGGTTGAATACTCTCCAAGACGCGGAGAGATTTCAAGACGGAGATTGTCGCTTGCATTTTCTATTGCTTTGAGCGCTACGTAGCACGCCTTGTGCTGCTTTTTGAGCTCTTCTATTCTCGAATCGTTAGCCTGCATCTTTGAATAGAGCTCACCGGGGTCGGTAGCCTTGGTTTTGAGGTCGAAAAGCTCCCTCTCAACCTCCTCTGCAAGAATGTCCTGCGCCGCTATTTTAAGCTTTGAATCCTCGATACCATCAAGTATCGTTTCGTGCTCAATGTCGCTGAGCACCTTTCTTTTAAGTGGTGAAACCTGCGCTCTGATATCTATCTCGCTCTTGCCTGAAAGGTGTCCGCGAAGCTCGCGCACCTTGATTTCAAGAGTTGTTTTTTCACCGAGAAGCTCATTTTCCTTTGCAAGAAATTCACGCACCTCCGTTTCAAGCGCATCAAGATAATCGTTAAGTCCGGATGCGGGAGGCTCGCCGCCCCAACGCAAGATAACTTCAAGAAGCGAGTTTTTCGCCTCCTCATATCTTACCTTTGCATCTTCGAGCGCAACGCGCGCGTTTTCGGTGGACCTTATCATACCGTCGCGCTTTTTGCGTGCCTCAGCGATTACGTTTATTTTCTCAAAGAGCTCCTGATAAGAGGTAGTTGAAAACCTCTTTTGAAGAGATATGAGCTTTGCCTTATTCTGTGTGTAAAGATATGCCGCAAATCCTGCCGCAATAAGTCCGAGCGCTCCGAGAACACCAAATCCTACTCTCGCAAGAGCACCTGCAAGCGCGCCCGAGGCTACTATTTCAAGAACGAGCGCCGCTACGGCTACAAGAGATGCTCCGATAACACCTGCAATAAGCTTTGCCATAGTGAATTTCGTCTTCTTTGCGGTCTTTGTAACCGTCTCTTCACCGCCTGCCTCATCGCAAAGCTCGATAGCTCCCTCAATTTCTCTTGTAATACCTATCGCATTCTTCTCTGCCGTGTAGGTATCGTTTGCTTCTACGAGTGCCTTGTAAGCATCGTCAACTCCTCGTCTTGCTACTGCAATATCGGTGAGATATTGGTTTGTCGGAGTGAAATCTGCTCTCACGTTATCCGCAACGAACCTATTATATTCCTCGCACTTTGCATCGTACTCCGCTTCAAGCTCGTGAAGTCGGTCGAAGTCCTGAATTATAAGCACGTTTCTGTAACAAGCATCAAGGTCGATAAATCTCTCCTGCCTGTCGACTTCAAGACGGCGAAGCTCCTTGATTTCGTGAAGCTTTGCTTCCTTTGCGAGAATTTTCTTGTTGTCCTCGTCAGCTTCCTTAAATCTTTCCTCAAATTCCTCAGAGCGACGCATAAGGTCGTAGATTACTCCGCCCATACCGTTCTTATGTAAGAGAGTTTCCATCTTGACAGAAACCTTTGCTGCGGCTCTTTGGTTGTTTATACTCTCAGCGCCCGAGAAAAGAATATTCTCAATAGACTCCTTAACAGAGCCCTCGTTGATTTTTGAATCGCCTATCTGACCGACAAATGCAGTATTCTCGAAGAGCTCACGGCTTGCACCGAAGAAAACCTCTCCGGCAGGCACCTTGCCAAATACGGGCGAGCCTGTTTCAAGGTCGATAATAGCCGAGTCCTCTTTATAAGACCTGTGTCCGTCGCTCTCCGCAAGTACGGTTGAACGGGTAATGAGATACTCCTTACCCTTAACGAGCACTGTCATTGAGCCCTCCGCTCTTCCCGTCGTCCAGTTTATGCGTCTGTCACGTTCCGAGAGAGCTTCCTTATCCCCCTCGTTATCAAAGCCGTAGAGCATATACTTGATAAATGCCGCCATCGTGCTTTTTCCGGCCTCGTTTTGTCCCTCAACGACGTTTATGGACGATGAAAATTCAAGCGTCATATCGGTAATCATACCGAAGCTTTTTATGTTGATTTTCTTAATAACCATTCGTTTTCCCCTCCCCGTTAGTCGTCTATGCCGAGCTCGCCCGACAAGAATTTTATACTTCTTTGAACCGAATCCTTGGAATTGTACCACGGTTCTTCATCATATCTGTAATCAAACTTTTTGCAAAACCACGAAACGTCTCCCGTAAGGGATTTTACGTAACTCATTTCGGTCTCGTGAGCAGATTTATAAAGCTCCTTGAAGGCTCTTTTCGACATTTTCTTTGATGCGTATTCAAGCATTGCCTTGTAATGCGGCAGACAGAAATACGGCGCGCCGTTAAATTTCGGCACGAAATTCGGGTCTGTCTCAAAAAGGTAAACCGCAGTGGAAATCATTGCATCGAGATTTCTCTTTATACGTGAGCAAACATAGCAGTCCGAGTTAAGCTTGTCTATTGCGGTAATGCTCGCCTGCGCCTTGTTGCCAAGCAAGGTCGGTCCGTCGATTTTCTTCTCAACCTCGGCAAGATGGCTTTCAAGCATAAGGCCCATACCAAGCATTCTTTTGCGCCTTAACATTATATTGTAGTGAGTAAGGCAGAAGCCCTGCTCGTTAGTTTTCATTCTTATATCAGGCTCCATCATTGAAGCTCCAAGTATTATATCAATTTCATCGTTTTGAAGCTTTCTGTAAAGCACGCAGAAAGGACAACCGCATTCTTTTTTGGAATTTACCTCGTCAAACGCCTCATTGACGGGTATGGTATAAATTTGCTCCATAAATTTTCTCCACAACCTTGAAAAGATTTAATAAATATGTTAAAATATATACGTAATAATTATACTATAAAAAAAGCGATTTTTCAAGGGGTAGACACAAAATGTTTTACAAAAGAGAAAAAGTTTCGGAAAACGGCGAGGCTATCGTCGTATCGGGACTTGGTTTTTATAGCCTTTACGACACCTTTGAGTGCGGTCAGTGTTTCAGATACGAGCTTATCAAAAGAGAAAATGAATACGTCGAATACGCGACGGTTTTTGGCGGACTTCTTGTAAGAGTTGGGCAAAGAAAGCCGGGTGAGCTAATTTTCTACGACGTTTCCGACGAAGAGTTTGAGAGTAAAATAATCCCCTATTTTTCGCTTAATACCGACTACGAAAAAATACGCGAGGATATAGTCAAAAGAACGGATTCCGAGTGGCTTCGCGCAGCGGCAGAAAAGGCTAAGGGCATTGCGATATTAAAGCAGGACGAATGGGAAACTCTTTTCTCGTTTATCATCTCCCAAAACAACAATATCCCGAGAATAAGAAAGATAATCCGCGAAATTTCCGCCGAATACGGTGTAAATATTAGTTTGCAAAAAAGCTGTGAAAAATGCCCGCTTGGCAAAACAGATGCCGTCCCGTGTGAAGAAATATGCAAAAAGTGCGGTATATGCTACACCTTTCCTACGGCAAGTGACGTGCGCAAAAATCCCGAAAAGCTCCTCTCCTCAAAGCCCGGTTTCAGATACAAATATCTTGTTGACTGTGCCGAAAAAGTTGACACGGGTGCGGTCAATCTCGAAAAAATCGCCGCCGCGCGTTCGTATGAGTACACAAAGGGCGAGCTTATGAAAATCAAGGGTGTCGGAGAAAAGGTCGCCTCCTGTGTCGCTCTTTTCGGTTTTTCAAATCTCGAAGCATTCCCTATCGACGTGTGGATGAAGCGCGCTATCGACGAGTACTTTGACGGGCACCTTGACCATACTGCGCTTGGCAGATATGCGGGAGTTGCGCAACAGTATATATTTCACTACATAAGGAATTTGGAAAAATAATTCCTTGCACAAAAAAGGGACTGCTTCATTTAGGCAGAACCCCAAAAGAGCGG
>JAZNCB010000009.1:0-14961 GCA_046156285.1 Eubacteriales bacterium | reverse complement strand
GTAAGAGAGGTAACCTCTATTGCGGTAGTATCCGGCTTGCCCACTGTTGTAAGATACGGATATTCCGATATCAACAAATCCGACGTCCAGATAGCAATAACCTGGTCTAACGGTAACACCGAGTATAAAAAAGCAAGCGAGCTTGGCGCGGCATTCAGCCTCACCTACACAGATACCGTTGTACCCGTACAGCACCCCGCTATTCCCACCTTGTTCTTACGTATGGGCGGTACGAGAACGGTTACGGTAAGCTACGCCGGTGTCAGCACGAGCGCAACCATTGAGGTTATGACCGCAAGTCAGGTTCACGGTCTTAACGGCACCGTTCCCGGCATTGTTTACGTTGGCGACTATGTTGATACGAACAAGACTAAGCTCACCGTAATCTATAACGACAGTCTTGGCAACGAATACGTTTACATTATCGGAAACGACGACGATCACCTTAAAATAAAGAACATCAGCACCACAGAACCCGGTGACCAGGGCTTCGTATTTAAGTTTACCGAAGACCTCGAAGCGCCGGATCCCAGATTTGATCCTACTGCAAGTATTATCATCACGGTTATTGATATCGCAAAGGTAACGATAGATCCCGAAACCTTCAGCTCAAGCGTAATAGTTGGACAGGATCTCTCATACGACCAGCTCAGATTGAGAGTTGAATACACTAACCAAGCCTACACTTACGTATATATCGAAAATGGCATAGATATAGCCGAAGGTAATCTTAACGTCGATGTCGCAGGCACTTACGTAATTCAGATAAGCTACAAGGGCAAGTACGTTCAGTACGAGAAAGACGATGAAACTATGGAAAACGGCGTTATAATCACAGTCGTTGCCGACGATCCGGATAGCGACGCATTGATATTCGGAGTTTCCTTGCCCGACTCTCTCGTTTCAAGAGAGACCTACAAGCTTAACTTCAAGGATCAGGATAACGCCTACGTTGTTGGTGACGACAACAAATATTACTTCTATCTTGAACTTCTCGAGCTTGACGACTACGATAATATCAAAGCAAAAAGCGGAAAGAACGTTGAAAGCGAAGTTGAAGTATACATAATTGAAGACGGCAACGAGATATTACTTTCCAAAGGAGCTGCGCGTGATGCGTACGTTATCGTTGACGAAATGAAAAACAGCTACGACTTCGTTGACGGAGTTGCAACCGGCAAGACCTTCAAGTTAAGAATTCGCCCGGCGAACAACTGCGTTAATCCCGAAGATTGCTGGCGTGAGCATACCGTAACCGTAGTTGACGCTTACAATATCTACGACGCAAAAGAGCTCAACCTTATTACCAACCATGATATGGACTTAACTCATTTGTTGGATACCGAAGGTGAGTTATCTCAGCTTAAAGCTGTTAACGACTTCCTTGAATTTCATGAAATCGTTCGCCCCGAAACCTTTAACGGTATAGTTATTCACGACAATATCGATATTAAGCCCGCGGACCTTCCGCCCGAATATTTCTACCCCTACACAAATAAGGACGGAAAAGGCGTGGAAGAGTTCTACGACCAGGTTTCGCTTTATCGCTACGCCTTTGAAAGCTGGGACACCTCCTTCTCAATGTACGGTAACTACTTCGGAATTTTCTCCTATAATCTTCCTTGCGTTGTTGCTAAGGAAGCTGACGCAGGTAATATCGACGGACTTTCCGGAAGCGCTTTGTTCTATTTCGGATCTAAACCCGATCTTAACTGGGCGCCCGAAGGTGAGTACAACGAAGAAAGAATCAACGCCAACGTCTATGATATGTTCTTCCGCGATAACGACCCCAACTCTAACGACCAGTCAGCTTCCGAGCGTCACATGAGAGGTCTCGTTTGCTTGAAACCCTCTATGACAACGCTTAACCTCATAAACTCCAATATTCACGCGTTCTTCATTTCCGTTTGTCCCGAGGCTGATGCTACAACAATAAACATCACAGATTCCGATCTTTACAACGCTTGGCAGGGCCACATCTTCGTATGGAGCAACAACTGGGTGAACAGAGAGATACACAAAGACGGTTACCCCGATAGGTATCCTGTTGACAATTACAGAAACGTAAAGATCAATATCACAAATTCCCGCCTTGCAAAATGCGGCGGTCCCGTAATTCTCGCGCAGACGGAGGGAACTGACAAAGCTTACATTCGTTGCGGCGCTGACGTTGTGGTGAAAAACTCCGAGCTTTACTCCTACGTAACCGGTCAGGAGGCTTGGTTCGTTGCTCTTAACCAGACTCAGCTTGCAGGACAGATACTTGCAATGAACGGACTTATTCAGATGAGCCTTCCCGATGGAGTTATCGCAAGCTACAATAGCATAGATAAGATCCCTGGCGTTACCACTATGAATATGATAATGGTTAATATGGGCGGCGGCGCACCGACGAGCTACGCAGATTACGAGGGCTCGCTCACGATAGACGGTGTGGTTGTTCTAAACCAGAATGACGCAGACAAGACGGCGCACGATAACGGAACCAACCCGTATCTCCAAGGCTTCCTTGAAGGCTCAAACTATCAGGCACCCGTATTCCAGACTGTTGCCGGACAGCAACCCGTTCCTAAGGAATATAGCGGTGCACCCTATGATATGTGGCTTAACCCCGGAACTGCATTCAGCGACGCCCAGACCGGTATTTACGGCGAGGGCTGGGGTGATGCTCCCGCAGAAGTATTCCAGGGCGATTACATTACCCTTTACTTTATGGGTATGGGTATCGCACTCGAATATTACCACGAATAACGCTTGATTATTCAAGCAACACTCACAAAGCAATTTTGTGAAAAATAAAAAAGGAACCCCCTGCCTTTTCGGCAAGGGGTTTCTTACTTTTTGCGGCTTTTTTTGGAACAGGTAAGGGAGAGCAAAAAAGGAGAAATTCGAAAGAATTTCAACCTTAAAAACGCAAAAGAATAAAGTTAGAGCGAAGAAACCGTGTTTTTTCACGAAATCTTCGCTCTTTTTGGGTTCTGCCTAAATGAAGAGCCTCCCTTGATAATATTTTTTACTTTCTTTTCTTCCTTTCATATCTGCATAAAAGGACGTAAAGAAGAGTGATTATAAGTGCCGAGCCGATAAGAATAAGGTATTTTACAAACATGCTGACCGGTGCGTCAAAAAAGTAGAGATTTACGTCGGTCGAGTCCTTGATTTGCTCTATAACCTCCGGTGAAAATCCCTCCTTTTCCATTGCGGAATATACCCCGCTCTGTGCGTGTGTACGGAGAAGCGACGTGCCGTACGTGCCCGGCAAAAATGAAATTACACCTCTGAGTGCGGCGGGGAAATTTGAAAGCGGCATATATGCTCCGCAAAGGAAGCCGTAGCCTGAGCTGACGATAGTGCCGACCGCCGATGCTTGCCCGTTTGTTGTAAGGCGTGAGTTGATTACCGAGGAAAGCGCCGTTCCGAAAAGAACGAGGAAAATGACGTCAACGATAAGAAGCAAAACGTCAACAAAAGAAAGATACCAGCCCGAAAATGCGATATAAACAAGTCCTGCAAAAAGCGCCGCAAGAGAAATAATCAACGTGACCGAGGCGCTCGACAAAAAGTACGCAAGCGAGAGGGTTGTGCTCTTCACGGGAGCTATCGCAAGGTCACGGCGAGCGCCGCTCACCTTGTCCTGCACCATAAGCAAATTCGAGCAAAAGGCAACAGTAACAGAACAAACCGCAAGAAGCGATGCCACGAGCTGACCGCTGACAAGTCCGTTTACGAGCGAGCTGTCGCTGATAAGGTCGGCAGGAATTGCCGACATAAACGCGTCCTTATACACGTTAGCCAAAAACGATACGTAGAGAACAAGCAAAATAATCGGCGTTATAAGCGAGGTTATAAACATTGCCTTGTCCTTGAAGAAAATCTTGTTGTTTCGTCTTATGAGAGCATAAAGAGTTTTCATTTTACCTCACCCCCGTGTAAGCTTTTTCCCGTAACCGCAAGAAATACGTCGTCCATTTTTCCCTTTGTGATTTCGTAATCGACGAAAATTTCGGGATTTTTGAGTATCAATTCGGTTGCCTCTTTTGTGCCCGATAAATTGACACGGTAGCCACCCGCAACCGCAACGTACGGCTTTGCGAGTGTCTTTATCTCTTCCTCTGATACGCCGTAGACCGTTATACTGTCGCTTGTAAATCTGTTTTTAAGTTCAAGAGGTGTTCCCTCCGCGCTAAGCTTGCCGCTATCAAGTATAACGACGTAGTCCGCATCGGTTACCTCCTCCATATAATGAGTAGTCAAAAAAACCGTAAGCCCCTCTTCCCTTTGAAGAGTGTGAATAACCTCCCAAAGAGTTCTTCTCGACTGCGGGTCAAGTCCCGTCGTCGGCTCGTCGAGAATGAGAATTTCAGGCTTGTGAATAAGAGCGCGGGCTATATCTATTCTACGCTTCTCTCCACCCGAAAGCTTTCCGACCTGTCGGTTTATAAGTCCCTCAAAGTCAAGCCTTTTTGAAAGAGCGGCAAGCCTATCTTCAAATTCCTCGCCGAAAATTCCGTAAAGTGCCGCGCGCGATGTGAGAGTTTCCTTGACGGTAAGCACCGCGTCAAGCCCCGAGGTTTGATAAACAACGCCGAGCCTTCTCGCTATATCCTCGCCCGATTTCTCAACAGGACTGCCCGAAACGAAAACCTCGCCTGCGTCCTTTGAATATTCGCCCGTTATAATAGAAATGGTTGTGGATTTTCCTGCTCCGTTTTCACCGAGAAAGGCAAAAAACTCACCGCGCTTAACCGAGAAGCTTAGCTCTGAAACCGCCCTGACCTCGCCAAATGATTTAGACAAATTTTTTATCTCAATTATATTTTCCATACAAATCACCTCTTGTTAAAACTCTCTATTCGGCTGTCTGATACGGCAGCGAGCATTTTGTACGCCGTGGCTCTCTCCACACGCAGCACTCCCGACAAAATAGCAGAAACAAGCCCCTGTGTATATATCATCATATCAAGCATATAGCTCTTCGCCTCTTCTACCGTACAGCCGTGCTGGCTTGCAAAAGTCTTGTGGCGCTCGTGCATAACGGCTTCGTTAAGGCTCTGTCCAAAGCCGCCCCCTGCCTGAAAGCGCTTTTCGTCCGAGCGAAGAAATCTTATAAGGTTAGGCTCGTCGTATGCCATATCAATATAAACTATACCGACACGTCCGTATTCCTCGATAGCATCGGTAGAGTCGGAGCGCATCTTTTTATTGACGTATTCGTGAGCATAACGCAAAACCTCCTCACGAAAGCCCTTCATATTTCCGAAAGTCCAGGATATCGTCTGTGTTGAATATCCAAGCTCGGCCGATACCGTCTTAATATTAAGCGCCTCGTGCCCGTCACGTATTATTATTCTGAGAGCGGCTTCAAGTATTACATCTCTCGTTACCTTTGTTTTTGGCATATCGTTTCCTCTTATGTAAATTTGTTTATGTAAACGCGTTTACATTATAACATAAAAAAACTGTTTTGTCAATAGAAACAAAAAAATAATGCGCCCTCAGATGCGAGAGCGCATTAAAATATGTGTTTTTGCTTGTTTTTGTAAACTCTTATTTGCTTTTTAAGAGTTTTTTGATAATATCTCCAAAGCCTTTTGCCATTGCTCTGAAACCAAAATCGTTCGGGTGTGTACCCTCAACCGTACCGTCTGTGCCTGCGTATTTACGCATTATTTTCTCGCCGTCGATAAAGTATACGTTCTCACCGCGTCTCTTAGCATTAAGATAGGTGCGTCTTATAATCGCCTTGCGCTCCTTTGCCTCTATTATAGAATAGTCGGGCTTTGATGCCATAATTATTGGAATATCGGGGTGTTTTTCTCTTATCGTTTTATAAAATGCCTCGTGCGTTTTGCGAAGGTCTGCCGCCGTTTTCGCATTGTAATCGTAATCAAGAACGAAAATCTTCATATCAAGGCTGGCAATATGCTCCGCCATGATTTTCTCGCCTCTTGCGCTTCCCGAGTATCCGAGGTTGATATAATCACAGTTCGTTTCCCTCTCAATTACCGCCTCGTAGGAATTTCCCGGTCTTGAAGCGCAACCGCCCTGTGTTATAGAAGAGCCGTAGTAAACGATAGGTTTGTCATAATCATAGCCACGCCCCTCTTTTACTATCGCCCCCTCGTCAAGACCGATATGAAGCTCGTTTACACCCGAATATAACGGAAAGTTTACCTGCACCTCTTTCATCTCGGTGTCGTTAAAGGGTTTTATCATTACGAATTTTTCCTCTACGTCCTTTGGCGGAATAAAGGTCCTCAAAAACTCGCCGTTAACGTATACGTCAATTCCCGCCGTACCGCTGAATGGGAAGTGGCTCATTCTCGATATATGGTTAAGAGAAGCATAAATTGCAATTCTGCCCGAATTCGTGCGAAATCTCACACGTCCGCCGGCGGTATGATAGTTAAGCTCCCTGACACCGCCGTTAGTATTGTCGGCTACCGCCTTTGGAGCTCTTAAAAAGCACTTGTTTTCCTCATCGGGCAAAATAAGACCGTAAATCTTGAACGGCGCTTCAAGAACGTTATAAAATTTCAGCCCCGTCGGGTCAAAGTTTTTGTCTGTCACAAAGTTTGTGTCTATATCTTCTATTTTGAATACCGATGCCATAAAAAAGCTCCTTTTTTCGAGTATCTTAATTATACAACACTTCACGCAAAAGGTCAATATTTATCATAAAAAAAGAAAACGAAAAGGATTTGATACCCTCTGCGCTTTCTTTAATATTGTTTTCCTCACACCTCGTAATCGGACCTCCAAGCGAGAATATACTCGGGGTTTGTTATCAACAATCCATCTTTTGTAACCCGAATTTCAACCTCGCCGGCAAGATTGAAAAGAGCTCTCATTTTCTTGGGAATACATATCCGCCCAAGCTTATCTATTTCTTTTTTAACCCCCGTTGTTTCCATAGACCTTTTCCTCTTTTTTTGTTTTGTCTTATCATAGGACAACATTTTCACGAAAGTAGTATATCATAAAAAGTGTCTTGTGTCAAGACAAATCTACTAATAAGGATAAAACTATGGCAAGAATAATTGACAGCGAGAAGAAAAATCTTATAGGCAAAAACCTGAAAAAGCTTCGCAGAAAATTAAAAATCAGCCAACAATCGCTCTCAAACAAGCTCGAGCTTCTCGGTGTGTATATTTGCCGCGGCTCGATTTCAAGAATTGAGGATTTCTCACGCACCGTCACCGATATTGAGCTTTTCGCAATAGCCGAAGCTCTCGGAGTTGACCCGAAAGAATTGTATAACGAATAATTAAATCAGTATAAATTTACGCAAAAGAACCCGTTCCAAACGCAAGTTTGAAACGGGTTCTTTTTGATATGTGAAAGATCCGAAATTGAATGGGCTGCCGCAGCTCTTATTTTTGTTTTTTGAGCGCTTCCTTAATGATTTTACCGTATCCGTTTGCTATACCCCTGAAACCAAGGTCGTTAGGGTGAATTCCGTCAACCGTGCCGTCCGCGCCTGCGTATTTACGCATTATCTTCTCGCCGTCGATAAAGTATACGTTCTCACTGCGTCTCTTTGCGTTAAGGTAGGTGCGTCTTATAATAGCCTTGCGTTCCTTTGCCTCTTCCGTGCCTATCATAGCGCATTCAGGCCTTGTTGCAATAATTATAGGCAGGTCGGGGTGCTTTTCTCTTACCGTTTTGTAAAAAGGCTCGTGAGTTGCAAGAAGCTCTTCAACGGACGGTGCGTTGTGGTCGTAATCAAGAACGAAAATCTTCATATCGAGGCTCGCAATATGCTCCGCCATGATTTTCTCGCCCTTTGCGCTTCCCGAAAAGCCGAGGTTTATATAGTCGCAGTTTGTTTCCCTCTCGATTATCGCCTCGTAAGAATTGCCCGGCCTTGAAGCACAAGCGCCCTGGGTTATCGAAGAGCCGTAGTAAACGATAGGTTTGTCATAGTCGTATCCTCTCCCCTCTTCAACTATTGCGCCCTCGTCAAGACCGATATGAAGCTCGTCAAGCCCCGAATAAAGCGGGAGGTTCAGCTGAATTTCTTTCATTTCCGAGTCGTTAAAGCTTTTTACCATTGCGAAGCTGTCCTCTACGTCAAGAGGCGGAATAAATGTTCTTGAAAATTTTCCGTTGACGTATACGTCCATACCCACCGTGCCGCTGAATGCGAAGTGGCTCATTTTCATTACACGGTAAAGAGATGCAAAAACGGCAATTCTCTTCGAATTGGTACGAAATCTCACACGGCCGCCGGCAGTATGATAATTAAGCACCGAAACTCCGTGGCTGGTATTATCGGCTATCGCCTTTGGCACTCTTGAAAAGCGCCTATCTTCATCGGTTGGCAAAATAAGACCGTAAACCTTGAATGGCTTTTCAAGCACGTTATAAAATTTAAGCCCCGTCGGGTCAAAGCTTTTGTCCGTCACAAAATTTTTGTCTATATCCTCTATTCTAAATCCCGCTGCCATAAAATCCTCCCGTGTTTTTGCGTATCATAATTATACAATGCTTTGCAACGAAAGTCAATATTTGCCAAAAGAAACAGGCTCGCCGTTTTGTCACAAAAAAACAAAATTGCAGCTTGTAGATATTGCAAATTTATTGCGTTCCGAGAACCGACCTGCGATATGCTCCGGGTGTCATACCTGCGTAGCGCTTAAAGAACGTATTGAAATAATATTCGTTGCAAAAATGCATCTTTTCACTAATCCCGGCAAGCGTTTCTTTCGGATCTGCAAGAAGCCTTTCGATATGAGCGCATCGCGCTCTGCGCACGTATTCTGCTACCGTGCATCCCTCGTCGGATAAAAATATGCGGGTCAGCTGCTTTTTTCCAATGTGACAGTAGTCGGCAATCTCGTCAACCGAAAGCGCATAGCAAACGTTATCCTCAATATACTGCTTTGCAAGCTTTGTGCGCATATCTCCGCACTCTTCTGCGGGCGCTTCGGCAACCGCTGACGGAAGCTGGCGCAATATTTGAAGTATGCACTCAAGCACACGGTTAGAAATTATCACGGTATGATACGGCTTGTCTTCTCTTTTTTCTTTCTCAATATAGGCAATAGACTCCCGTGCTGAAAGCGGTATCTCGCACTGAAAATAAGCGCCCGCATCCGAGATAAGCTTTTCCGCCATACCGCCGCTTTTAAGTTCAAAGGTAAACGAATATTTTTCCGTTTCGTCCGCTTCCCCCACCACTGTGTGATGCGATAGCGGTGAAATCAAGAGGCAGCTATCCTCGTCGAGCCCCACGCTCTCTCCCTCAATCTCATAGATTTGGTAACCCTTCTTGATAATATGCACCTCGACGCCCTTATGAAAATGTCTTTTTCTCGTAATATTGAGCTTATCGTTCTTTGAGGTAATTCGCTTCATAAAGCATTGTAAAATGCCGAATTCTTCCAGCCCGTTTTTGCTGCAGTACCAATCGTTTTCCGGCTGCTTAAAAAGAATTTTCAAACCCAATCCTCCCCATTTTCATTTTGCCGCTTTCATTATAGCACACTTCTTTTAATTTTTCAATCAATATGTCCATTTTTTATAAAAACAAGTCTATTGTGTAAATTGATTTTACCACGCTTTCGTGATATCATATAATTGCGTACAGATTTTGCTTTTACAAAAAACAACGGCTTTTATGGTGATATCATAATGAAAAAAATGATTTTAGTTGCAGCGCCTCCCGCTTGCGGAAAAAACTACGTTTCTGAATTGATATGCAATGCGGTCGGGAATATTTCGTATTTTGATAAGGACGACCTTAACCCTCTGCTTCGCAAATCCTTTGCTCTTTGCAAGGAAAACGTCGATATGGACGGCGAATTTTATTTAGAAAATTTGCGTTCTGCTGAATATAAGACGCTTTTTAATCTTTCCTTTTCTGCGCTTCGTTTTTCAAAATCAGTGCTCGTCAACGCGCCCTTACTAAAAGAGATACGCAATACCGAGTATATGAAGGACCTGAAAGAAATGGCGCACGAGCTTGATGCAGAGCTGATTTTGGTATGGATAATCGCTTCAAGCGACGCTTGTTATGAGCGAATGAAGGCGAGAAATTCAGACCGAGATCTGCAAAAGCTTGCAAATTGGGACGAATATAGGCGCAAGACCGACTATACTTCGCCACACGCACTTCTGGCGTGCGGCGCCGTTGACAAGCTTTTTATTTTTGATAATGAAAATAACGAGGCGGCATCGAAGTCCCTAAAAAAGCTTTTAGATATATTGGAGGTATAAAATGCTAAACCGTGAAGAGATAATTAAAGATATAGAAAAGAACAAAATAATCGTCATAATGAGAGGATTTACCGAAGAACAGTTAATAAATTCCGTGGATGCTATGGAAAAGGGCGGCATTCGTCTTGTTGAGGTTACGTTTGACCAAGCGAAGACGGTGAGTGACGAGGCGACGGCGGCCAATATCCGTGCGCTAAAAAATCATTTTGATGGCAAAGTGAGAATTGGCGCCGGAACGGTAATGACCGAAGAGCAGGTTGAGCTTGCTTACAAGGCAGGAGCCGAATTCATTATTTCTCCCGATTGCTACGAGGGGGTAATAAGAAAAACGAGAGAGCTTGGAATGGTATCTATTCCGGGCGTGTTTACTCCTACCGAGGCGGCTAACTCCCACCGTTACGGCGCAGATTTTGCAAAGCTTTTCCCCAATTCCGAAGTGAAAATTTCTTACCTTAAAGCGCTCGCAGTTCCGCTTTCTCATATCAAATTTCTTGCCGTTGGCGGCGTTAACTCTGACAATATGAAAGAATATTTAGACGCAGGCGCAAAGGGAATAGGAATTGCCACGGCGATTGCGGACAAAAAGTCAATATTCAATGGGGATTATGCGGAAATAACCCGTCGTGCAAAGCTATTTACAGACCAGCTGTAAATTACAAATTACCGCTACAAAACAAACATAAAAAGGAGCATTTATGAAAGGAAGCAATACCTGGAGCTACACCCCTTACCGCCCCATTTTGACGAATACGAACGAAATTTATATCTCGCGCGTAGCTCCCGATAAGACGTCTATCCATTTTGAATGGCTGGATGCAAAGAGCGATAGCTACACCGTTTTTTATCGCAAGCGTAATACGGAGGATTTTATCAAGGCAGGCACGACAAGCAAAACGGAATACACGATTTTCGGACTTGCCACAGATACCGATTACGAATTTTTCGTTGAGAACGAGGAAAATAAAAGCCGTGTGCGTCTTGCACGTGCCGGCAAAACTATCGGAACCGTGGTCAATTATCTGCACCCCGATGATGATGCTTACGCTTTTTCGGGGCGCTACCTCTGTTCCCCATCGCTTATTCACCATCCCGATGGCTATCTTCTTGCCTCGATGGACCTTTACGCCGGAAATCATCCGCAAAATCTGACACTTATATTCCGTTCGGACGACAACGGAAATACGTGGCACCACGTCTGCGAGCTTTTTCCGTGCTTCTGGGGAAAGATGTTTTTACATAAGGGCGAGCTATATATGCTTGGCTGCTCCACAGAGTACGGTGATCTTTTGATCGGTAAAAGCACTGACGGCGGAAAAAGCTTTTGCGCACCCGTAACGCTTTTACGAGGCTCTAACGGCAAAAACGGAAATAACGGCATACACAAGAACCCACAAAACCTATTCCGTCACGGCGGTCGCATTTACGAAACGCTGGAATGGGGCTCGTGGGAAAACAAAGAATATCGCCATGCCGCAATGGTAATGTCCTGCGATGAAAACGACGATCTTATGCGCCCTGAAAGCTGGAGCTTTACCGAGCCTCGCAAATTCTCGCAATTCGATGCTTCTCTCGCAGATCTGCCGGATACAACGACGACCATTGAGGGTACGCTGACCTCTTGTCCCGACGGAAAGCTTTTGAATATTATGCGATTTGGAAAATATCACAACGCGCTCGCTTACGAGGTCAACGTCACCGACCACGAAGCCCCGCTCGAATTTTCGCATTGCATTGACTTCCCTGCAAACTTGTCCAAATTTATGATTAAATACGATACCGTGTCACAAAAATACTATTCGATAGGAACGATAGCGTACGACCCGAAGAGCAAGGTAACACGTGACTATTTGGCGCTTTTAGTTTCGCCCGACCTTGAAAGGTGGGAAATTGTCTGTGACCTCTATGATTATCGTGGGATTGACACCGCGCACATTGGATTTCAGTACGCTGATTTTGAATTTGACAACGATGATATCATATATCTGTGCCGCACGGCCATAAACGGCGCAAACAGCTTCCACGACACAAACTATTCAACGTTTCATAGGATTAAAGGCTTCCGCGCTCTATAAAGCAAGTGATGGATAGCGGCATCAGCCGAATAATTTATATAACGAAAAGTTACACAATAAAACAAAAAAGAACGGAGGCATCGTTTAATAATGCTTCCGTTTTTTCATTTACAGTGATATCCGACGCAGATTAAAGCGTTGCCGCCATTACTGCCTTGATAGTATGCATACGGTTTTCCGCCTCGTCAAATACGACCGAAGCCTCGCTCTCGAATACCTCGTCGGTAACCTCCATAGAGGATATGCCGAACTTCTCGCCAATCTCCTTGCCGATAGTCGTGCCGAGGTTATGGAACGCGGGAAGACAATGCATAAATATAGCGCCCTCTGCCGCATTGTTCATAAGAGCTTTTGTAACCGCATAGGGTGAAAGCTCCTTAATGCGCTCTGCCCAGACCTCTGCCGGCTCGCCCATAGAAACCCAAACGTCAGTATAAATAACGTCAGCTCCCTTGGTGGCTTTTATCGGGTCGGTTTCAAACTTCAAGGTTGCGCCGCTTTCCTTTGCGATAGCACGGCACTCGTCGATAAGCTCCTTATTCGGAAAATACTTTTCGGGAGCGCAGGCAGTGAAATTCATACCCATTTTAGCGCAGCCGACCATAAGCGAATTGCCCATATTATATCTGGCATCGCCCATATAAACGAAGTTTATTCCTTTAAGCTTGCCAAGTTTTTCCTTGATAGTGAGAAAGTCTGCAAGAATTTGTGTCGGGTGGAATTCGTTGGTAAGTCCGTTCCAAACGGGAACCTTTGAATACTTTGCAAGCTCCTCAACGATATCCTGACCAAATCCACGGTATTCGATACCGTCGTACATTCCCGCAAGAACGCGAGCCGTGTCAGCGATAGTTTCCTTTTTGCCCATCTGCGAGCCCGTAGGTCCGAGATAAGTCGCACTCATACCGAGGTCAGCCGCCGCAACCTCAAAGGCGCAGCGTGTACGCGTGCTATCCTTTTCGAAAAGAAGAGCAACGTTCTTTCCCTCGCAAAGTCGGTGCGGTATTCCCGCCTTTTTCTCTGCTTTAAGCTTCTCTGCGAAAAGAATAAGTCCCTCGATTTCCTCTGCCGTAAAATCGAGAAGCTTCAAAAAATCTCTGTTTTTCAAAGAAATCATTATAAATCTCCCTTTACTGTTTTGCCAAAAACTCTTCTACGTATTTTATCTGATATTCAACGCTCGCGTAGCCCGTTCCGCCGTGAGAAATTCTCTTCTTTATGCAGGTTTCAAGCGAGATTTCCTCGTAAAGATCCTCTGCAAAAATATCCGAATGCTTCTTGTATTCATCGAGCGGAAGCTCGTCGAGCGTAGTATTTTTCGCAATGCACTCGGCAACTATCGTTCCCGAAATTTTGTATGCGCTTCTAAACGGCATACCGCGCTTCGTAAGATAGTCGGCGAGGTCGGTTGCGTTGATAAATCCACGTCTTGACGCGTTGTACATATTCTCCTTGATAGGCGACATAGTCTCTATCATAGGGATAAATACGTCAAGGCACTTGTGCACGGTTTCGGTAGCGTCGAATATTGCTTCCTTATCCTCCTGCATATCCTTGTTGTACGCAAGAGGAATGCCTTTAAGCATAGTAAGGGTTGCCATAAGGTCGCCGTAAACTCTGCCGCACTTTCCGCGGACAAGCTCTGCCATATCGGGATTTTTCTTCTGCGGCATTATTGAAGAGCCGGTCGTGTATGCGTCGTCAAGCTCAACGAATTTGAATTCCCAGCTTGACCACAGTATAATTTCCTCGGAAAAACGGGAAAGGTGCATCATAATAAGCGAGAATGCCGCTTCAAGCTCAACGCAGTAATCCCTGTCGGAAACACCGTCTATCGAGTTTTCGGTAACTCCCGAAAATCCGAGCTCCTCCGCCACCATATGTCTGTCGGTCGGATAGGTCGTGCCCGCGAGAGCGCAAGAGCCAAGAGGCGAGTAGTTCATTCTGCAAAGCGCGTCACAAAGACGGGTTACGTCACGCATAAACATCATAGCATAAGCCAGAAGATGATGCGCAAACGTTATGGGCTGCGCTCTTTGAAGATGGGTGTAGCCCGGCATTATTGCGTCCTTATTCTCGTTTGCCTTATTCTTGATAACCTCGATAAGAGAAAGGAGCTTTTCCTTAATCGAAAGAACCTCGTCACGCATATAAAGACGCAAATCGAGCGCAACCTGGTCATTTCTGCTTCTCGCAGTATGAAGCTTCTTGCCCGAATCGCCTATTCTCTTCGTAAGCTCTGCCTCAACGAACATATGAATGTCCTCAGCCGCCTCGTCGAAAAGAAGCTTCCCTGAGTCGAGGTCTTCGAGAATTGAGGCAAGTCCTGCAACAATTTCCTCATATTCCGACGGCTTGATTATGCCTTTTGTCGAGAGCATGAGAGCATGCGCCATAGAGCCCTTTATATCCTGACGGTACATCTTCTTATCGAAGTGTATCGAAGAGTTGAAATCGTCCGCAACGGCGCTTACCGCGCCGCTCGTACGTCCAAGTCGGATCGTAGCCATGTCGTTCTGTGAGCCAAGGAGTTGATAGCCCCAGTTGTCTTCCTAAGACCGCTTGGCCTCCGACTTCCCTTTATATCCTGACGGTACATCTTCTTATCGAAGTGTATCGAAGAGTTGAAATCGTCCGCAACGGCGCTTACCGCGCCGCTCGTACGTCC
>JAZNCB010000008.1:0-15113 GCA_046156285.1 Eubacteriales bacterium | reverse complement strand
TGTATAATTTTGTCAAATTTTACAGAAGAAATTCCGTAACCGTTCTTCTGTCGAACAGGCCGAAAAGCTCGGTAAAGGGGTTTTTGCCCTCGTAAACTACTCGGTAAACTGCATTAGTGATAGGCAGGTCAACCCCATGTTTCTCGCCAAGAAGCTTCATAGCCTTAGCCGTATACACACCCTCGGCAAGCTTCGTAAATGACTCACCTTTCGCGAGCGACTCGCCGTATCTGCGGTTGTTTGAGTGGGGGGAGAAGAGAGTTGTTTCGTAGTCACCTAGATGGCATAGACCGTATGCCGAAAGCTCATTTCCGCCCATTGCGTGTATAAGCCTTGCTACCTCGCGTGCGCCTCTTGCCATAAGAGGACCTTTGAGCGATTCAAGACCTTTTCCGTCAAGGAAGCCGGCGGCAATTCCGATTACGTTCTTCGCCGCAGCGCCAACCTCGCTTCCGATTATATCGTCACCGTAGTAGAAACGGATAAGCGGGCTTTTAAGAGTGTCGACAAGCTCCATAACGAGCTCGCGGTTGTAGCCGTCGATTACCATACAGTTGGGGTTGCCCTTGACAAACTCCTGAATATGACCGGGGCCTACCCAAACGGCAAGTCTATTCTTGTCGTATCCGCATTCCTGCATAACCTCGGAAAGTCTTTTTCCGCTCTCCTCCTCAATGCCCTTCATACAGAGTATAATCTTCTTTTTATCAAGACCGTGCTCCTTTGCCATAGTAGCAAGCGAACGAAGAGCCTGAGAGCTTATAGCGATTATAACGACGTCTGCAAAGTTTATAGCCTCATCAATATCAGAGGTGAGAATAACGCTGTCGGGAAGCTTTACGTATTCGTTGCTTCTGGTTTTAGCAAGCTCAATGTAATCGGGCGCACTCTCTCTGCCCCATTCAATAACGGGGAATTTCTTGTATGCAAGATACCAAGTTATAAAAGAACCCCATCTACCTGTTCCAAAAACTGCAAATTTCATATGTTATCTCCATTAATGATTTTGTTTAATTTTGTGTATATATATATTTTACATATAAATCATATAAAAATCAAGTCCTAACATATAATGTTTTATAAAAAAATGTTAGGAATGGCGAAAATGACGAATAGAAAGCGCTTTTTTCTGAATGGAATATTACTTGGAGCGGTCGGACTTCTCGTCCGAAGCGTGTCGATTTTCTTCAATTCGTTTATCACGTCGAAAATCGGCGCGGAGGGAATAGGGCTCTTTGCCCTGATAGGAACGGTGTATTCCTTTGCCGTGACGTTTGCCACCTCGGGTATCAGCCTCACGGTGACAAGGCTCGTGTCCTCCGCAATAGGAGAGGGGGAGGAGAGGGAGGTAAGAGGAGTGCTCGCCTCTGCGGTAAAATACGCGCTGATTTTCAGTGTCTTTGCAAACGCAACTCTCTTTTTCGGAGCTGAATATTTCGGTGTAACGGTTTTGTCCGATAAAAGAGCGGTCAAGGCGCTTCGCATACTTTCCGTCTCCCTCGTTCCGCTTTCACTGTCCTCGGTGTTTTTAGGCTACTTTGTGGGGGTAAAAAGAGTGGCGAAAAATGCCGTAATTCAGGTGTTGGCGCAGGCTTTCAGAATTTTTACGACAGTGCTTTTTATCATAAGGCTCTCCGGAGGTGGCGTTGAAGAAAATATAGTAATGCTCGCAAAAAGCATAACTCTTACAGAAATTCTGGTCTTTTTCGCAGCTCTTATTCTGCTTGTTTTGGATAAACGCCGCCATCTGCCAAATGAAAAAAGCAGCCACTCTCATTTTTCCGAGGTCAGCTCGGTAGGACTTCCGCTTGCGGTATCTGCCTACATACGTTCAGCGCTTCTCACCCTTGAACATATTCTGATACCGAAAAGGCTGCGTGACAGAGGCGACAGTCAAAACGAGGCGCTCGCCTCGTACGGAATATTGCACGGAATGGCGCTCCCAATGCTCCTCTATCCAATGGCGGTTTTAAGCTCGTTTTCCGGGCTTCTCGTACCTGAATTTTCCGAGAGCCTTGTCAGAGGGGAAGAGGAAAGAATGCGAAGAGTGGCAAGCGAGGCGATAAACTCAACTCTTACTTATTCGGTAGCAACGGCGGCATTTATAATACTCTTTTCAGAGGAGCTCGGCTACCTCGTATATAACTCCTACGGCGCAGGGCATTATATCGCTCTGTTAGCACCGGTAATTCCGATAATGTATCTTGACCACGTTACCGACGCTATGCTAAAAGGTATCGGCGAGCAGGTCTATTCGATGTGGGTTAATATATCCGACTCGCTTCTTTCGGTAATACTCGTCTGGGTTCTGATACCGAGGCTTGGTATCGGCGGCTACGCCATCGTTATCGTAGTAATGGAGGGGTATAATTTTTCACTTTCCGCAATTCGCCTTTACCGCAGAGTGCGTTTCAGAATAAGTGCTTTTTCCTCGTTTGTTCTGCCTCTTATATCAGGAATAATCGCAACCCTCGTATCTCGCAAGATTTTTGTAAAATGCGGTGCTATGACCTCACCCGTGTGGCTTTTTCTTGAAATTTTGTTTGCTGTTTGTGTATTCGTTGCAATTTATTTGTCAATAAAAGTTGTCATAAAAGATAGACTGCTTGGTAAAGACCGATAAATAAAAGCGAGCGGTGCTTTTTGACAGCGCCGCTCGTAATTTGTATGGACAGGCATCTCCCGGCTGTCCGTGTTTAATTAGAGGCCTGAAAGTTAATCCATAACGTTTGCCGCAGCACCGAGACAGCCGGCATCGTTAGCAAGCTTTGCGGTAAGGATTTCAACCGCAGGACTGTTTTCACCGCCTGCGAAAATTTCCTTTGACAGATACTCTTTGATAGGATTTAAGAGGTTGTCTCCCTGAGCACAAACACCGCCGCCGATGATTATTGCCTCGGGGCGAAGAAGATTTGCAATGTTGGTAATACCCGCTGAAAGTATCTCTACGTATTCGTCAACAACGGCCTTTGCGTAAACGTCGCGTTCCGCAAAATCAAATGCGCTCTTTCCGTCAACCGCATCAATTGAACCAAGCTCCCAGAGCTTTGAATCCTTGTGATTTTGCATAGCCTTTTTCGTTTCTCTTATAAGTGCCGTTGCGGACGCGTAAGCCTCAATACAGCCGCGTCTGCCGCACTTGCAGGGCTCGCCACCGATTTTCATAACCACGTGACCGAATTCAGCGCCTGCTCCGCGATTTCCCTCATAGAGCTTTCCGTCAATGATAATTCCGGAGCCAACACCCGTGCCGAGAGTTATGAAAAAGACGTTTTTGTATTTTCCGCCGTAGCCGTATTTCATCTCGCCAAGCGCCGCAATATTTGCATCGTTTGAAACCTTGCAGGGAAGAGGAATTTTTTCGGTCACCTTTTTCTTAATTTCAAAATTGCGAAGTCCGAGGTTGCCGCTCTTTACGACGATACCCTCCTCGGTGTTTATCATTCCGGGAACACCAATGCCGATAGCAGAAATATCGGAAAGCTTCATTTTTGCTCCGAGAAGAAGAGTGTTGCAAAGGAGCTCAACGTTCTCGACTATTTTGTCGCCGCCAAGATTACTCTCGGTCGGAACTTTATCCTTTATAAGTATATTACCGCTCTCGTCGACAATAGCTCCCTTAATATAAGTGCCGCCAATATCAATTCCGAAATAGTGCTTCATTTTGTGTGCTCCTTAACTTATCTTATAGATAACCTTGCAGTTATCAACGTGTTTTCTGCATTTTAACATAAACGCCCCCGAATGTCAAGTCGTCATAATATTGTTAACTATTTATTAACATTTATTTGTTCACAGTCAGTTAATTGACAAAAGGGTGTACTCATGATAGAATAATTAAAACGAAGCTTTGCGAGGTGACACTCTTGGTTTGTTCATTTACGGGACACAGACAAATAAAGACCGAGCATAAACGGGAGTTAGCTAATCTTCTCGGAAAGGCGATAGCCTATGCCTATGGCAAGGGTGTGCGTACCTTTATGTGCGGAGGTGCTATCGGCTTTGATACCTATGCCGCACGCGAGGTCATAAAATTCCGTATATCTCACCCGGACGTGTCGCTTGTTTTGGTGTTGCCATGCGTCGAGCAGGATAAGCTATGGTCGGAAAGAGAGAGGGACGCGTATTCCTATACTCTCTCGGTTGCAAACGAGGTTATTTACACCTCGGACGAGTATACCAAGGACTGTATGCAAAAGAGAAACTACAAGCTTGCAGAGGCGGCGGATATTTTGATTTCCTACGTCGGAGCTTCAAGGAGCGGAGCGGCTCAGACTGTCCGTATGGCAGAGAAGCTCGGACGCGAGATATATAACCTTTATCCGACGCTTGATAAAGCTGTTTTTTGACTTCTATTTTTTACCAATGAAATAAAATTAAAATCCCCTTGATTTTTGAATATCTTTGTGTTATAATTATGATTGCGGAAGAAGCGAAGCTTTTCGTCTCTTTGCACAGTAAAGCTTGAAAACCCATCTCTTAGGAAAGGAGTGTGCGTATGCCGGTGTTTTCTAATTTTGCCGAATTTTTTGTTTGCGTCAAGGAAGCGCAATTCACGTTCGGAGTAGTATGGAATTACATAGTCAGCTTCTATTACGCCCTTACCACCGACCCCAGCATTTCTGCTGTTTGGAACGGTGCTATGGAATGGCTTCGTCCCGTCGGCGTAATGTTCGCGCTTGTTTTAGTTGCGATATTTCTTGTCATTGCGCTTTTTGGTCAAAGGCTTTTTTCCGTGCTTAAATTCATTGGGTTCTTTATCGTGGGATTTGCACTCGGAACGTATCTTTTAGCTCCACTTCTTCCTCCTGAGATTACGATACCCGACTGGATAGTCGGAATAGTGGTTGCGCTTATCGCTGCCGTTCTTTCGAGATTCCTCTATTTCCTTGTATATATCGTTTTCGTTGGATACAGCACCTACGTGCTTACCTATTACGGCTTCTATCTTCAGCTTGACGTTATGTATTCGAACAGCAGAATGGTAGTATGTATTATAGCTTCCATAGTTGCTATCGTTCTTGCCCTTATCTTTAAGAAGTATATCGAGATGGCTGCAACTGCGGCATTCGGCGCTTGGTGCGCTATTCTGGTATTCGTAAATCACGTATACAACTTCACTACGTGGGGAATGTTTGGCGGACAGTCGTGGATCGGTGTGCTTGTCGGAACGATTGTTGTAGGACTTATCGGTCTGTTTGTACAGTATAAAACGCGTCGCAGATATTAATAAACAAACTTTCGGGTGCAGGTTTTGCACCCGTTTTTTTGCGTAATTCCAATTAGCTGTATAAAAAGCTTGAATATGCCGTTTTTTCTATTGACAAAGGTGCAAAAATATAGTAAAATATATACAACAAAAAACAAAAGGAAAGGTCATCTTATGGAACAGTCAAAGGAACTTAACCTTAAACGCCTTGCCAATAACATTCGTATTGGAATTATCGAGGGTGTTTACAGCGCCGGATGCGGACATCCCGGCGGTTCGCTTTCAATAGCGGACATACTCACATACCTCTATTTTGAGGAGATGAATATTGACCCTAAAAATCCAAAGCTTGAAACAAGAGACAGATTTGTGCTTTCAAAGGGACACACAGCCCCCGCTCTTTATGCAACACTTGCTGAACGCGGCTACTTTGAAAAGGAGGAGCTTAAAACTCTCCGTCAGGCAGACTCGCGTCTCCAAGGTCACCCTGATATGAAGGGCACACCCGGAGTTGATATGACCACGGGCTCACTCGGTCTTGGTATTTCGGCAGCTTGCGGTATGGCTCTTTCGGGCAAGGTTTATAATAACCCTTACCGTGTATATGCTATCCTCGGTGACGGTGAGAGCGAGGAGGGACAGGTTTGGGAGGCTGCTATGTTTGCGGCTCACTACAAGCTTGATAACCTTTGCGCGTTCATCGACTGGAACGGACTTCAAATTGACGGTCCGATAGCAGAGGTAATGAATCCTGCGCCCCACGATGAAAAGTTCCGTGCATTCGGCTGGCACGTAATCTCAATAGATGCTCACAATTTTGCCGAGATCGAGGCAGCTCTTGCAGAGGCAAAGACAGTAAAGGGCAAGCCCACCGCAATTATTGCGAAGAGTATCAAGGGTAAGAACGTTTCCTATATGGAAAACGAGTGCGAGTGGCACGGTCAGGCTCCTAAGGAAGAGCAGTACAAGATAGCTATCGACGAGCTTACTAAAATTGCGGAAAGTCTTAAATAAGGAGTAGAGGAAATGGCAGATAAGAAGGCAACCAGAGAAAGCTATGGCGCGGCTCTTGCCGAGCTTGGCGAAAAGTATGATTTCCTTGTGCTTGATGCGGACCTTGCGGCAGCAACAAAGACAGGAATGTTTAAGAAGAAGTTCCCTGAGAGATTTTTCGACTGCGGAATAGCAGAGGGCAATATGGTGAGCGTTGCGGCAGGTATCGCTACAACCGGTAAGGTAGTATTCGCATCGAGCTTTGCAATGTTTGCAGCAGGCAGAGCTTTCGAGCAGGTTAGAAACTCGATAGGCTACCCCCACCTCAACGTTAAAATCGGTGCAACCCACGCAGGTATCACCGTAGGTGAGGACGGTGCAACCCACCAGTGCAACGAGGATATCGCTCTTATGAGAACTATCCCCAAAATGACAATAATCAACCCCTCCGATGCGTGCGAGGCTTATGCGGCTGTTGAGGCGGCTATCAACTACTACGGTCCTGTATATATGCGCTTTGGCAGATTTGCAGTTCCGAACCTCACCGCTGAAATGCCCGGCTACAAGTTTGAGCTTGGTCGCGGTGTTACTATGCGTGAGGGTCGTGACGTAACTCTCGTAGCAACCGGCTTTATGGTTCACGTTGCTATGGAGGCGGCAGAGCTTCTCAAAGCTGAGGGCATTGACGCAAGAGTTCTCAATATCCACACAATAAAGCCTCTTGATAACGAGATTATCGTTAAGGCGGCTCGTGAAACGGGCGCTATCGTAACCGCAGAGGAGCACAACATCATCGGCGGTCTTGGCTCGGCAGTTTCCGAGGCAGTTTGCGCTGAGTACCCCGTACCCGTGCTTCGCGTTGGTGTTGAGGACAAATTCGGAAAGAGCGGAAAGGTTCCCACTCTTCTTGAAGAATACGGACTTACAGCAGCTAATATTGCGGCAAAGGCTAAGGCAGCACTCGCTCTTAAAAAATAATTTGAGATTTTTGTTGAGGTCGGCTCAAATCGAGCCGACCTTTTTATTTTCTTTTCTCACTTTTATTGAGAAAATTAAAGCTATTTCTTAGCGCGCGTAAAAAATATAGAAAATCTGAAAAAATTTTAGTAAAAGGTGTTTACAAATCTCAGAATTTGAGTTAAAATATATATAATAATATTAAACTGGGGGTACTATATAATGAAGCGAGTTTTATTAAAGCTATCAGGCGAAGCGCTTTCCTGCGGAAGCGGAGAAATCTACGACGCAAATTTCGTTGACAAGGTTGCTTCGGTGCTTAAATCTGCGGCAGATGAGGGATTTGAAATCGGTGTCGTTGTCGGAGCGGGAAATATCTGGCGCGGCAGACAGGGCACGGATATGGATAGGGTTTTAGCCGACCGTATGGGAATGCTTGCAACTGTCATAAATTCAATTTATCTTAAAGACGCGCTCACAAGGGCGGGAGCGGAGGCTGTCGTAATGAGCTCTGTTCCTATGTCACCGCTTGCGGAGGATTATTCGTCCGACCTTGCGAAAAAATATCTTTCAGAGGGTAAAATCGTAGTTTTTGGCTGCGGACTTGGAATTCCTTTCCTTTCGACCGATACGGCAGGTGCTGTAAAGGCGGCTGAAATTTCAGCGGATGCAATGCTCATGGCGAAGAATATTGATTACATATACACGGACGACCCTCGTAAAAACCCCGATGCAAAGAAGCTTGAGAGGGTAAAGGCGTCCGAGGTTCTCGCAATGAATCTCAAAGCGATAGACGCGACTGCAACGGCATTCTGTATGTCAAACGGTATGCCCATATACGTTTTCGGACTTAAAGAGCCGAGCGACATTCTTAAAGCGCTTCGTGGCGAAACTCTCGGCACGGTAGTCACAGCAGACTGAAAATAATTAACAAAAGGAGATATACAATGAAACTTGATACTAAAGAATACGAAGCAAAAATGACGAAGAGCCTTGCATCTTACAAGGAAAATCTTTCGACGATCCGCGCGGGCAGAGCAACTCCCGACGTGCTTAAAAAGATAGAGGTTGATTACTATGGCTCGCCCACACCCATAGCTTCAATAGCAGAGATTAAGGTGACAGATGCGCGTACACTCACGATTACCTCTTGGGATAAGTCCGCAATGCGCGGAATTGAGAAGGCAATTCTCACCTCCGACCTCGGAATAAATCCCCAGAACGACGGCTCTTGCATTCGTCTTACGTTCCCCCCTATGACAGAGGAGCGCCGTCGCGAGCTTGCAAAGCAGATTTCAAAGCTTGGTGAGGACGCAAAGGTTGCGGTCCGCAATATCCGCCGCGATGCCAACGATAAGGTAAAGGCTATGAAAAAGGATTCCGAGATGACCGAGGACGAGGCAAAGCAGTCCGATAAACTCGTTCAGGACCTTACCGATAAATACGTTAAGGAAATCGATGCAGTTACGGCTTCCAAGACGAAAGAAATTATGGAAATCTGATAGGGTTCGATATGTTTTTTAGAAAGAAAAAAGAAATTCCCGAATTCGTCAACGGCGGCAGAATAAATTCTGTTGCCATAATCACCGACGGAAACGGCAGATGGGCAAAAAGACGCGGACTTCCGAGAAGCCAGGGACATATTGAGGGCGCTAAAAGAATTCAGCCTGCCCTTGAAAAATTCAGAGAGCTCGGCATCCACTATGTCACACTATATGCCTTTTCTACGGAAAACTGGAAAAGACCTAAGGAAGAGGTTGATACCATAATGAAGCTCGTCTACAAGTACGTTGACGAGGTGGTTATCAAAAAAATTAAAAGCGACGAGAATTTCTGCGTAAAATTTCTCGGCGACCTCTCGGTGCTTACCGAGGAGGTAAGAAACAAGTGTCTTGAAGCCGAAAATATGGCAAAGGATAAGGACTTCGTCTGCTCAATAGCCTTAAATTACGGAGGCAGGGACGAGATAGTCCATGCGGCAAACGAAGCTATCAAGGCGGGATATACAGAGCTTACCGAGGAAATTTTGGCAAAGTATATGTATACCGCAGGCACACCCGACCCCGACCTCGTTATAAGAACGGGCGGAGATTTCAGAATATCAAACTTCTTGCTCTGGCAGAGTGCTTATTCCGAGTTCGTAATTCTCGATACGCTCTGGCCCGATTTCAAGGAAAAAGAAATAATGGAGTCCGTCAATGCCTTTCTCGGAAGAAAGCGCAGATTTGGCGGTCTGGATAAGGAAGATTTACAGAAATGAAAACAAGACTTATTACAGCTGGCGGAATGGCAGTAGTAGGAATTCCGCTGATTATCTTTTCAAAATTCATCATTTTCCCGATAGCACTCGGACTTCTTGCGCTTATCGGTGTTTTCGAGCTTCTTCGCGTGCTCGGAATTTCCAAGAATTATTTTCTCTCTGCTCCCGCATATCTCTTTGCGCTCGCAGGTCCGATACTCGCATACTTCTTTGCAACCGACTACAAAGCGACCTTTATCCTTGCTTTTGCAGGAGTACTTTTTGCATATCTTATTTACATGTTCTTCGTTGCGGTATTTATGAAGGGTGCGCTTAAATTTGCCGACGTTACGATGGCGTTTACGGCTGCAACCTACGTGGTTACCTCTTTTACCGCTATGGCAGTTATGAGATATATTCAGGGCGGCGTATGGAACTTCGTTACTATCCTCGTTGTTGCGTGGGGAAGTGACGTTTTCGCATACTTTACAGGCAGACTTTTCGGAAAGCATAAGCTTATCCCCGAGGTAAGCCCGAAGAAAACTGTTGAGGGTGCTATCGGCGGTATCGTATTCTCGGTGGGACTTACTATCCTCTACGGCTTTATCGTTGCAAAGGCAACCGAGCTTACACCTAATTACATAGCTCTTGCCGCTTGCGGACTTATTCTTTCGGTAGCATCTCAGCTTGGCGACCTTATTGCATCGCTCATTAAGCGTGAGCACGGAATCAAGGACTACGGAAATATCTTCCCCGGCCACGGTGGAGTTATGGACAGATTTGATTCAATTCTTGCAATATCGACAATACTTATGGCAATATGCATACTCTTCCCGCTCTTTGCGTAAGAAGAGATTAAGAAAATTTTAAGGACTCGGACAATGGCAAAAACGATTTCGATTCTCGGTGTTACGGGCTCGGTAGGCACGCAGGCGGCAGACGTTGCCGTCTCGCGCGGCTATGCGGTGGATTTTATATCCGCAAACCGTGACGCATCCGGCGCTGAGGCTCTCGCGAGAAAATTAAATCCGAAATACGTCGCAATGGCAGACGAGGCGGCGGCACGCGCGCTTAAAAGCTCCCTTGCCGACACGAACATTACCGTCCTCGCGGGCGAGAGCGGCATTACCGAGGGTATCGCACTTTCGAAATCCGAGGTTGCCGTCAACGCGATAATCGGCAAGGCAGGACTTATGCCCACCCTTGCGGTAATCGAGAGCGGAAAAAGGCTTGCCCTCGCAAACAAGGAGTCTCTCGTTATTGCGGGAGACGTTGTAATGGCGCGCGCACGTGAGAAGAAGGTCGAGATTTTGCCCGTTGACAGTGAGCATTCCGCAATATTCCAGTCACTTCTCGCAGGAAAAAGAGAAGAGGTACAGAGAATTATTCTCACAGCCTCGGGCGGACCGTTTTTTTCTAAATCCCGCCGCGAGCTTGAAGCTGTCACTCTGTCCGACACCCTTGCCCACCCAACCTGGAAAATGGGCAAAAAAATAACGGTAGATTCAGCAACCCTTATGAACAAGGGCTTCGAGATAATCGAGGCATCGCACCTTTTCGGTGTTGCACCCGAGAAAATCGAGGTTGTCGTTCATAGGGAAAGTATATTACATTCAGCGGTTGAATATATTGATAACACGGTTATCGGTGAGTTTTCCGTTCCCGATATGAGAATGTGCGTTCAGTATGCCGTAGACTATCCAAAAAGATGCGCCTCGGCATCTGAGAGGCTTGACCTTTTCGCGCTTGGCAAAATGACCTTTTTCGCTCCCGATAACGAAGCTTTCCCCCTGCTTTCACTTGCAAAAAGAGCAATGGCTCTCGGTGGAGCTGCACCTGCCGTAGTCAACGCGGCAGACGAGGTTGCGGTTGCCGCATTCCTCGAAGAGAAGCTTTCCTTCCTCGGAATTTCCGAGGCTGTTGAGAGGACGGTTGACGAGCTTTCGGGTGCAACGGGCGCAAGGTCGCTTAAAGAGATTTTGGAGTACGACCGCGAGGCGAGAATAGTAGCCGAAAAAATAATCAAGGAGAAATGATTTGAGCACTTTAACAACGGTAATTGTAGCCCTTTTGGTTTTTGGCTTTCTCATATTCGTCCACGAGTTCGGTCACTATATAACCGCAAGAATTTTCAAGGTAAAAATAAACGAGTTTTCAATAGGAATGGGGCCAAAGCTTCTTTGGTACGACTCAAAGAAAACAGGTATCAGGTACGCGCTTTCAATGCTTCCGATAGGCGGATTCGTTGCTATGGCGGGTGAGATGGACGAAACCGATGACCCTAACTCGTTTGATAAAAAGCCCGCTTGGCAAAGACTTATAATAACTGCTGCGGGCGCTTTCGTTAATATCGTCGTGGGTGTGCTGCTTATCTCAATACTCGTTACTATGAAGCCGCTCGGCACGACTACAATATCAGCCTTTGCCGACACCGAGAAAACCGGGTATGACGTATCGTCAGCCGACTCGGGACTTATGGTCGGAGATAAAATTGTTGAAATTGAGGGAAAGAGTGTAGCTATATACAGTGAGCTCTCCTATGAAATAGCAAGGCGCGGAATAGAGCCTCTCGATTTTGTCGTAATACGCGACGGTGTCAGAGTTACAGTGCCCGACGTCGTTTTCCCGGGAGTTATTGAAGAGGGCGAGAAATTTGCCGCAATAGACTTTGGCACAACCCTTGTAGACAAGGATTTCGGAAGCGTCGTAAAGTATTCGCTCAGGCTTTCCTATCTTACGGTCAGAATGTGCTGGGAGGCGATTTATGACCTATTTACAGGCAGGTTTTCCTTTAACGCCGTATCCGGCCCCGTTGGAATTTCCACCGAAATCGGAAACGCGGCAAGAGAGGGAATTGCATCGCTTCTTCACATTGCAGGACTTATCAGCATAAACCTTGGATTTATGAACCTGCTTCCTATCCCCGCACTTGACGGTGGCAGACTTTTAACCACCCTTGGCGAGATAGTCACAAGGCGCAAAATACCGAAAAAGGTTGAGGGCATTATCAACACAGTAGGACTTATGGCGCTTCTTCTTTTGTCCTTTGTAATTCTTGTAAAGGACGTAATCAAGCTTATTATATAAGGCTTTTGGAGGATTTTTTATGGAGTATAACGTAGCAAGAAGAAAAACCCGCTCCTTTTTCGTAGGCGGGGTAGGTATTGGCGCTCCGTATAAAATTTCTATTCAGTCAATGACCAGTACCGACACGCACGATGCCGAGGCAACCTACCGTCAGGTGCTCTCGCTTGCAGATGCAGGCTGCGATATAGTAAGAATTGCGCTTCCCGATATAGAGAGTGCGAAAACTGTCAGCTATATAAAAGAGCGAAATGATAAAATTCCGCTCGTTGCAGATATTCACTACGACTATAAAATCGCCCTTGAAGCTGCCTTGCGGGGAATTGATAAAATAAGAATAAACCCCGGTAATATCGGTGATAAGGACAGAACACGCGCGGTTGTAAAAGCCTGTCGGGAGAAAAATATTCCTATAAGAATAGGTGTAAATTCCGGCTCGGTAGAAAAGGCTATTCTTGCAAAATACGGCTCTGCAACTCCCGAGGCACTTGCCGAAAGTGCGCTTTCACACGCAAAAATTCTCGAAGAGCTTGACTTTTCGGATATAGCTATTTCGGTAAAGGCGTCAAACGTTCCCGCAATGCTGAGAGCCAACCGTATATTAGCAGAGAAAACCGATTATCCGCTCCACCTGGGTGTAACCGAGGCAGGCGCAAGAATTAAAGCCACAGTAAAAAGCTCTATCGGTATAGGTACGCTTCTCTCAGAGGGTATCGGTGACACCGTAAGAGTGTCGCTTACCGATGCTCCCGAAAAGGAGGTATCGCTTGCAAAGGAGATACTTCTCTCGCTTGGGCTTTACGAGAGGGGAGGTATGGACATAGTTTCCTGCCCCACCTGCGGAAGAACGAAAATAAACCTTATCGCACTTGCAGAAGAGTTTGAACGACGCGCTGCGGAGGAGGGGCTTCTTGATATGAACATCAAGGTTTCTCTTATGGGCTGCGCCGTGAACGGACCCGGCGAGGCGCGCGATGCAGATATAGGAATTGCAGGCGGTGTCGGCGAGGGACTTCTTTTCAAAAAGGGAGAGGTCGTAAGGAAGATAAAAGAGGATATGCTCGTCGAGGAGCTTATCCGTGAGATAAAAATAATTAGAGAAAGTGAAGTCTAATGGAAAGGGAAAAGAGCTTTTTTGAGATTTTTTCAAGGTATACTCCGTCAGAGGAAAAAAAGAGCTTGCTCACAAGAGCCCACTCTGCAAGGTTCAGGTACTCAAAGGACCCGATGCGAGTTGAGGTAGAGCTTTCCTTTGACACACACGAGGATGCCGAGCTTATATACGAAATCGAGGACGAGTGCCGCGAGCTTTACGGAGCCGCGAGCTTTAAGATTTTGCCGCATTTTCCTGCGGAGCTCTTCGATATTTCGAAAATGCGTGAGATTGCCGTAGAAGCCTCGCTTTGCGGAGCTGTTACAACCGGATTTTTCACAAATGCAGAATACTCCGATGATGGCGAGTGTATAACGGTACACCTGCCTTTTTCCGCATACGGAGTTGATTTCGTTAAGACTGCAAATACCGAGAGTATACTTTCAAATATACTCCGTTCAAGATATAACACTGTGCGTAGCTTCAAAATAGTTTCGGGTGAAAATGCCGAGGCTTATGAAGCTGAGTGGGAGGAGCGCCGCCGTCAGATGCTTATTGATGCCGAGCGCGAGAGCCGTGAGCAGTACGCACAAAGCAGAGAAAATGCCGAGCGCGAAAGACTTCGCGAGGCAGAGGCAAACGACCCGCACTTCGGCTTTGCGGAAATGCAGGGCATATCCGAGGCTACGGGTGTGTATGAAAAAATAAGCGAGCTCGTCTACAAAATGGGCACGGAAACCTATAACCTCGACGGTGCAGAGGCGCTATTCGGTGACGATTTTGACCTTTCCGAGCCTATTTCACTCTCTGATGCTCCGAAAATTAAAACGCCTGCCGTATTCCTCGGCACAATTTTCGAGGTTGCGGAAAAGGAAACGAGAGGTCAGGACAAGCTCTCTCTCACGATAGGAATTTCCGACGGTGCATCGGCAACCTACCTCAAAAGAACTCTTCCAAAGGAGGAGTGTGACTGGTTTCGCGGGCTCAAAGCAGGTACTCACGTTGCCGCATTCGGAAAGCCGATGAGAGATAAGTTTGATAACGAGCTTTTCGTCTCGCTCCGCGGTCTTAAAAAGATAAAGAACGTGTTACGAGCTGACACGGCAGAAGAAAAGCGAGTTGAGCTTCATCTTCACACAATGCTATCAACTATGGACTCAGTTTTCTCATGCAGTGATGTTATCAAGACTGCCGTCCGTTACGGTCACAAGGCTATTGCCATTACCGACCACGGCAATGTACAGGCTTTCCCAGAAATCCTTGCGGCAAAACGCAAGCAAAAGGCAGACCTGAAAGTTCTTTACGGTATTGAAAGCTATTTTGTTGACGATACTGCAAAGGCGGTCTTTGGCGATGACGATGCGGATTTCAAGACAGACACATTCTGTGTATTCGATATTGAAACTACAGGTCTTTCAGCAAAGGACTGTAAGATTACGGAAATAGGTGCGGTTCTCTACCGTGGCGGCGAAATAATTGATACATTCTCCAGCTTTGTAAATCCCCACGAAACTCTTACCGAGCAGATTTCAAATAAG
>JAZNCB010000007.1:0-6477 GCA_046156285.1 Eubacteriales bacterium | reverse complement strand
CAAGCAAGCCCCGAAATGTGCTTCGCACTAAGAATTCAGATTTCCTTCGTAAAATTTCTAAAAAACTGTTGATTTATCTGAATTCTTAATGACTCAGCCTCTTTAATTTTATTTGAAATCAAAGGATATAATCGGTATTTTCTTATCGTTGCTTCGACCCTCGTTCAGTGTGAGAATAAGAGTGTCGTAGGTTTTTGCGATTTTGACGTCGTAGCAACGCTTGCGGTTGTTTTTTACCGCGAGAATAAGCTCCCTTTTTCCGTCAAGCTCACCGTAGAGCTCGAAGCTCTTGCAAAGAGTTGATGGCAGGTGAAGAGTTGGGGAATTCTTCTTATAAAGAAGCTTTGTGGCTCGTTTTCTCTCTATTTTCTCACCGTCGAGGGTTTCTCGGTTGAGGTCGCTGTTAAATACTATATGAACGGCCCTGACAAGCCTTTTTTCAAAGCGGTAGATTATATTATCGCCCTCGCTTGCAATATGTTGCGCCGATTCCTCGTCGGTGTTATAAATTCTGTGACCTCTGTCCTCGCCGTTGCGAAGCACGTCGGGTGCGTTAAGCTTTGCTTTTTTACACGCGTCTGAAATCTTCCTTTTTTTCGACGGCAAAAAACAGTCGCCTGCGAGCAGGCTTTCCTGAAGCTCGGAAAGCCTTTCCTTATAAACACCGTTGGGTGTTAGGCCGTATTTTGTAGCGATAGCCGCCGCACGCCCCACAGCTTCGCCAAGAAGTCCGCAGGTAGCCATAACTCGAATGCTGCTCATTGCGGTGTGCGTCATACTTATATTTCTTCCCGCAAAGAAGAGATTTTCAACGTTCTTTGAATAAAGCGCGCGATAGGGAATTGAATAGGGTGTATTTACTTCAATGCTTGAATAGTAGCTTCCTCTTATGAAAAATCCGCCGGGGAAATGCTCGTCAAGAGGCCAGCCGCCGTAGGCAACCTCGTCCTCGAAAACAACACCGCCGGAAATATCTCTTTCGGTTATCGTGTATTCGCCCGTCATTCTTCTCGACTCGCGCTTGCCGGGTAAAAATCCGAGAAAGTCGACGTCCCAATTTGCGCTGTCAACCTCACCGCTGTTTTTGACGTAGTCCCAAAATCCTGTTGAAAGCGAGATAAGCTCGTCGCGTATCTCTTCGGTATCACCGATACAGTCGCGGTTTCCGCCAAGCTCAAGATACCAGAAGTTTTCCTTGTCGTTTTGCAAATCGGAAAACCTGCCCCGAGCGTCGTCCGCCGTGATTTTCGCAGCAAACGAGGGCGGAGTATAGGAAATGCTTTTGTCGGTTTCTCTCGCTCCGATAAGGCAGGACATTCCCATAGTTAAGGTGTCGGACTTAGTGAGAGATATATTCTCGCCGTATTCGGATTTCGCTTCTCTTCCGATACGGAATTCGGCATTCGTCAGGGGTGCTAAAATACTGTCACCCGAGCAGTCGATGAAGTTTTTCGCCCTGACCTCGATAAATTTCTGCGTTGTCATCTGGTAGCCGGTGACGCTTTTAATCTTTACCTCTCGTCCGTCGGAAAACTCGCCTCTCTCGCACTCAGCGTCCATGCAGGTGCAGTTGAGCAGTAGGGTGAGGTTTTTCTCGTTTTTCACTATCTCGTAAAGCACGGTATCCCATATTGCATAGCTTTTTGTTGGGTTGCGGTAGGCATTTTCGAGGAAAATCTCTTCGAGAATACCGGTTTCACGGTCGTCTCGTGTCATAGAGCCGCAAATCCACATACGGATTTCCGACGAGGCGTTTCCGCCAAGCACCGCTCTCTCGTGCATAAGCACAACGCGAGCACCCTCTCTTGCGGCGGAAATTGCCGCAAGCATACCGGCAATTCCTCCACCGACAACGCAAACGTCGGTGTCAATATATTTTTTCTCTAACATAAAATCACCTTGACAAAATAATTTACTTACACTATAATTGTATTGCAATAATATATTATTTTCTATAATAAAATTGCAATAAAATATAAAGAAAGTGCAATATGAAAACACTTGTATCGAACATAACGAAATATATTGACTATATAACCGAAAAGGAAAAGCTCTTCGTTTCGGTGCATTTTCTGCCCGAATCATATAGGCTTCTTGACGAGGAGTCTCTCGTCAGCTTGATGCCTTATATCGCCCACAATAACCCATACTGCAAATTCGTCAGAGGCGTTCCCGAAAGGCACGGGCTTTGTGTCAAAAATCAAAGAAAAATCGTAGAGCTTTTAGCTGACGCAGACAGTATCGAGAACACCTGCTACGCCGCGGCGAAGGAGCGCGCCTATGCCGTAAGGCTTGGCGGCGCGGCAATAGGCTTCGTAACCGTCAGCGGATATAAGGGCGAGCGTGGTGCGAAGCTTTCTGAGCCGCTTTGGCAAACGGCGCTTTACTCGGAGGAAATTCCACGGAAGCTTGCCGACACAGTGATACCACCTCTCGTGATTATGGTCGAAGCGCTCGTCCGCGAGGAAAAGAGCGAAGCAAACTCCGAGTTAAAGGAAATGCTCGCTTATATTTCGGAAAACCGCCTCTCGTTATCTCTTGAAAAGCTTGCGAAGCACTTTGGCAGAAGCGAGTCCTACGTAAGCCACATTTTCAAAGCGAAAACGGGCAAATCCATAAGAGCCTATTCAAACGACTTGAAGCTTATCGAGGCGCACCGCCTTTTGAAAAACGGCAACCTTTCGGTCACCGAGGCGGGCTACGAGGCAGGCTTTTCCGATACGAGCTATTTCATAAGGCTCTATAAGACAAAATACGGAAAAACCCCGCATAAATATAAAAAATCCCTAAAATAAAAAATAAAAGGTCGGTGTAGGAAAAGTCCTTGCACCGACCTTTTAACAGCTATGCGCCGTGATGTTTTTTCTTATATTCCGATATGGTCTCTCCGGTAATTTTTTTGAAAACCTTGCAGAAATAGTGTGGGCTTTCAAAGTTGAGAAGCTCGGAAATTTTTGAAATAGCATAGGATTTCATAAGAAGCTTCTCGGCTTCTTTTATTTTAAGTTTCTGGTAGTATTGCATTATGGTTATATCCATAAGCTCCTTGAAAAGACCGTTGATATAGGTTTTACTGTAATAGGTGTGGGCGCTGATATCCGAGAGCGTCGTTTTTTTGTAGAGGTTTTCTTTGAGATATTTTACGATTTCCTCGACTATGGATTTTTTCATTTCGAGGTAGTTTGAAACGACCTGAATTTCCTCGCTCGCCGCCGTCTTTGCCTGAATGAGATTTATAAGAAGCTCCTCGATATAATTCTCGATTAGCTGTTGTGAGCCGAGCTTCGGGTTTTCTTTGAGAACAAGCTTTTTATTAAAGGGGAAAGCAAAGGTTTCCTTGGCTTTTGTGAGAATTTTCCAGAGGACCTCCTGCATTTCCTTTGAGAGAATGCTTTTTCCGCGAATGAGGTTTAGGGCGGTGGATTTTGACTTAAAGCAAACGATAAACACGGTCGAATTATCGTTTTTTTGCATAGAGTAGCTATGTTTTGTATTCGGAGTTATGAGATAAAAATCGTTTTCGGTCAGGTGCTCGGCACTTCCGTCAACGTGGCAGATAACACCGCCCCGCTTTACGAAAACGAACTCGTAAAAGTCGTGCGTTTCCTCGGGATAGGTAAAATCGGGCGTCAGGTCGAAATATTCGAGAGTTACGAAATGCTGAACGCTTACAAGCTTTTGTACGACGTAGGTATAATACTTTCTCATTGATATCACCTCACTTTTCAAGTATAACAAATTGGTTAAAAAAAGTCAATAAAAAAATATAACTTTTATTTTTTACACCAATTCTTTTATTTTTTGCATTGAAAAAGTATATAAATAATGATATTATTAAAGTAAGAAAAAGTAGGTTTTCATTCCAAGATAGGAGATAGTGATTATGAAAATTATTTGTGCGTCCTTTCAGTGCGAATCTAACAGCCTGGCATCGCTTCACCCCGGTAAAAGCGATTTCGTTTACGCGAGAGGAGAAGAGGCGCTCGACAAGCTTGCGGTCAGAGAAATTTTCGAGAATGCGGGCTTTGAGGTAATCCCCTCAATATACGCCGTAGCGCTCCCCTCGGGAACTGTTGAGAAGCATATTTATATGGAATATGCAAACGAAATTTTGGACACCGTCCGCAAAAATCCCGACGCCGACGGAATTTATATCTGGTTTCACGGAAGCATGGAAGCCGACGAAATCGGCAGCGGAGAGCTTTATCTTCTCAAAGAAATCCGTAAAATCGTAGGCGAGAAGCCTATCATTTCGATGACTATGGACGCTCACGCAAATATTACAGACGAGCTTTCAAAATACGCAGAAATTACCTGCGGCTTTAAGACCGTTCCTCACGTAGACCAGGTTGAGAGCCAACAGCTCGCCGCAAATGCGCTCGTTCACGCGCTCAAAAACGGTAAAAGACCGAAAATGTATATACAGAGAGTTCCTTTTCTTCTCAAAAACGACAACGTTAAGACGGTTGAAGAGCCGCTTATGTCACTCGTTGAAGAAACAAAGAAGCTCGAAGAGCTTGACGGAATTTACTCGGTTAACCTTTTCCTTGGTCACTGCTGGGTGGACGCTCCTAACGTCAGCGCATCGGTTGTTGTTTCGGCAGACGATTTAGCAGAGGCTGAAAAAATCGCAAAGGATATGGCAAACAAGCTCTGGGCAACGAGAGCGGTTTATAAATTCAACGTTGAGGCTGACACCGCAGAGGCGTGCGTAGACCTTGCAATAGCAGGAAAAGAGAACCGCATTTTCATAACCGACAGCGGCGATAACACAACGGCAGGTGCTGAGGGCGACAGAATAGAAATTCTTAAAATTCTGATATCCAAGAACGTAGAAAAGAAAACCTGCGTTGCAGGAATTACGAATAAGGCGCTCGTTGACGAGGCGTGGGATAAGGCTGACGGCGAGAAGATTTATATTGCACAGCTTGGCGTAGATGCCTTCGTTAAGGCTCACGGCGAGATACTCGGCTGGGGCGGCGACGTTATCGGCAGAGCGCTCACGGTCAGCATCGGCAATATCGACGTAATCTACACCGAGGCAAGAAGCTCGTACGAATTCAAAAAGAGCTTTGAGTATTCAAACGTAAATCTTCTTGAATACAGAATTGTAGTGCTCAAAATGGGCTACCTTTTCACAACTATGAAGCCCTACGCAGACAGAGAGCTTTTCGCTCTTACAGAGGGCTCGAGCTGTGTTGAGCTCAAAATGCTGGGCCTTAAAAACATCATTCGTCCGATGTACCCGCTTGACGATTTTGATTTCAAAGCATAATAAAAAATAAATATAGAGGAGAACTAAAAAATGGCTTATTACAACAAACAAGAAACCGAAAACAGAGTAGCTAAGGTAGTAAAGCTTCTCAACGACAAAAACCTCGACATTGCAATCGTTTACTTTGACGAGCTCAACGTTGCAAACGGCTGGTATCTCACCGGCTGGTGCGGTCAGTTTGAAAAGGGAGCAGTTCTCGTAGGACGTGACGGAACTACTATGCTTCTCGGCGGCCCCGAGAGCGAGCCCTTCGCAAAGCAGGACTCGGCTATTACCGACGTTCGTTGCTTCCCCGTATTCATGGTTCCCGACGAGGAGTATCCTCTCGCAACCATTATCTCATTTGCTGACCTTTTCGCAGAGCTTTCTGCAAAGTTCCCCGTAAAGAGAGTAGGTCTTGTTGGCACGACCGATATGCCTTACGCAGTATATCAGGATCTCGCAAAGGGCTTTGAGGGCTGCGAGGTCGTTGATATTACAGAGGATTACCTCAGATTCCGTTACGTAAAGAGCGATTGGGAGGTAGAGCAGGCAAGAGAGGCTACAAAGCTCGCTTGCAAGGCATACAAGGCAATGGCTGAAAAGGTAAAGGCCGGCGTTAAGGAGTACGAGGTTGCTGCGGCAGGTGAAAACGTTTGCCGTTCAAACGGTGCTGACAGCTTCGCATACAGAACTATCGTAGGTAGCGGTATCCGTTCAAACGCGGTTGTTCCCACGGCTACTAACAAGGTTCTTGAAAACGGCGAGATGGTAATGCTTGGTATCGCTCCCCGTATCAACGGCTACGCAGGTACGTTTGGTCACACAGTTCCCGTAAGCGGTGAGTACACTCCCGAGCAGAGAAAGTGCCTTATCGATATGATAGAGGTAATGAAGCTTACAAAGAGCATGCTCAAAATCGGCAACACCGGTAGACAGATAGATGCAGTCGGACGTGAGCTTTACGACAAGGGCGGATATCTTAAATATCTCGTTTGCCCCTTTGCTCACACAATGGGACTTATGGAAGCAGAAGCACCTTTCTTCGGACCAAACAGCGACGATGTACTTGAGAAGAATATGATTATCAATGTTGATGTAAGTTTCTTTGGACATCCTACACTTAACGGACTAAGAGTAGAAAGCTGTTATGTTATTACAGAAAATGGCGCAGAACCACTTTGCCCTGAGTTTGAAGAAGAACTATTCAACTATGTTAAATA
>JAZNCB010000006.1:0-6422 GCA_046156285.1 Eubacteriales bacterium | reverse complement strand
CCCTTTCGCTTGGAGAGCACACGCTTACCTTTATAACCGCTCCGATGGTCCATTGGCCTGAGGTTATCGTGACCTATGATGCAAAGGACAAGGTTCTTTTCTCGGCGGACGGATTTGGAAAGTTTGGCGACCTTGATACAGACGAGGAGTGGGCGGACGAGGCAAGACGCTACTATATCGGTATCGTTGCAAAATACGGCGCTCAGGTCAAGGCGCTTCTTAAAAAGGCCGGAGGACTTGATATTGAAATTATTGCGCCTCTCCACGGCCCCGTGTTAAATAAAAATATCGAATATTATATAAATCTTTACTCTACTTGGGCATCGTACGAGCCCGAGGAGGAGGGTATTGTTATCGCCTACACCTCGATTTACGGCAATACGAAATCAGCGGTTATGAAATTAGCCGAGGACCTGAAAGCCTGCGGCGCTTTGGCGGTTAAGGTTTACGACCTTGCCCGCTCGGATATGTCTGCGGCGGTTGCCGACGCGTTCAGATACACGAAGCTCGTTTTGGCGACGACAACCTACAACGCGGATATATTCCCGTTTATGCGCGAGTTTATAAATCATCTTACCGAGAGAGGCTTCTCAAATCGCACGGTCGCTTTTATTGAAAACGGTGCGTGGGCGCCCATGGCAACTAAGGTTATGAGGTCAATGCTCGAAGGCTCGAAAAACCTCACGTATACCGACGCAACCGTGAAAATCACCTCGGCGCTTGACGACAGAAGCAGGGAAGAGATTGCAGCGCTCGCAAAAGAGATTTCTGCAAAATAACTAAAAAAACAGACACAGAGCTTGACAAAAAAACGAAAAAGTCGAGCTCTGTTTGCAATTCTACCGCCAGTAGAGTGGCAATTCCACGTTCGATAGAACGTTGAAAAAATATTTTCGACTTTTCTTTTGCCAACTCTCGCGATAATTTCTTTACTATACGCGACGGGTGTGGTAGTATATCCTTGTGATAAGTCGCCAAGGGCTTCCCTTTGGCAATATCAGTGGGAAAGGAAAAATAAATGACAGAAAACGTAATTCCAATTTTTTATGCTTGCGACGATGCGTTTGTAAAGTATACGATAGTTTCGATAAAGTCAATGATTGCAAATGCAAAAGGTGACAGAAAATATCACGTATACGTTCTTAATACAGAAATTTCGGAGGATATGAGACATAAGCTTCTTGAACTTCAAAAAGAGAATTTTGAGATAAGCGTTGTTGACGTTTCCGAAATGCTCAACTCTATTCAGGCAAAGCTTCCGCTTCGTCATTACTATTCTAAAACCACCTATTACAGATTTTTTATTTCGGAGATGTTCCCCGAATATAAAAAGGCTTTATATATCGACTCGGATACGGTTATTTGTGCCGACGTTGCCGAGCTTTACGACACCGATATCGGAGATTTTTACGTAGGTGCGGCTCACGAGCAGGTAATGGTGCAAAACGACGTTTACGGCACTTATTGCGAAAGGGTTCTCGGTGTAGACCGCAACAGCTTCTTTAATGCCGGAGTTATGCTTATTAACTGCGATAAATTCAGAGAAAAAAAGGTTCTTTCGAAATTTATCGAGCTTCTTGGCGTATATACCTTTGTAGTCACTCAGGACGAGGATTATCTTAACCTTATATGCAAGGACCGCGTTTATTTCATTGACCAGAGATGGAACAGCGAAATGGAGGGCGAGCTTGCTTATCCGATAGAAGAGGCCAAAATCATACATTATATAATGATACACAAGCCATGGCATTACGCTGACTGCAAGCACGGAGATATTTTCTGGTCATACGCAGAGGGCTCTTCGGTTTATTTGCTCTTAAAGGATGAAGTGGACACCTATTCTGACGAGAGAAAAGAAAAGGACAGGCTTTCAGCCGAAAACCTTATGCAGATGGCGATTGATGAAATCGCGCGACCGGATAATTATATCAATATGCTTAACGATACCGTGCGTGATAAAGAGAGAGTTGCGGTCACGAAAAGAATAGAGGAAAAAGAGCTTGCAGCCGACTTTTCTACCGACGTTGAGAACGACCCTCCGTCACGCGAGCTTGTGCCGGGCGAGGTAGACTTTTTGAGACGAAAGCTTTCGAGCAAGATAAAGCAGGCTCACGCATTTTCTCTTGCGAAGAAGTTCGTTAATAAAATTATAAAGAGCGGCGACCTTGTAATTAAGGACGTCGTCGGTGTCGAAAACCTCAAAAATCTTGACACGGGTGCTATCATAACCTCAAATCACTTTAATGCCTTCGATAGCTTTATTCTCCACCTTGCTTATATGAGAGCAGGGCATAAGAAAAGAAAGCTTTTCCGTATTATAAGAGAGGGAAATTACACCTCGTTCCCGGGCTTTTACGGCTATCTTATGCGTAATTTCTACACTCTGCCTCTCTCGAAAAACAGAAAGGTTATGCACGAGCTTTTGGAGAGTGTTGACACTCTTCTTTCGCGCGGCAATTTCGTTCTCGTTTATCCCGAGCAGTCAATGTGGTGGAATTACAGAAAGCCAAAGCCGCTTAAAGAGGGAGCTTTTACTATGGCTATGAGGAGCCGTGTGCCCGTTTTACCCTGCTTTATCACCATGCGTGATACGGATAGACTCGGGGCTGACGGTTATCCCATTCAGGAGCACACCGTGCATATCTCTAAGCCGATATACCCCCACCCAGACCTTTCACCTCGCGAAAACGTTAAATATATGCAAGAGGAAAACGAGCGTATTTGGCGCGAGATTTATGAGAGGGAATACGGTATGCCTCTCGTTTATAAAACCAAATAAAAAATAAAAAGAGCGGAGCTATCGAGGAGTGATTATCACGCAGTCGATATCTTCGCACTTTTTCTTAGGCTGTATATTAATCTATAAATAATGCAATAATTTTAACAAAAGCACCTATACAAATTTTTTGATGTGCTTCGGAAAATTTAATGATATATCTGTTTCCGAAACAACGTAGGAAATCTCGTCAAGAGCTGCAAGAGTATTCATACAAGGCTCACCGATTTTTTGAGAGTCGAGCATTAAAACGCTTTTCTTGCTTTTTGACATCATTACGCGGCGGACAGAGTTTTCGGCAAGCGCATTATCGGTCAGGTACCCGTCGGGCGTGAGTGTGCGAACCGAGAAAAAGCAAATATCTGCATTGAACGAGCGTAGAAAATCCTCAGCGTAGCTTCCAACGTAGGCATGGGTGTGAGGCGCAAGCTCGCCGCCGGTCACGAAGGTTTTGATATTTGTTTTGTCGAGAATAAAGGGCGCTTTTGCGCTGTTTGTAACTATTACTATGGAGATTTTCTTGTCCTCAATAGCACGAATAAGCGCAAGTGCGGTTGATGAGCCGTCAATCATAACGACGTCCCCGTCCGAAATAAGCTCAAGGCACTTTCTTCCTATTACGTCTTTCGCATCGGTGTGCTCTCGCTCCCGATATTCCTGGGGCAGATTTTCACCGAGCTCGCTTTTATAGGATGCTCCGCCGTAGGTTCTTATTATTTTGCCGGCTGTGTTGAGTGCCGCAAGGTCACGCCTGATTGTAGGTTCGCTTACGAAAAGGGCTGCGCAGAGCTCGGAGACGGTTGCCTCTCTTTTTTTACGTAGATATTCGAGTATTGATTTTTCTCTTTCTTTAAGTGACATTTTTGGTCTCCTTAATGATTGATTGAACAAATTTCACGGCAGTATCTATCAAAATATTGATTTTTTTAATCAAAAATCAATACGGTATTGACAATTTCGCTCAAAAGCATTATAACATATATAGGAAATAATTACAAGTGTAAGGAGAAAAATTATGCCAAAAATGAATTTGGACTGGAAAACTGCTTCTGAATTTATAACAGACGCATTCGTTGGAGCAGGCGTTCCGCGAGAGGACGCAGAGATTTGTACTGACGTTCTTCTTGAAAGCGACAGACGCGGAATTGAATCTCACGGCTGCAACCGCTTTAAGCCGGTTTATATCGACAGAATCAAGGCGGGAATACAGAACCCCGTAACCAACTTTGAAATAATAAAGGAAACACCCACGACGGCGGTAGTTGACGGTCACGACGGAATGGGTCAGGTCATAGGCTACAAGGCGATGACTATGGCTATTGAAAAAGCAAAGAAGTACGGAATGGGCATGGTTGCCGTACGCAATTCCTGCCACTACGGCATCGCAGGATACTATGCTTCAATGGCGGCGGCAGAGGGCTGTATCGGTATGACGGGAACAAACGCGCGTCCGTCGGTTGCCCCTACCTTTGGAGTTGAGGGTATGTTCGGAACTAACCCGTTTACAGTTGGACTTCCGACAGACGAGGACTTCGATTTCATTTTCGACTGCGCTACCTCTATCACGCAAAACGGCAAGGTTGAATACTATGAGAGAATAGGCGAGGACGTTCACCCCGGTACAATTATAGACGAGTTTGGAAATGCGGTAGAGGGCGACGCAGGAGTTGCGCTCAAAAAGATAAGAAACGGCACGGCGGCTCTTACCACCCTTGGTGGAATAGGAGAGGCTCTTGGCGGATACAAGGGCTACGGCTTTGCTATGATAGTAGAGATTATGTCGGCAGCTCTTCAAGACGGTATGTACGGAAAGGACCTTGACGGCAAGGACAAAAACGGCAATATCCGCCCCTACGGTCTCGGTCACTACTTTATAGCTATTGATACCGACCACTTCCTTGGCGAAGAGGCTTTCAGAAAAAAGGCGGGCGACATTATCCGTGCGGTAAGAGCATCAAAGAAAGCACCCGGTGCAGAAAGAATTTATACCGCAGGCGAAAAGGAATACGAAATATGGCTCTCACGCAAGAGCGCAGGAGTTCCGATTAACGAATCTGTACAAGAGGAAATGATAAAGGTCAGAGACGAGCTTGGACTCTCGCAGTACGTGTTCCCCTGGGAGAAATAATTAAAAGGAAAAAACTATGAATTACGCAGAAGAATCACTTAAAAAGCATTACGAATGGAGAGGTAAAATAGAGGTTTCGCAAAGGGTAGAGGTGAAAACGAAAGAGGACCTTTCACTTGCTTACACCCCCGGAGTTGCAGCACCTTGTCTTGAAATACAAAAGGACGAGAGTAAATCCTTTGATCTGACACGAAGATGGAACACAGTAGCGGTAATTACCGACGGTACGGCAGTTCTCGGACTTGGCGATATCGGTCCTGTTGCCGGTATGCCGGTTATGGAGGGTAAGGCACTCCTTTTTAAGGCGTTCGGCGACGTTGACGCAATTCCTCTTTGTATAAAGAGTAAGGACGTAGACGAGCTTGTCCGTACGATTTATCTTATCTCGGGAAGCTTTGGCGGAATTAATCTTGAAGATATTTCAGCGCCAAGATGCTTCGAGGTTGAAAGAAGACTTAAAGAAATCTGTGATATCCCCGTTTTCCACGACGACCAGCACGGAACGGCGATTGTTCTCGGAGCTGCGCTGATTAACGCTCTGAAAGTTGCAAAAAAGGATATAGGTGGCACCCGTGTCGTAATAAACGGTGCAGGAAGCGCAGGAATTGCCATAGCTAATTTCCTTATCCGAATGGGCGTTCGCGATATGATACTCTGCGACAAGGCAGGAACTCTTTTTGAGGGCAAGGCGGGAATGACCGCCCCTCAGGCAGAGATGGCGAAAATTACGAACAAGGAAAGACTTGACGGAACACTTTCCGACGCTATGCGCGGTGCGGACGTTTTCATCGGTGTTTCAGCCCCCGGTATAGTTACCGAGGAAATGGTGAAATCGATGAATAATGGCGCAATAGTTTTCCCAATGGCCAACCCTGTGCCTGAAATTATGCCCGAAATTGCGAAAAAAGCAGGCGCACTTGTCGTTGGAACGGGCAGAAGCGATTATCCTAATCAGATAAACAACGTGCTTGCTTTCCCGGGCATATTCAGAGGAGCGCTCGATGCCCGCGCAAGTCAGATAACCGAGGAAATGAAGCTTGCGGCGGCATACGCAATAGCATCACTCGTCGATAGCGAGGAGCTTACCGCTGACTATATCATTCCTTTGGCATTCGACGAGCGGGTTGGAAAGACGGTCGCAAAGGCGGTATACGATAGCGCAAGGGAATGCGGAGTTTCAAGAATATAAACGTGGGGCCGGGGCTCGCTTGATTTAGGAGAGAAATCGTCGGCTGACGAGCGATAGGCGTACAAGGGTACGTCGAGCGAGGAAACGGCGATACAAAAAGAGCAAAAAAGGAGAAATTCAAAAGAATTTCAACCTTAAAAACACAAAAGAATAAAGTTAGAGCGAAGAAACCGTGTTTTTTCACGAAATCTTCGCTCTTTTTGGGTTCTGCCTAATTTAGAGCAGAAATCGTCGGCTGACGAGCGATAGGCGTACAAGGGTACGTCGAGCGAGGATACGGCGATACAAAAAGAGCAAAAAAGGAGAAATTCGAAAGAATTTCAACCTTA
>JAZNCB010000005.1:0-13531 GCA_046156285.1 Eubacteriales bacterium | reverse complement strand
GCTAATGTATAAATCGCCATATGCTTCGTTGTCGGTCGGCGCAGTTGGCTCGCCGTAGGAAACTACGCCATCGGCAACCTTGCTCCCTTACGCCTTGCCTATGACAATTTCTCCTATTAGCAGACTCTTTCAGAATTTCTACAATGCGGTATATATTATAGTATATTATAGCTTTAATTGAGAGGTAAAAATTTGACAACCGAAAAGCACGGAAAAATCGTAAAAGGCCTTGGTGGCTTATACGAGGTCAGAATTTTTGAAAAAGAAATAATAAGAATTGCTTGCAGAGCAAAGGGCTCTCTTCATAGAGACGAAGAGAAGCTTCTCGTCGGTGACAACGTCACGGTTACGATAGATGAGGACACTCCGGACGGAGTGGTTATATCCGACTGCGAGGAACGCAAAAATGCGCTTATCCGTCCACCCGTGGCAAATTTAGACTATCTTTTTATTGCCTTTGCCGCAAAAAAACCCTCCCCCGTTCTCGAAACGGTGGACAAGCTTATAGCTATTGCGGAGCATAACAAAATAGTCCCCGTTGTTCTTATCACAAAGTCCGACCTTGATACAAAGGTAGCAGACGAGTACGTTTCTATATACAAAAAGGCGGGAATTGACGTCTTTGTCACCTCTTCGGTTTCCGGCTACGGTATAGAAGAGCTCAAAGAGTACATAAGAGCAAATCTTAAAGACGGAAAAACGGCGGCATTCGCAGGCGCTTCGGGAGTTGGAAAATCCACTCTGCTCAACTCGCTTTTTCCGAGCCTGACACTTGCAACCGCAGAAATATCGAAAAAAATAGAACGCGGAAAGCACACAACCCGCCACGTTGAAATTTTTGATATAGACGGCACAGATAGCACCGGTTTTCTTGCGGACACCCCGGGATTTTCTCTTATAGATTTTGCAAGGTTTGACTTTTTTGACCTTGACGAGCTTGCTGACACCTTCCGCGAGTTTGCAAAATACAGAGGCAGGTGTCGCTACGCAGATTGCTCGCACGTTGGCGAGGGCGCTGACGAGTGCGAGATTATGAAGGCTGTGCTTTCGGGCGAGGTGTCCGAGTCGCGTCTTGAATCCTACCGTTCAATATACAGAGTTCTTAAAAACAAAAATCAGTATGACTGAATAAAAAAGCTTTCAACCCAAGTTTGATAGGTTGAAAGCTTTTTTTATTTTCTTGTTTTGGCAATGAGTAACCAGGCTAAAATTACGATTTGAATAGGAGCTCCTATGATAAAAAGAAACCACGAATAAGAATATGTAAATGCAACCAAAAGCATTGTCCAAAGAAGCAGGGAAGCAAAAACGACGATTTCTCGTTTTCCTTTATTCCATATAGCAGAGAAGACGAGGGATATAAGCATAAGTACGGGAATAGGAACTATGAAGAGCTTCCAAAGCCAGCTTGGATTATCGTATATTTTGTTGAAAACAAACCAAAGAACAAGAGCAATAAAGTACGGAAAAATGCAGGAGGTGAGCCAGATAGCGAGGCGCACTCTTTTTTTGCCGTTTTCAAGCCTTGGGCGCTTTTCGTCCTCTCCGTGCTCTTTTAAGAAGTAGTCTACCGTAACCGAGAAAAGCTCGGCAAGCTCAGCGAGGACAAGCACGTCGGGGATAGAATCTCCTCTTTCCCACTTTGATACGGCTTTGTCGGAATAATTTATTTTTTCGGCAAGCTCCGCCTGAGTAAGCCTTGCGGCCTTTCTTAGCGAGGCAATGTTCAAAGCGATAATTTCACGCGTTTCGAGCATAAATAACCTCCCGTGTCGGTTTTTTATATATTTTACCATAGCCGACGGAATATTTCAATAGTTTTTTTGAAATTTGCACCGTTAATTTTTCGTGACCTTTTTTGCAATTCTACTGTCGGTAGAGTTGATTTTTTACTCTACTTTGATAGATTTAATACGTAGAGGCAGGTTTTGTTTGAGTAGGTGGATTTTTATTTTCGTTTGGTGCTATAATGAAACAAACGAAAAAACGAAGAGGAGCAGATTATGGCATACAAAAACAGAAGAAAAGACTATGGACTTTATCCGACCGTCTATTTTGAAAACATAAGGGAAATGCTTTCAAAGACGGCAGACAAATACGGAGAGCTTCCCGCTATATCCTATCGCATAAATCCAAACGACGAGAATTCGGAGGTGCTATCCTATGAGGAGGTAAGGTGTGGAGTGTCCGCCCTTGCGACGAGCCTTATATCCCTCGGGCTTCGCGGAAAGAAAATCGCGCTTATCGGTGAGAACTCGTGGGAGTGGATTTATTCCTATTTTGCCATCACATCAATGGGGGCTGTCGTTGTACCGATAGACAAGGAGTATCCCGCGCCCGATATGGCAAGCATATTGAATACCGCAAGGTGTGATGCAATTATCTTTTCACCGCACATAAAGGACAAGTACGATTATATAAAAGAAAACGTTCCATCACTTACTGTTTTCGTATCCTTTTCTGAATTCCGTGACGGTGTAGAAACGCTTCACGAGCTTATAAAGAGCGGTGATGAGAAAATAAAAAAAGGCGACCGTTCATACTATGATTATGATATAGATAGAGATGCTCTCGTTTCGATAGTTTTCACCTCCGGCACGACGGGCAAGGGAAAGGGAGTTATGCTCTCAACCCGTAATATCCTCGACGATATGACAAACGGTATTTATCTTTTCTCAATGCCTGAGAAAACGATTTTCGCACTTCCCGCACACCACACGTTTGGCTCAACAGTAAATCTTATCGGCCACTATATGCAGGGAATAGAAATCTATATCAACAGCGGTGTAAGATATATACTTAACGAGCTGAAAGCAGAAAATCCGACACACCTCGTCTTAGTCCCCCTCTACATTGAAACCTTTCACAAGAAAATCTTCGCAGGTATAGAGAAAAAGGGAAAGCTTAAACTCGTAAGACGAATGATGAAAATTTCAAACCTGCTCCGCAAGATCGGAATAGATTTGAGAGAAAAGCTCTTTGCCGAGGTGCTCAAAAACTTCGGCTCGCGTATGCGCCTTATCGTATCGGGCGGTGCGGCGCTTAACCCCGATATTATCCGTGATTTTGACGCGCTCGGAATTACCATTCTCAACGGCTACGGAATTACCGAATGCTCTCCGCTCATCTCCTGCAACAGAAACAACTATCGCAAAAACGGTTCGGTAGGAAGACCGATAATTCACGAAGAGGTGAAAATCGCAAATCCTAACGAAAACGGAGAGGGCGAAATCTGTGTCAAGGGAAGCAACGTTATGCTCGGATACTTTGAGAATGAGGAAGCAACCCGCGAGGCATTTGACGAAGACGGCTACTTCCACACGGGCGACCTCGGCCGAGTTGATAAGGACGGCTGGATTTACATTACGGGCCGCTCGAAAAACCTTATAATTCTCTCAAACGGTAAATACGTTTATCCCGAGGAAATAGAAACCGAGCTTTCACGAATTTACGGAATATCCGAGGTTGTAGTATATGCCGGTGAGAGCCGCACCGATAAATCAATGGAGCTTATCGTAGCGGAAATCTTTCCCGATAAGGAAGCGCTTGAGCTTCGCGGCATAACAGACGTCAAGGCATATTTTGATAGGGAGGTCGCAGAAGCAAATTCGAGAATGGCGCCCTACAAAAAAATCGGACTTGTAAAGCTTCGTGACGAGGAATTCAAGAAAACCACAACACGTAAAATTACAAGGCACACTATCGACAAAACAGTGGATTAAATCCCGTCACCTCGGGCAGAAAAAAACGGAGAGCCAAATGCTCTCCGTTTTTTGTATTAAATTACAAATCCGCAAGCATAAGAGAGTTCTTCTGAACCTCTTCGAGTGAGCCGTCAGCGTAGATTTTAACGTTTACGGTTACAGCTGCGCCCGCCTTGTTTACCTTTCTTATGTAGTCAAGCATATATTCTCTTGAATAGCGAGCATCTGCCTTGCCCCACTTTGAGCCCATAGGACCGAATATGTGGTTTTGCAGTCCTTCGGTAAAACGTCCCTCGGGAATATATTCAAACTCATTAAATTCGCCTGCGGTATAATCTTCCTTTTCATACCATTTGCGCAGCGCGGGAGCAACACCCTTGTTAAAGGTGATAATAGCATTGGGGTCTGCCGTTTTAACTGCATCAAAGAATGGCTTCATTTTATGCTGATTAAAGCCGAGAAGCACCGAGCAGTTGTCAATCCAATAGCCCTTGACCTTGCCCTTGTATCTTTCGGCAATCTCGTGAAGAACCGATGACCAGCGAGCTGTGTATTCATCGGAAAGTCTGCCCTCGGGAAGAGGCTTGTTGCCTTCAAGAGTGAAAACCTCTGCATAATCGTAGAAGAAGCCAAGCTTCCTCGTTACCTCGCTCTCAACTCGCGGTCCGTTTGCAGGGAAGTAGAGGTAAAGGTCGATGTCATACTTTGAAAGCTCCTCGTAAAGCTCGAGAATAATATCTCTCGTTGAGGTGATTTCTCCCGGCTTTGTACCTGCAATTTTCTCATAGGTAGCGTTCGGTACGTTCATATGCTCGGAATTGTGCAAAGCTGCCCAGAGAATGTAGCCGACGCCCATTTCTGAAAGCTGACGTGCGAATTTCTTTACGTCGAACATTTTTACGGTGTCGTTCCAGCTAACTCCCTCAATGTGTACACGGGGATAGCTATAAGTTATTGAAAGACCCCACTTTTTTTCGTAAAGTCTGTCTGCGATGTGTGCCATAGTTTTTTCCTCCTATGAATATAAATAATTTAATTGATTTTTACGGTTGCCGTTCCGTCCTCGGCATATGCTATTCTGTCACCCGACGAGGTCAAAGCTTCAACGTACTTGAAGTACTCTTCCTTTGACGAGAAGAGTGGCTTAAACTCAGCGATAACCTCTTTTGCTCTCCTTGCATTATCCGAAAGGAGTAAAAGAAGCATTGCGAGCTGCCATTTTGCGCTTGCAACGCAGGCAAGCTCAGGGTCTGAAATTTCGTAATCGTTTCCGTGGCTTGTTCCTGTCGCACCGCCCGCATACGGGTGTACTATCGGCATAACGCAGGAGAGGTCGCCCATATCTGTACTTGCCGATTCAACAACGCTATAAAATTTGAAATTCTGCTCCGGAATTGCAAGGTTTGCCGCTTCCTCGGCTATCTTACACATATTTTTGTCATTTACGTGAGGTGCGTAACCGGGAGTGTCAATTATTTCAATGTTAGTGCCGAGCGAGAGTGCCGCACCGACAAGAGCTCTGTTCACCTTTTTGTTTGCGTCCTTGATACCTTCAAAGGTAGCTCCCCTTACATAGCTTTCAAGAACCGCACGCTCGGGAATGGCATTAACCATAGCACCGCCGCTTGTGATAATCGGGTGAACTCTGATTATGTCGTTTTCCTTGAACGTCTCACGAATTGCGTTGATTGCGTTAAGTCCGCAGTTTGCGGCATAAAGTGCATTTCTTCCGTTCCAGGGCGAGCCACCTGCATGCGCAGCCTTGCCCTTATAAATTATCTGCTTTGCAATACAACCGACAGAGCCAAGCTCAGAGCAGAACGTACCCGCCGTGTGAACCATAAAGGCGATATCGACACCGTCAAAATATCCGCGCGACAAGAATTCGCTCTTTCCGCCGAAGTATTTGATAACACCCTTAGCTTTAAGCTCGCTTCTATACTCAATTTCGAGAAGCTCCTCGGCAGGAACGGCACAAAGCCTGATTTTACCCGTGAATTTATCGAGTATGCCGGGCTCTTTAAGAGCCGCCGCAATACCGACAAGTGCCGCACATTGTGCATTGTGTCCGCAGGAGTGAACCGCTCCCGTTGTCTTATCAGCATCCTTATGCTCAGGGCATATAATCGAGTCAAGCTCGGCAAGAATAAGAATTTCAGGGCCGGGCTTTCCCGTGTCCAAAACGGTATAGAAGCCCGTAATTCCCTCCGCCATAACAAGCTCGTAGCCAAGTGAGCGAAAGATCTTTTCCATATAAGCCGAGGTCTTGTACTCCTTGTAACCGGTCTCGGGGTTTTGCCATATATATCTCTCTGTGTCCAAAATAAGCTTTCTGTGTTTTTCAACTGCAAGAATAATGTCCTTCATAATAAATCTCCTTTTGGATTATTATTGAATATGGTAGGAAAAATATTCTGCTTTACGACTATTATATAAAACTTTTAGGGAGATGTCAAGGGTTGGTTGGGAATAGGGCAGGATTTCAACGAAAAATACTGCGCCTTAATTCAAAGTTGTTTCGTCGTGAGAAAAAATATTTGCATTTTCCGACAAGATATGGTAAAATAGAAGCATAAATCCACAAAAGGAGAGAACTATGCACAAAAAAATAGCTAAGCTCTTTAACATTGCGGTACACGTGCTTGAATATCTTATCGCCTTTCTGACACTTGCGGTGCTTGTCGGACTGATAGGCTACGAGATATATAAAATGTTTTCAACCGACGGATATTTCCAGTCGGCAGACGTTTATCTGCATAATATTCTTACTATCGTTGTCGGTCTTGAGTTTGTGCGAATGCTCATTAATCTCACACCTGCAAACACCCTCGAGGTTTTGATAGTAGCTATTGCAAGGCAGGTCATAGTCGACCACAGCAGCCCCGTCAGCAATATCGTTTGCGTGCTTTGTATAGGCGGTCTTTTCGCAATAAGAAAGTTCTTGATATCCAAAAAGGACTTGGTGCGCGAGCTTTCCGAGGGTGAAGAGCCCGATGCAAATTCGCCTTGTGAATAGAAGGAATAGAGGGCGAATATAGCTTCACATTTTGAAAAGCGGAAATAAAAGATATGCACCCCAAAAGCGTTGAGCTTTGGGGTGCGTGTTTGTTTTTGGGAAAAGAGGGGAGTGAAATTTTTGAACTATACTCCTTGTGAACTATGAAAGCCTTTGGCTTTCGGCGCGTTGCGCCCTGTTGCGACAAGGTCGCAACGCTCACGGAGCAACTTTGCTTGCCTCACTGACAAGCGAGTTTGCTATATTATACTCCAACTCGGTGCAAGTGCGCTATGCGCCCTTGGTGCTTCGCACTCGGTTCTGCAAGGCAGAACCACCGTGGAGCAGTATTCGGCGGCTCGCTTGTGCGTGGCACAGACTCGCTCGCTCTCTACTATCAGCGCCCAAGTCGCCCTTTGGGCGCTTGGCGACGCAGTCGCATCAAATCTCTCTTCCGCGCAAAAAGCAAAAAGACAGTCGTCCGAATGGACAACTGTCTTTTTGGCGCGGAAGGAGAGATTTGAACTCTCGCGCCGGTAAACCCGACCTACACCCTTAGCAGGGGCGCCTCTTCACCACTTGAGTACTTCCGCATTGCAGGCGGTGGTTAAAACAACCTGCCGAATAATTATATCAATTATTTTTATGTTTGTCAATAGCTTTTCCTAAAATAGTTAGTTCAATTCAAAAAGAAACTAAATATCAACCCTCGTGACGTGAAGAGCTCCGTCAAAAACCTTAAAGAAAACCTCAAAGTCCGAAAATTTCATTCCGTATTCGCGCTCCCCCTCGTCCTTATAACTTGGACGTGGGTCGGACTCTAAAATCTTAATAAGGCTCTCTTGCTTATCTTTCGGAATTTTTGAGAGAAGCTCATCAGGAAAATCCACACGAAGCGAGTAGTCAAAGACCTCGTCCGAAAATCCCGATACTGCGTTTTCGTGACTGTCTGTATATTTGAGATATGGCTTTATGTCGTATATAGGTGTGCCGTCGAGAATATCCGCCCCCGAAACGATAAGCACGTTGCCGAGCTCCTCATCAAACGCAATCCCACAGAGCTTAACCGAGGAAAGCCCTATTGGATTAGGTCTAAATGGGGAGCGTGTCGCAAAAACGCCCATTCTTTTGTTACCGCCAAGGCGTGGCGGACGTACGGTTGGCGACCAACCCTCTTGCTTTGCCTCGGAAAACTCCCAGATTAGCCAAAGGTGAGAATAGCCCTCAATTCCTCGAAGCGCTTCTTTTCTTCTGTATTCCTTTTCAAAGACTATTTTGCCGACAGTATCACCCGCGATACCGCTTTGCCTTGGAATGCCGAATTTTTCCTTGAAATCGGTATATATTCTTGCAACAACCTTTAATTCCATAGCCACACCTCGCATTTTATATATCTATCTTACCATAAAGAACAAAATCTTTCAAGCATACGCGCACAAATTTATTAGCGCAAAATATTGCATTTTTCGATTTGCTGTGTTAAAATATAGTTAATAGTGAAAAAACGGAGGATTATTATGAAAATTCTTCTCTTGCACAATAAAATAATTGCCGACACCGCAACCAAAGCATTTTTTGATTCGGTAGAGACTGCGCTTTTGCCGAAGCTTATGCAAAAATACGGCGAGGCGCTTACCGAGGTCCAGATGTACGAGGACTATCTTGCCGACGGATTTATGCGCGACGGAGAGTTTTACTATCCGTTATCCATAGTGCAAGGCGGTGCTAAGTCGCGCCAGTGGATTAAGTGGAGCACCTCCGACAAAAAGAAGTTTAAGGGACAAAACCCGTTTACATACGTGGGCAAAGAGCCTCTTGATATAGAGCTTTTAGACAACGTTTCCGACGAGCTTTCAAACAAGCTTCTTGGAAGAGCATATTATTTTGAGGGTGGACTTTTACCGCTTACGGTAGAGGCAAACGTACCCGATACCAATTTTCTTATAGGCAAGTATTCGCAAACCTTTGTTGACGAGCTGACAAGACAGCTTCACCGTGAAATTTCCGAGCTCTGCTCGGTTTCGGGACTTGCGGACAGCGGAGTTGCGCTCACACTTTCCTTTGCTCCCGACACCTTTATGGAGCACAAGGTTGAGAATACGACTTACAGAAGACTTCTCATTACAGCTCGCGGTTGCCTTGCGCGTGACCTTTGGATAAAGTGGACGCGCCTTAACAGTATAACACCCTTCACCGTTTCGGACAACGTATTTTCAACCGATATCAAGTTCGAAATTGCCGAGGACGTTCCGGTTAAAATCAGAGAGCGCGAATACAGATATTTGGCTATCGAATCGGCAGAAAAATATCAGGCAAGTATGTCGCGCAAAAATATCACCGAATGGCGCGAGCTTATAAAGAGGTGCATAAAGCGCGGAGAGCTCCAAAAGTGTGATACAGAAGCAAGACAAGAACCCACTGCGAAAAATGATAACGAGCTTGTCGCAAAGCTTCAAGAGGCGCTTTCCGGCTACTCGGCAAAGCCTATCGTAGAAGAACCGAAAACAGAGCTTGACGACAGCAATATCACAAGTCTGCTTAAAAGCGTTCTCGGAGCAAGTGAAGCTGTTGAAGAAGCTCCCGAGGCAGAGGAAATTCCCAAGATAACCGAGCAAATCCCCGCAACAGAGGAATATACCGAGGAAGCTGTCGAGGCTATCGAAGACTTCGATGAGGTAGAAGCTTCCACCGACACACCTCCCTTTGATATCGAAGAGACCGTTGAAATAGAAGAGACGGTCGAAGAGATTATCGAAGAAAAAGAGGAAGAGCCCGAGTTAGACAAAGAAGCAATCCGCCGTGAGATAGAAGCTGAAATCCGCGAGAAGCTCCTTTGTGAAATGCAAAAGAGAGCAGAGGCGGAAAAGGCAGAGCTTATTCGCGAGCAGGAAAAGCTCCTCATTGAAAATGAGCGCCTTATGGAAATTGCTAAGAGAGCAGAGGCTGAGAGACTTGCAAACGAGGAGAAGAAAAATTCCGAGGTTGAGAAGCTTCGCATTGAAGCCGAGGCTCGCGAGCTCGTCGAGGCAAGAGAGCGCGAAAAGATAGAAGAAGCGGCAAGACAAGCCTTGATAGAAGAGCAAAGACTTCTCGAAAAGAGAAAAGAGGAAGAAGACCTGGAACGCCGCAGAGAAGAAGAGCGCGTAGCGTATGAGAAAAAGCTTGAAGCCGAAAGACTCGAAGCCGAGAGACTTGAAAGAGAAAGACAGAGAGAGGCGGCAAAGCCCACAGCACCGCGCTACACCTACGTTTCAAAGAATGCACGGCTTCTTTTTAAGCGCCAGATAGACCCCAATATAACGAAACGCATTCACGAGATAATTCTCGCGACTATAAAGTACTTCCACAAGGAAGATATATTCATCAAAATCAAGGCGACAATTCCCGATTCAACCACGGTCAACCTGCATTTTGAGAAAATACCCGAGGAAGAAAACGAGCTCCTTATCAACATAATTAAGGTGCTCGGAAAGAGCGATCTTGGAATAACCAAAGTCTTCTTGGAGTAGTGGCGAATAAAAAACACGGGTGTTGTGTATTGAACACAGCACCTCGTGAAAACTAAATATAAATTTGAGGAAAACAGAGGTGGAAAATCTATGGTTTTCCTCATTTTTATTGTGTTTTTATTCTACCGCCGTTTGCTCTGTCAGCGCCTTAATTTTCGATACAAACGGTTATGTATTTTTTCTTTCCAAGAACGTCGGTGCTTTTCGTCACCTTAAATCCGGAGGAAAGAAGTGTTCTTACCCCCTCCGAGATGACGTCCTCGAAATGCAAGACCTGCTCCGACCTCGGTAGTGTACCGATACTGCTTGAATGCTCGTCAAGCACCATATTATCGACAAGTGCCTCGCTTGCGGCAACGGTCAGCTTCATCGACCTGATTTTTTCTATTGCCGTCCTTTGAAGCCCCTCGTTTTTAATTTTGAGAAGCGCTCTTGCGTGGCGCTCTGTGAGAGCGGCATCGAGTATAAGCATCTGTATGTAATCGGAAAAATTGAGCAGCCGTATCTTGTTCGCCACGTAGGACTGACTTACACCCATTCGTCTTGCAATTTCATTTTGTGTAAGAGCGCACATGGAAATCATACCGCGTAGCGCCCTTGCTTCCTCAAACATATTCATTACACGTCCCCCATATAAAAAACTATTGCCTGCGTACAGTATAGCACGCAGGCAAGGTTGAAAATCGTCGCAAAAGGTCGCGACCTGAAAATTATAGAGGTTTTTTTGAAATCTGAGCAAAAACTCTCGGATAACTTGCAGGAGTTTTTGTCTTTTTTGAGATAATAATCAAGGGGTGCGAAAGCTCCTCACCCTCGCCGACGAGAGTGATATTTTCTACCTTAACGTCCTTGCCGCCCATAACGGCGATAGCCTTTTTTGCGCCGGCAAGCTCAAACTCTGCGTTTTTACCCTTCATAGCTATCATCTCACCGCCAACCTTAACGTAAGCGAGGCAAAGCTCGGTGAGAGTGCGAAGCTCCGCAACCGCTCTTGCAGTAGCGTAATCAAATCTCTCGCGATATTCGGGATTTTTAGCACCGTCCTCGGCTCTCATTGTAACCGCTGTGACGTTTGAAAGATTAAGCAGTCTTGCAGTTTCTTCAACGTAGCTTATTCTCTTTTGAGTAGAGTCCATAGCGAGAATCTGAATATCCTCGCGGATTATTGCAAGAGGAAGAGTGGGGAAGCCCGCCCCGCAGCCGACGTCGATTATCTTAGCTCCCTTTTTGATTTTTGAAGCAAGCGTCGCGCAGTCGGCATAATGGTTGAGAATAATCTTGTTTGGCTCGGTAATAGCAGTTAGATTGTACTTTTCGTTTTCTTCGAGCATTCTTTTCGTTAATGCGATAAATTTCTCGCTCTTTTCGGAATTCAGAAGCGAGCCCATTCCGTTAGCCTTGAAAATTTTGAGTAGCTGAGAGCGGAAGAGGTTTTCATTTATTTGCGTCATCTTTTGTCTCCTCTTCGTTCTTTTTTTGAGGTAGCTCCGCTTCAATGACAGAGACACTCATAATTCGGTTTTTCACCGCAAAAGCGCCAAAATGTGCAATAAAGAGCAAAGCGAGAATAAATACGTAACGAACCGCAATGTAGAGAATCTCGCCCGTTTGTATAAGGCTGTTTGAGTAGCTGTTTTCAATGATAAAGGATATAGTCGAATAAATTTCAAATCCGAGCTTGTAGAGAAAGACGGTAAACGAAGCCGCAAAAATTCCAACCGCAACGGGAGAAGAAAAGTCAAGAGGTGACGTATCGTCGACAATGCTTACGTATTTTTTCTTTGAAAGCATAATTCTTTTTGCCTTTAATCTTGCAAAGAAAAGAATGACGAAGAATAAAATCGTAGTTTTGAGAAGCTCAATCGCAATAGCAATAAGAGCGGCGAGCGCACTGTAATAGAAAACCTCGTCTATATAAGCACCGCGGAACGCGTATTCAAAGGCATAGTAGGGGAAGAAATATAAAAACCAGGTAAGAGAAAATAAAAGTGTCGAAATTACAGCAGCCTTTGCGCCGAATTTCGTGTAAATTACGTAAACTATCGCGGAAACAAGAAGAGGAAGAATTACGTCGGTAATTTCCTCGTAATACATTTTGATATAGGCGGTAATCTGGTTTGGAAGTGTAACCGTTGTAACGTAGTAAACCAAAAAGGAAAAAAGGTTTATAAGGGCGAGCGCCAACGCCGTCTTTTTGAAAGCTGATTTAAGGTTAATGTTCATATATCCGTCCCTGATTTGTAATACAAAATATATTGTAGCATAAAATATATTAATTTTCAAGTGGGGAGAAAAGTTATGAGCAAATTTATTTGTAAAGAGCAACAAAGACAGGAATATTTTTTGGATTTTTCAAAAAGAAGTTCAAAATACGAGTGCGGAAAAATAGGCAGAAGCATTCTCGGACGGGATATTCATTACTACAAAATAGGTAGCGGAAAGCGGCATATACTTGCCGTCGGAGCGCATCACGCAATGGAATATATAACGAGCGCCGCACTCTATGAATTTATAGATTTTCTATGTGAAAATGACGCACGGGGTACCACTTGTCACGGAGTTAATGTTGCGTTTTTGCTACAAAAGTTTACATATTGGATAATCCCGTGCCTCAATCCTGACGGTGTGGAGCTTCATCTTTGCGGAGCTTACGAAAACCCCCTGCGAGAGCGACAGATAAAAATGTGCGGGGGCGAGGATTTTTCCGAGTGGCAGGCAAACGCGAGAGGAGTTGACTTAAATCACAATTATAATGCAGGCTTTGCCGAATATAAGCTTATAGAAATAAGCGAGGGGATTTCTGCCGGTAAAGCAAAATTTTCAGGCGAATATCCGGAGAGCGAGCCCGAGGTGGCGTCTATCGCTAATTTCATCCGAGCCTTAAATCCTTCTGCCATCGTAAGCCTGCATACCCAAGGTAGAGAGATATTCTATAAACCGACAACCGATGAGGTAGCCAAAATAGCGAAAAGGCTTTCCTCCCTTGTAGAATATACTCCGGGTGTCGCCGAGGGAGGTGCAGCTTACGGTGGACTTTCGGACTATGCGGGAGACACGCTCGGAATTCCCTCGTTTACCGTCGAGCTCGGATACGGCAAAAATCCCTTGCCGGAAAGCGACCTTCCCGAAATTGCAAGAGCGCTTGAAAAGCTCCTCGTCTCTCTTCCGACCTATCTATAAAATTGTGAATTTTTTGTAAATATTATTTATTATAAAAAATAATACTTGACATATGCCCTCGCGTGTGTTATTATAATAAGGCTGCGCAAAACCGCAGTAAATATTATATCTCACATAGCGAGTAGGATTATTGCCGGTGCTTG
>JAZNCB010000004.1:0-8672 GCA_046156285.1 Eubacteriales bacterium | reverse complement strand
ATAACGAGCGCAATACCGACAAGCAAAGCTCCAATACCTATTGCTATACCCACGTTTAACTCGCCGAATTTTTCCGGCTCTGCACCTCTGTTGATAATTACCGCGAGAAGTCTTGGCATTATAACCTCGCCAATAACCTCGACTATCATACAAAGAGGGCCTAAAATGAATGCGGGTGCATAAGGCTTTATATATTTGAACCAGCGCTTCATAAAATCACATCCTCCGTTTTCGTATTAGTTATATTATGCTGCATTTTCAAAAGCGAATTTATAAATCCGTCAACTTCCTCGTCTGAAAATCCGTCAAAAAGGCTTTTATCGATTTTTGAGAAAATTGCTCTTGAATCCTCGACGGTTTTCTTGCCGAGGGGTGTTATTTTAATCTCGTTAAACCTATTATCAGATGCTACGCACCTCTCAATATAGCCGTCGATTTCAAGACGCTTTAACGCTCCCGTAACTGCCGCCTGAGTTATGCCAAGATGCTCGGCAAGAGCTTTCTGCGACGGCATTTTTTCACACCTTGAAAGGTGCATTAAAATTATATGCAGAGTTCTGTGAAGACCGATAATGCTCGAAACCTCACTGTCAATAAGCTTTTTGTGCATACGGTTCGTGGTAATCAGAAGATTTACCGCGCGATATATATTATTTTCGCTCATTTTTGCTCCCTTCTTACAATATTTTAGCACTTAATAATTAATTACTTAACTATTATATCACACAAAATCCGAAAGTCAATATTTATTATTGAAATATTTAATAAAATATGTTAAAATATATTAAAAGTGAGGTAGTAAAATGAAAAACACGACTTTATGCTACATAGAAAATGACGGAGCATATCTTATGCTTCACAGAGTAAAAAAGGAAAACGATGAAAACCGCGACAAGTGGATAGGCATCGGCGGAAAAATTGAGGAGGGAGAGTCGCCAAGCGACTGTGCAAGGCGCGAGATATTCGAGGAAACCGGACTTACCGTGATCGATATTTCCTATCGCGGTCTTGTAACTTTCGTTTCTGATATTTACGGCACAGAATATATGCATCTTTTTACTGCGGATAAGTTTTCCGGCTGCTTGAATTCAAGCTGTGACGAGGGTGAGCTTTTATGGGTAAAAAAGAGCGATATTTACAACCTCTACTTATGGGAGGGCGATAAAATTTTCTTGAAGCTTCTCGATACGGAAAAGAGATTTTTCTCGCTTAAACTTGTATATGAGGGTGACAGGTTAATTTCACATACCATTGAATAATTAAAGGCGGAGCTTTCCCTTTTGCTCCGCCAAATTTTATATTTTCAGCTCTTTTTTTCGTTCCTTATAATCGGGTAAGATATTCTCGATTATATTGTAAAAGCGCTTCGAATGATTCATTTCAAGAAGGTGCGAAAGCTCGTGGACTACGACGTACTCTCGTGCTCGCTCGGGATATAGCATAAGCCTATATGAAAAGGAAATGTTACCCTTTGAGGTGCACGAGCCAAAGCGACCTTTTGCACTTGTGATGGTTATTCTGCCGTATTTTAATCCCATAATATTTGCAAAATGCTCGGTTTTCTCGGTTAGATATTTTCTCGCTTCTTTCTTTAATGATTTGATTTTTTCTTCTGTGAGATTCTCTTCCTTTGCACGTCTTTGTGCCTCTTTTTCCAAATTCTTAGTTACCCATTTTTCGTGCTTTTTGAGAAAATTTTCAACAACATTTATATCAAGTCCGTGCGGCGCTCTTACTATAAGAGCGCCGTTTTTTATATACGCTCCAATAGTCCGCCTCTTCGTATATATAAGCTTGTACTCCACTATCCTCATCTCTCCTTGCCACAATAAAATAGTTTTCATCCGAAACCCGTATTTCAATAGGCGGATTTCGAAGCTCTCTGTCTAAAAGTGAAATTATAATTATATTTTCGGGTGGTGTATTTTCCGTTGCGAGCATTCCCGTTTCCTTATCTATTATAGAGAACATATGAACGTCACAGACACCCTCAGGCTTATTATCCCTTGTAAAATATCCGTATTCCAGGCGCGAGCCGCGCTCGTCCTTTGCGCAGGTGTCGTAATACAACTTTCCAGAGTCCTTGCAATACGGGAGTCTTTCAACCGACGAAGAAACGAAGCTCTTTATATTTTCTAAGCTTCCGAAAAGCTCCTCGTGGATTTCACACATTATATCATCCCATATTTCAAGGTGGCTGACCGACTGATTTCCGATGCTCTCGCCACTTTTATCAAATCCGCACCATATACCTGCGGTATAGTATGGGGTATAACCAACAAAAAGCCTATCCTTATCCCCGCCGGACGTGCCGGTTTTACCTGCTGTGTCAACAAGCTCGTCGAGGGTTATTGCCTTTGCCGTGCCGCTTTCCACAACGCGCGCGAGCATTTCGGTCATAATTTCGGCGGTTTCTCTTGAATATATTTGTTTTTTTATCTTTTCATTATTCAAAACAAGGTCTCCGTCGGAGCTATATACTGCGATATAGCTTCTGGCATTCATGAGAGCGCCGCCGTTTGTAAACGTAGTATAAGCCTCGGTTAGCTCTCGTAGTGAAACACCGTAGCTTAACTGCCCGAGCGCAAGTGGAGATACCGCTTTATCGGTAATAATTCTGCCGTCATCGGTGACAAGCCTTTCGACAAGGCTCGAAAAGCCGAAATCGTTTTTGAGCCTATTCCATATTTTTTCCTTGCCGATAATGTTATACAGCCTCACGGCAACCGTATTTTTTGAAAGACGCAGAGCATCGGCAAGAGTAATATATCCGTCGTAGATTGCGGGAGAGTTTTTTGGATATACCGAATACTCGCCCTCATCGTTTTTCTTTATGCTGACGGGAAAATCGTCGAACACAGTAGCCCAATTTGCAAGTTTTTCGTCTATTGCGGTGGCATAAAGGGCTATTGGCTTTATTGATGAGCCCGGTGTGTGCGGTACTGTTGCGTGGTTGAGAAGTCTGTTTCCCTCTTTTCTATTTGCCGCGCCAACGATACCGACAAGGTCGCCCTTTTCATTCAAAATTACCATTGAATAATTTAGTCCTCGGCTTATATCGCTTGGAAAATTATCAGGATTTTCAAAATATTCTTCAAGTGTATTTTGAACGGCGGGGTTTTCCGTCGTGTAAATTGAGTAGCCTCCATTCATTATAAGAAGCCGCGCCGCACTCTCGGATATATCAAGCTTCTTTGCAAGGTCGCAAGAAACGTCATCAAGCACGGTTTCGACAAACCAGGAATTTACCTGTGATTTGCACTCCCCGTCGCAAATTATCTCTAATTCGGTATTTATTGCCGTCTCGTATTCCTCGGAGCTTATCGCACCGTTATTAAAAAGCGAAAGTAGTATACTGTTTCGCTTTGTAAGGCACGCGTCTTTGTTTTTTATTGGATTATACTTCGTCGGTGCATTGGTTATGCCGACGAGAGTTGCCGCTTCGGCATAGGTGAGATTATCCGGTGTTTTTCCAAAGTAAAACTCCGAGGCATATCCAACTCCGACAATTCCCTCACCCATTGGTACAATATTGAGATAGACCTCAAAGATTTCCTCTTTTGTATGAGTTTTCTCAATATTATAAGCTCTTATGATTTCCTCGAATTTTCTCGTTATTGTTTGCTCGTCGTCACCGCTTATGTTTTTAATTACCTGCTGGGTTATTGTAGAAGCGCCAAATCTATCACGAAACTTAAATATATGGTTGAGCAAGGCATAAGCCGTTCTTTTTACGTCAACGCCCGAATGGTCGAAAAATTTCTGGTCCTCGACCGTAATAAAGGCAACTTTAAGATTTTCACCTATATCATCATAACTGTACCAGCTTTTTTTGCCTTGTGCCGGTGTTACGAGTGCAAGCTCCTTTGCTGTATATTCGCTATCGCTAAAATCACTGTCATAATACAGTCGGGTGATGCTGCTCTTCCTCGCACTCTCAAAAAGAGCCTCGTCTACCGAAAAATCAATATTAAATCTCGCATAGAGAAAAACAGTGAAAATTCCGACTAAGACGAGCGAGGCAAGTGAGGTTAAGAGTATTGCGAAAATCTTTATAAAACTTCTTTTCTTTTTCATAAAATTCCCCGTGAAGCATTTTTTCTAATCTTGCCGCACGGGGAATTTTATATTCTGCATTTTAATTACAAAAAAGCATTTAATATACAACTCGATTCAGATAAAGTCCATCGGCAATTGCCGTCATTCCCGCATTTTTTCTATCCTTTGAGGAAATAATTTTCGGAATATCGTCGGGTGAAAATCTGCCGTATGCGACCTCGACGAGAGTACCGACGATTATCCTTACCATATTGTATAAAAATCCGTCAGCTGATACGGTAACCGAGATTTCATCGCCATTTTTTGAAACGTTTATGTCAAAAATATGCCTCACGGTCGACGTAACGTCAGAGCCCTCAGCCATAAATGCACGAAAATCCTGCTCGCCGATAAAATGCCTTGCCGCCTCGTTCATTTTGGAAATGGCGGTATCGGATATTTCTCTTGGCAAAAACCACGCTCTGCCAAGGTCAAACGGGTCGTATACACGTCTGTTTCTTATTCTGTAAAGATATTCTTTCTTTTTCACGTCGTATCTCGGATGAAAGGACGCGTCGCACTCCTCTGCATAATAAAGTGTGAGGTCGGGCGGAAGATATTTTGCCACCGCAACGTCAAGTCTATCCGCAGGTACTGTTGCTCCCGCGCACTCAATTTTTACACAAAACTCGTTTGCGTGAACGCCGGCATCGGTTCTGCTGCACCCCGTAACCTTACAGGGTGCGCCAAGCGCATCTTCTAACGCAGAACACAAAACGCCCTGAACGGTGCGAAGCCCCGGCTGAACCTGAAAGCCGTGAAAATTCGTTCCGAGATATGAAATTTTAGCAAAGTAATTCATAATCAAAGCTTATAAAAGGCAATATCGTAGAAAATACTACCGACTTCAAATTTATAGGGTAAAATTTTAAGCAAAATGAGAGCTGTGAAAAGTATTACGGAAGACACAAGCCAAACGTAATCACGTGCACGGTACTTTAACTCCACGAACTTCGTTCTGTTTTTATCGCCTCTGTAACACCTGCACTCCATTGCGGTTGCAAGCTCCTCCGCCCTCTTAAACGAGGAGACAAAAAGAGGAATTAGTATAGGAATTAAGGCCTTTGCTCTTTTTATAAGTCCTCCGCTTGAAAAATCTGCTCCTCTTGCCTTTTGCGCATTCATTATTTTCTCGGTTTCCTCAACAAGCGTGGGAATAAAACGAAGCGCAATAGTCATCATCATTGCAAAAAGATGAACGGGAACGCGGATTTTTTTAAGAGGTGAAAGCAGGCTTTCTATACCGTCCGTCAAGGATATCGGAGACGTTGTATAGGTGAGGAGCACACTGCTTCCCAAAATAAGAATTATAACTCTGAGCGACATAAAAATCGCTCTTATTATGCCCTCTTTATAGATTTTAAGAAATCCGAGAGCAACGAGGGGAGCACCCTCGCCCTTAGTCATAAAAAGGTTAATAAGCGAGGTGAAAATCAGAATTATTATCAGGGGCTTTATGCCACGAAGAACCACCTTAAAGGAAATTCTGCTGATGGCAATAAGAAAGACTGTGGTAAGTGTTATAATTAAAAAACCAAGCGGATTTTTAACCATAAACACCGCAACCATAAAAAGAATTGCAAGAATTATTTTAGTTCTCGGGTCGAGCTTATGAAGCGGTGAAAATCCCGGAAAAAACTGACCGAGCGTTATATCGGAAATCATTATCTGTCACCTCCGATATAGTTTTTTATGGCATCTCTTACGCCCTCAACTGTATATAGCTTGCCTTGAAGGTTAATTCCACGTTTTTTAAGGCTTGTTGCGATTTTAGAGACGACGGGTACATCAAGACCTATATTTATAAGTGACTCCGCATCAGAGAAAATCTCATCAACAGTTCCCGTCTTATAAACCTTGCCGTCGTTCATTACAACGACATTATCGCAGTAATATGCCATATCCTCCATTGAGTGACTTACTAAAATTATCGAGGCATCAGAGCTTTTTACATACTCTAAAAGTCCGCCGAGAATTTCACGTCTGCCTCTCGGGTCAAGACCTGCGGCAGGCTCGTCAAGCACGAGCACCTCGGGACGCATAGCGATAATACCCGCAATAGCGGCACGGCGCTTTTGTCCGCCCGAAAGCTCAAACGGAGATTTTTCAAGCATTTCGTCATCAATGCCCGTAAATTTCGCGGCTTCGAGCACTCTTTTCTCAACCTCTTCGTCGGAAAGCCCCTGATTCCTCGGAGCAAATCCTATGTCACGTCTGACGGTTTCGTCAAAGAGCTGATACTCGGGGTATTGCATTACAAGACCGACCTTATATCTGATTTTTCCTATTTCCTTTGGCTTTTCCCATATATTTTTGCCGTTAAGAAGAACCTCACCCTCATCAGCGCGATAAAGACCGTTCAAAAGGTTTACGAGGGTTGATTTGCCTGAGCCCGTATGTCCGATAAGACCGGTTATCTTTCCCCGCTCAAAGCTGACGGAAACGTTATCAAGCGCCTTTTTCTCGAAGGGTGTTCCCTTGCTGTATATATAGGAAACGTTTTTGATTTCAATTACGTTCATTTTACGTTTTCCTCGAAAAATTTAAGGAGAGCATCGGTGCACTCTCTCTCGGAAAGAGCTGTGCTGTCTACCGAAATTCCAATTTTAGAAAGCTCTGTGAGAAGCTCCTTGCCCTGTGGAGCTTCAAGTCCCATTTTATGAAGCTCATCAACGTTAGAAAATACCTCACGCGCAGTACCGTCAAAAACGAGCTTTCCGTCGTTTATGACAAGAACTCTGTCGGCACGAGCCGCCTCGTCCATATAGTGCGTAATATTTATAACCGTTATGTTTTCCTCGCGGTTAAGTCTTTCCATTATCGCTACGACCTCACGTCTGCCGAGCGGATCGAGCATTGCTGTTGACTCGTCAAAGATTATAACTCTCGGCTTCATTGCGATAATTCCCGCAATGGCAACCCTCTGCTTTTGTCCGCCTGAGAGCTTATGAGGTGCGTGCTTTGCATATTCGGTCATACCTACAAGAGCAAGCGAATTTTTAACTCTTCTTCCAATTTCCTCTCTCGGAAGCCCAAGGTTTTCAGGACCAAATGCAACGTCCTCGTCAACTACGGTTGCAACGAGCTGGTTATCGGGGTTTTGAAAGACCATTCCGATTTTCTGTCTTACGCTAAATACGTCATCCTCGGAAAAATCGGGGCTTGTAATATCAACACCGTCAATATACACCTTACCGCTTGTGGGCGTTAAAATCATATTGAGAAGCTTTGCAAGTGTCGATTTGCCCGAGCCGTTATGACCGAGAACCGAGATATACTCGCCACAACGCACAGAAAACGAAACGTCATCGAGCGCGGGCGCTTCTTTAATAACTGAATTTTCCTCTCCGTCCGAATAGGAAAACGAGAGGTTTTCGACCTTTATAATGTAGTTATCCACTTTATTTTACCTTTCGAAAAATGAAACGCGAACACTTGAACCGCAAGGCAGGCAAAGTCCGCTTTCCTTTACGGGAAGTCCAAGCTCGTCAGCCTCGCTGACACCTCTCCATTTTTTGAGAAGCTTCGTGTCGGTTATATATTTCATAGTCGAGGCTGAAAGTCCCGTAGTATACGAATTTAAGAGAAAAAAGAGAGGCGTATCCGACAAAACGTTAGCTGTAAGTGCTACGAAATCGTCAATGTTTTCCTCGATTTTCCACACCTCGCCGGTAGGTCCTCTGCCGTATGAGGGCGGGTCCATAATTATGGCATCGTACTTTCTGCCACGTCTTATCTCTCGTTCTATAAACTTTTTGCAGTCATCGACAATATATCTGATAGGAGCTGCTTCAAGTCCCGAAAGACGCGCGTTTTCCTTTGCCGCCGCTACCATTCCGCGTGATGCATCAACGTGACAAACAGATGCCCCGGCCTTTGCCGCGGCAACGGTTGCGCCACCCGTATATGCAAAAAGATTAAGGACGCTTATAGGTCTGCCTGCCTCTGAAATAAGCTTGCGAAACCAGTCCCAATTTGCTGCCTGCTCAGGAAAAAGTCCGGTATGCTTAAAGCCCATCGGCTTAATCTGAAAGGTCAGATCGCCGTAGCCGATATTCCAGGTTTCAGGCAACGTATTCTGTGACCACGCGCCACCACCCGAGTGACTTCTCTTATAGCTTGCATCTGCTCTTTTCCAAAGAGGGTTTCTCTTCTCTGTTTTCCAAATAACCTGAGGGTCAGGTCTTATGAGGCTGTATTTGCCCCAAAGCTCAAGCTTTTCTCCGTCGGACGTGTCAACGACCGTATAATCCTTCCATTTATCTGCTACCCACATATTAACTCCGCTGATTAAAATATTTACCCATTGCCGAGCCTCTCGACTGCGCGTGACATATTGCTATTGCTACTGCATCTGCCGTATCGTCAGGCTTTGGAGGCTTATTTAATTTCAAAATAGACGTAACCATTGCGATTACCTGATGCTTTTCGGCTTTTCCGTAGCCGACCACCGCCTGCTTTACTTGGAGCGGCGTATACTCACTGATTTTAACACCGAGCTTATGCGCGGTACAGAGTATAACACCTCTTGCCTCGGCAACGGCAATACCCGTTGTGATATTGGTATTGAAGAA
>JAZNCB010000003.1:0-14466 GCA_046156285.1 Eubacteriales bacterium | reverse complement strand
ACTAAGAATTCAGTTTTTATGCTACTTTTTTGCTCTAATGCTTTGATTTTACTGAATTCTTAATGACTCAGCCCCTTTTCTTTATTTACCGAGTTTTTCTGCCTCGTCAAGATAATAGGAGTAGAGCGGCAGAAGATATTTATCTCTGTTTGCTTCGTCCTTTATTTGTGTAAGGAGTGCCTCAACCTCGTTTGCTGTTTCAAGGAAGACGTTAAGATTCTCCTCGTTTTCGAGGCTTTTGTAAACTGCGTAAGCAATTTCAAGATTAAGGATTTTGTTTATAAGTCCCTCGACCTTGTTGCCCTCGGTAAGATTTTTCTCAACGGTGGCCTCTATTGCTTCGTAATAAAGAATGTTTATTCCTATAAGATAGAAGCTCTGCTTATCAGTTGCAGAAAGAAGCCTGAACTCCTCGGCAAGCTTATAAATATCACCGTCAAAGCTATCGCCCTTGTACTGTGCGTACATAAGCGGAAGCGCGGAAACGATAAACTCGCGCACCTCGTCGCTCGCGCCAGAATATACATCCCACGCCATCACTGCGTTGCCGTTTGCATCGGCAATTGCAGAGGATATAAGCAGTGATACAACGATTTCGCGTGCTTCGAAAAACCTTCCGTCAAGCGTATATTCAACGTTTTCCTTAGTGTAAAGCTTGGTGTAAAAGGCGTTGATTGCCGTGCTGTTTTTGCTTGCAAGAATTGCCTTTTGCTCGGCACTCGCCTTTTCGTATATTGCTATTGCAAGAGGAACTAATCTTTGAAGAGTTGCCTCGTCCTCAGTGGTGGATATTATTTGCATTATCTCGTCAAAGCGGTCGAGCCAAGAGTCAAGCTCGGCGAACACATCATCCATTCCGCCAAAAGAAATCGCGCCGTTGTTGAGTGCGTTTTCATAGAGCGGAGCGTATGCCTTGTATGCCGTACCGAGATATTTGTCAAAGGCATCACGCTCGGCATCTGTAAGCACGTTGTCATATGCATTCTTAATATCGCTCATATAGCCCTTAAAGCTGTCAATCGCATCACTTTTCTCACCAACAAGGGAGAGATTTTCAGCTGCGAGAAGCATCTTGCGTAAGAGGGGTGCAACTGCCTCGGGAAGTACTTCCTCGTAATGAAGTGCTATCAAATATACAAGCCTTGAGTAAACCGTCTTTTCGTAATCCAAAATCATTATGGTACCCATGGAAGTATCATAAAGGAAGTTCATCGACGAAAGGAAGGCGTGCAGCTCTGCAGGGGAGAGTGCCATAAGGCTGTTGAATATTTTTTCAATATCCTCACCGTAAGGGGTAATATCGTTTGGTGTGTTAAAAAGTCCGCTGTTAAGGAGCGCGATATATTCGTTCCACAGCAGAACAACTCGCTCGTAGTCAAGCGCCTCGCCCATCTGGAATATGTAGCCAAAGGTAGCGCCTCTTAAAAAGATAGCTACAAGATACTCACAACCGACAAGCTTATAAATCTCACGGCTTAATTCGTCACCCTCGGAAAGAACCTTTTCAGAAATTTCAAGCACTCTTGAGTAGTTATACATAAAGGTTGAGGTATCGTAAAGGTATGCACCGGAGTTTACGTTATATTCCATAAGCCGCTCCTGGTAAAGAGCATCAATATATGCATTGTACCATTCGTCAAGTATGCCAGGTGCAGGAACTTTGCCCCAAAGCAATTCCACAATTTCTTCCTTGCCGTTTTCTCTATGATGGAAATAGTAGGTGTAGATTATTTCAAAATAATCGTCGTTAGTTCTCCAAGAGGAAACGGTGTAGTAGATGGGGGTGTAAGTCGCGCCCTGGTATTTGCTCATTATAATATCGGTAGCGGCGAAGGTGATGTCTTCCTCGTAGAGAGGAAGGGACTCTACCGTCCAGTTATCCGGAATATTTTCAAGGTTTTTGTAAACGTCAATCATATGCTCGAAAAGTGATATGATTTCGCCAACCGTCTCGTCCGAGTGCGTTCTCAAATAATCACCGACGGTTATCTTGCCCTTAATCGTCTCGGATGCAAAATTCTCAAGGATTTGGCGCGCAAGGGTTGCGTAAACGTTGTAGGGGTCGTTCTTGTTGCCAAGGCGCTCTACCGCGTTTACCATATCCGCAAGCTCGTCCGCAACGACGGTTATGTAACCGTTTGAGTCGATTGTAAACGCATTCGAGAAGGAGTTACCCTCTATCGTGTAAAGCGTGTTAACAACGACTACCGCGGGGCGCAGGCAGGTGATAACGTCCTCTTTATCGAGCAGCTTCTTCTCCGAGTCGGAGAGTTTGAAATACGCCATTATAGCCTCGACCGCCGCATTTCCGTCTGCTTCGGAAATCTCGGGGTTGTCTGCGCTCCAGTCAATCTTTGAGAGAAGCTTTGCGGTGTCTTCAATGATAAATATCTCGCTGTAAGAAACCGTAATATCAAAGCTGAAGGTCTCGCCCGCGTAGGCAAAGCTTACCGTCTGGGTAAGAGGCGTATCTATGTTGTCCGTGGTCGCGAGCGAGGGGTCAAAGCCCGTTATGCTTGCGGCACTAAGGTCAACGTATTTTGAAAAGCTCGAGTTTTTTGAGGTAACGTTGAAATATCCGCCGAGAAGGTCTATTTTGTCCTCGTGGCTCTTGTAGGAGTTCTTGGTGGGCGCCTTGAAATTAACTCCCGCTACCTCGTGCACGGTAACGGTAAAGCTCTTTTCGTAGGATTTACTGCCGACGGTGTAAACCGCGGTAACCTCCGCGGCACCCGCCTTTGAGAAATCATACGGCTTGAAGCTTATGTTATCGTTATTGAAATTGTAGGTGTTGTAGTCTCGGCTTCCGCCGCCCTTTGCTACTCTTATTTTGCCTTTCGAGAAATCAAGCCTCTCGCCGACGAAATAATTTTCCTCGTAGCCCTCAACGATAAGGCGCGGGATAACCTCTACCTCTACGGTAGCGGTCTTGCCGTCATACGTCAGGGTAACGTTCTGCTTTCCGATGGTATCCTTATTATATCCCGAAACAGATACGCTGCCGTCCGTCATGGGCACGTAGTTGTTATCGCCCTTTTTCGTCGTTACGGTTATAACGCCGTCCTCGAGGTCAAGTTCCTCTCCCTCGACGTAAACCGTCTTGGGAAGGTTTTTCGTCTCAACGAAGATGCTCTCTGCCGCCGCATTTGTGCAGCCGAAAAGCACGCACACGGTGAGCGTGAGGATTAAAAGGGGAGCAAAAACCGAAATTAGTTTTTTAAATCCGTTCATAATCTTTCCCTATTAATTAGTTTGGTCGGTAGCCTGCGTATCGGCGGTATTATCCTCGATAACCGCCTCGCGCCAAATGGAGTATAGCCTCGTACCGTCGGGCGCGCCCGTTACGGCAGAGCCTGTATATTGCGCCTCGGTAGCCGAGGGGCTTTGAGACCAACCTAAAAATTCGTATCCGTCACGCGCCTGCAAAAATTCTGCAAGAGGCGCGGCTTCATTTTGAATTACACCGACTGCAAACGATACCACGTAGCTTCCGTCCGAGGATAACTCACAGCCGTATATTACGGGGCGGTAGGAGCCGTTAAATCTCGCGTTCCACTCGTAATTTTCGCCATTAATTTCGTCGAGGGTTGCCTCGCAGAATATCGTAGCCTTGTTCATTCCGTAAAAGGCGTATTTGCCAATAGACTTAACGCTTTTCGGTATAACGAGGGCGTCAACGCAGCTCATTCCGCGAAGCGCGTAATTGCCGATGGATACGAGCGTTTTCGGAAGGGTAAATTTCTCAAGAGAGGAGCAACCGTAGAAGCTGTTGTTTCCGATGCTCTCGGTATACGCGCCGAGCTTAAGACTCGTAAGAGCCTCGCAACCGCGGAAAGCGTAATTGCCGATAGCGGTCACGTTGTCGGGTATCGCCGCGCTCTCAAGCGAGATACATTTATAGAAGGTGTATTCGGGCAGGGAGGTAAGTCCCGTGCCGATGGTTACCGTCTTGAGTCCCTCGCACTTGTAGAAGGCGTGAGAGCCGAGGTAGGTAACGCTATTTGGAATGGTTATATCAAATATTCCTATACAATTCTGGAATGCGCGCGAGCCGATGCTCTCAACTCCCTCGTTGATAATAACCTCTTTGGTAAGAGGGTCGAAATTCGTATCTCCGTTGGGGTAGAGCTGGCTTCTGCCGAGGTTTATACAATTCGCAAAGGCGTAATCGCCGATAGTCTTAACGCTCTTCGGTATAACGAGACCGACCATAAAGGTGCATCCGTTAAACGCCGAGCGTCCGATACTTTCGGTGCCCTCGGGGATTGCGGTAACACCCTCGTCTCCAAACCAAGCCATTCCGCACTGATAAAAGGCGTAATCGCCGATTGATTTAAGATTTTTGGGCAGCTTTATCGCGCTTACGTTGAGCTGATAAGAGAATGCCGAGCGACCGATATACTCTACCGAGTCGGCAATATTTATCGCGCCGATTGCGATGGTGTCGTTAAGGAAGTAATCTGCAATACCTCTTACGTCAACCTCGTCGTTGCCTATCGTAAGGTCGCGGACGAGGTCGGTTTTAACACCGACCGCCCAGTCGCTGACGTAAATAACGTCTTTTGCGCGGCTATGCGCTACGGTGCCGTGGAAGGTGTAGGGGCCTACCGAAACGAGAGTTTTGGGAAGCGCTACCGACAGAAGAGAGGAGCAGTTCAAGAAGGAATAGCCGCCAAGGTGGGTAAGCGATTCGCCGACGGTAACCGATTTGAGCTTGGAGCAGCCCGCAAAGGCGTATTCGCCGATAGTTAAAAGAGCATCGTCAAATATAACGCCGTAAAGCTCAGGGCAGGCGTTAAACGAGCCATCGCCTACGTATTTTATACCCGCAAGGCGAACCGTTTTCAGAGCGGGTGCGTCTGCAAATGCGCCGTCCGCAATTCCGTAGGTGCCCTCGTCAAGATCGGTAATAGAAGTAATGCTGCCCTTTTCGATTGCCGCGATTGCCCATCCGTCAATATAAAGTATTCCGGTTGCGTCGTTATAAAGCTTCGTGCCCGCAAAGGCGTCAACACCAACCTTCGTAACGTTTTTGCCGAGGTTTATCGAGGAAAGCGCAGTGCAGCCGTAAAACGCGCCGCTGCCGATTTCAACGATGCTTTCGGGCAGGGTAATTTCCTCTATTTTCGCGCAGTCAAGAAACGCGTTGGAGGAAATTTTGGCAAGTCCCTCGGCAAATTTAACCGAGCTAACCGACGAGCAGCCCGAAAATGCGGAGCTCTCTATTTCGCCGATGCCCTTCGAGAGGTCAATTGCGCTGAGCGCCGAGCAATCCGAGAAGGCGAACTCGCAGATTCTGTCTATTTTCGACTTTACCGTGAGCGCGGCGAGATTCTCGCAGTTGGAAAACGCGTATTCACCAATCTCTCTTACACCCTCACCGAGAGTTATTTCCGAAAGCGCGGAGCACCACGAAAAAGTGTAAGGGGAGACTGCCGTCAGGGTGTTTGGCAGGGTAACGGTAGTGAGTGCCTTGCAGCTCTGGAACGCGTATTCTCCGATAGAGCTTACCGCGCTGTTTTCCATATAAACCCGTTCGAGCGCTTTGCACGTAATAAACGCGCTCGCGCCGACAGTCTTTACGTTCTTGCCAAAGGTGACGGAGGTGATGGTTCTGTTGTTGTAAAATGCCTGTTGAGCGATAGAGGTAACCGGCTTGCCGCGGTAGAGGTCGGGAATAATTACGTCCCCTTTCGCACTGCCTGCGCTCGTTACCTCGTATTCGGTGCGGTTGTTGATAAGCTTGTATTTAAGTCCGTTTTCGGTCTCTCTTACGAAGCTTGGGGAGAGGGTTGCCCATTTTGACCTTTCCTTGTTAGGATCAATGCCGAGAGCCCTCACCTTTATTTTGTGCTCGCCCGGGTCAAGATGGTCAAGCGGAATTGAGTTTGCCGTGGTGTTTATCGGCACGTCGGAGTCGTTTATAACCACCTCGTAGGAATAAGCGCCTACGACCTTGCTCCACTTGAGAGTGAGCGTGTCGTAGTCAATACGCAGTCCTGCGGGCGCGCTCAGCTTGCCCTTGGCGCAGGATGAAAGGGAAAGCAACGCCAAAGCAATCAAAAGAATTGCCAATAAAACAAACAGTATTTTCTTTTTCATAATCCTTTGCCTGCTCTCCTTTCAATATCCTTTTTGGATTTGTAGTCTCTTATAATCTCGTGCGGCCATTTCCACTTGAACTTGCGAACCGCAATATCAAGAAGGAATAGCAGGATTGCTATAATTATAAAAGGAAGTCTTGGGTCGATGTGAATATGGCGGTAGGTAACCGCGTTTCTGTATACCTCAAGCGGCTCGGATATCACCGTTCCGCCACTCGCCTCGGCAAGATAGGTTACAAAATCGCTTGCAACCGTCTCGTCAACGAAGCAATCGTACTCCTTGGAGTAGGAAAGAGCCTTGTATACGGTGTTCTCGGATATGAGAGCGCCCTCGGAGTCCTTCTTTTGCACGTGTATCTTGTGGATACCCGGCGTCTTTACGGCAAAGGTAAGCATGCTTGCGCTCTGTACCTCGTCAAGAGTAAAGAACTGGGGCTCGGGGGTAATGCCGCTTTTGTCTTTGGGTGAGGTTACGGTAACCTCAATATAATCTCCCTTTGAAAGCTCGGTGAAGATATTGAGATTAGTCTTGTAGTTATCTCCGTCGAAGGTAAGCTCTATATCACGGGGATGGATATTCTTTGACGGAAGCAGGGACAGAACGATGTTTTTGATAATCATCTCGCCCTCGTTGGAGTCTATAAAGTCCTTGGACCAGGTACCGTTAAGGTCGGACGAGAAGGTGCCGACTCTACCATCGCCGTACTGCCAATAGGAGTAAAGCGGAGCAAATCTGCCCGAGAGAATCATAGTAGCCTCGCTCTTGATTTTCGAGCCGAAAAAGCCATTAAGCGCGGGGATGTCCTCTTGCTTGATGCCTGCTGTGATAGAGGTCGTCAATTCAATCTTGGGATTGAATTTGCCAACGTTAACCGCCTGTATCTTGTTAACCTCAAAGTCCTTTTTGATAGTGCCCGAGGCATCGTCAAGGCTTGTAACGTCGTGGAAATTTTCTGCCGTACCGCCTGCGTAATCGGTAAGAAGCCTTACCATATTCTGTCTTGCCATCGTATTACACTGAACGCCGATGATAGAGGTGGTGATACCAAATTTGCTGTTTTCTTCAAGAAAATATCTTATCTCGTCGGAGTCCTGGTTAGAGGGTTCACCGTCCGTAATAATGATGATGTGCTTTTTCTCAACGTCGTCCATAGCGCGAAGGGCTGTGCCTGCGCGTTCAAGTGCCGAGGAGAATATGGTGCTTGAGCCCGTCGGTATATTTTCAATAGCGGAGAAGATTTTTGATCTTTGCGTGCTGGGGGTGAGAGGGAGAACCTCGGTGTAGTCCTCAGCAAGCGCCATAATACCGATATAGTCTCTTTCGTTAAGCATATCAACGCACGCCTTCGCGCCCTCTTTTGCAAACTTCAGCTTGTTATCGCTGTCGGGCAGGGGGTTGTTATGTATGTCGGTATACATACTTCCCGAGGTATCTATAAGAATCATAATAGCCGCGGGGGGAGTATATTCGGCAATCTCAACGGGGAGCATATCCTGGTAAATAGTACCCGTCATATCCTCTCTGGTGTATGCGTGCGCGGAGTCCTCGGTGTTGGGGTCTGTGCCCGCCTTGTGTCCGCATACGGTGAAAAGACCGCCGCCGAAATCACGAACGTAGGATTGGAGCGCTTTATCAAATCCGTCGGGCAAATCCGAGTTCGCAACGTTGCAAAGAATAATCTCGTCGTATTCGCGAAGCTCGTTAACCGTTTCGGGAACGCTTGATACGTCGTGAACGTTAATCACGGTAACCTTCATTTCATCCTGAAGCGCGCGGCTTATAGCGGCGGATTCGTCCTTTGCGCCCTCAATAATGAGGATGCGGTCGAATACTTCAAGATAAACGTAGGAGGAGTATTTGTTGTTCTCAGTCTCGACGTCTCCGTTGCACTCAATGGCAAATGAGAGTTCGTGCATACCCGGCAGAGTAAACTCTATCGGCAATTTTACCGTTTGCGTGCCCGTCTTTAAGTCAACCGGAAGAGAGGCGCATTCAACGTCGTTATCCTTTACGGTGATATAAGCCGCGCCCATAAACGAGCTTTCAAGAGTAATTTCGGTGTCGAATTTCTTTCCGACCTCGAGTCTTTCGTTGGGGAGCTGAACCGAGACGATTTGCGTTTCCGTATTCGTTCTGTCCTCGTAGAAGAAAACGGTATCAACCGTTATTCCCATAGCTGCAACCTTTTTTATGGTGTTGCTCGCCGTACCGTCGGTTTCAAGCGCGTCGGTAATGAGAACGATTCTGGCCGTTTCGGGATTTTTAAACAGGGATGCGGAATAGGTGAGCGCCGCGTCAATGTCGGTCGCGGTGGTATCGGGCTTCGGAGCGTTAAGATAGTCAGCGTAAACCGAGCTCATATCTTCCGTGAGCTCAACGGAGTACACCTGGTCAAAACCGAAGCTGACGATTCCGAGACGGAACATAGAGTTGCCGCTTTCTATAACCGATTGGATAAATCGGTTTTTTTCATTTTCACCCGCCGCGCCGCTCATAGACTCGTCCACAACAAGCAAAACCTCGTTTTCCTTGTTGGGCTTGTCGTAGTCTATCGCTACGCCTGCAAGTACCGTAACCGTAAGGAACATCACTACCGAGTGCAAAACTATTGAAACGATGCGGTTTCTCGTTGCTCGGTATTTCTTGTTCATACGAAAATACGGAATAATCGTTAACAGTATTGCAGGTATTATTAGCAGCAAAAGCCACGGGTGCGTAAAATTAATACTGAAATTCGTCATTTTCGTTTTCCTATCTGATATTGCTCGCGAGTGTTAAGCCACCATTCAACGAAGAGCAGCGCAACAAGCGCAATTGCGAAGTATATTATCAGGTCAACAAAGGTGTTTTCAACCTTCTCGTAGTATATAGGATTCGCAAGGGAGTCCTCGGTGTAGTTGATATTGCTCTCAACTGCGGGCACCTTTACGTAAAAGCTGTCGGTAACCTCGTTGCCTGAAATGGGAGTTTGTATAGCGGTATATACGCCGGGGGTGGAGAAGTGCTTGACTGCCGGGAAGGATTCGAAGATATCGTTAACTCCGATTCCCGAAAGTTCAAGAGTCTCGCTTCTTGAGCCGAATGATACCTCTTCGTTAACGTCAAAGACATGCTCTGTGATGGTCGAGGGAATATAATACTCGAACATATTATACATCATAAGAGGGAAATCGAGCAGCAAGGGAAGGTTTGAGTAGTTAAGGCTGAACGACATTACCACAATCTTCTCCGAGGGTCCGTTTTTCGCTATCATAACGGGATAATTATCAACGCAGAGAAGGGGTGTGAATCCGTCGTAGCTCGTTATCGGACGAAGCTTGGTAACGGTTATCCCGTCTGCCTTTACACCCTCGGTTATGGGGTGCGCATCACCCATAATCATTGATATCTCGCTTGAATTCGTTGCCTCGCCGCCAAGACGGAAGCTTGCGTCCTTAGGTACCTTGTCGGGATTGGCAAGGATTACTACGCCGTCGGTGGGAAGCTTACCCTCGGGAAGCGCGTGCTCGAAGATGTAGATATCAAAGCCCTCAAGTGCGGGCTCCTCGTCTGCCTTGAGCTGAACAAACTCTATATTCCAGCGATAGCCAAGCTGACTGCGTAAAACTATCGCGGAGGTAGCGAAGAAGTTGTTGGGATCGGTACTGCTGTACTGTATTCTTATGGTGGGCTTGTTTCCGCCGTAGAGCCAGAAGCTATTGTCCTCGTCAAGCGCATCTGCGCCGTCAACGTAGGCGTGAATGTTCTCAAACGCGGCGATTTTAACGTTCTCAACGATGTTAACGTTGATTTCCTCGTCCTCGCCCAAATCCTCGGGGATATAGCCGAAGGCAAAGGTAGTAACCTTGTCCGATTCGCAAAGAACGCTTGCTCTAAGCGAGAGATTCTTCAATTCGTCGGACTCACCGTCGTCTGCTGCGGTTACGTCACAGAAAACGTCCACGGTATCGTTTGCGCCGTAGGACGCAACGTCAATCTCAATGCGGAAATGGTTATCCACGCTTACCGCGCGCACGTCGAGGATAGCGACGTTTCTTTCGCCCGCCTCCTTAACCGAGACTATCTCAACTCTGCCCGAATCGATATAGTTGGTGTCGGTAAAAACCCTAACCTTTACGCCCTTGATAGCCGAGGTTATCTCTTGGGAAAGCGTAATCGCGCCGTCAATATCACCCGTGCCGTAGGTACAGGTTTTGTCAATCTTGATATTGCCCGTCTCGTCGCGCAAAAGCGAGTCAAGGTCCTTGTTGATAGTGTCGAGCATGCTCTTGTTGGCTCTGCTTGCCAAGAATTGCGCCTTGTCTGCTGCAACGATAACCGACACCTTCGCGTCGTCGTTTTCGTCAAAGAGGGTGGCGATTTCTCTCTTCGCGCCGGTAATAGCACGCTCAAATCTGGTCGTGTTGCCGTTTTTTGACATCATAGAGTAGGAGGCGTCAATGATGATAACCTCCTCCTTCGGCACTTCGGTGCCGTTGTCATTAAAGGGCTGGGCGAGAATCAAGGATGCCATAATCAAGGCGAGCGCCTGGCATATTATAAGAAATATGTTGCGCAGCTTGTTTATGGGAAGCTTGTTTTTCTTGTACTTTAAGCTGAGCTTCCAAACGTACGTGCTCGATATATATCTGTTTTGATAATTAGGCTTTAAAATGTAGATTAATAATAGCGCGAGCAGGCTTATTAACCCCAAAAAACCAAGAGGAGTTAACCAACTCATGATATTATACCTACCTTTAATAATTCTTTAAATAGCATTTTTTCGATCGGGACTTCGGTGCTTACGGATATAAACGCGGCGTCTCTTGATGCGGCAAAGGTGCGCATATCCGCCTGCATATCGTCAAGAGCCTCCTTGTATGCGAGAAGGTTAGAGCGCGCTATGCGCATCTTGAGGTTTTTCGTGTCCTCCATACCAACCGCTTCGCAGTCGATAAGGTTAACTCTTCCGCTATACGAGGGGTCTATTTCCTCGGGCGTCAGGACCTGTATCAGAAGCACCTGCTTCTTCTTATGGCGCAGAAAATCTACGGCGCGCTTCCAGTCACTGTCGGTAAAGAAATCCGATATAATAACCGCAAGACCGTCGTTGGTGCCTATATTCTGGTCAGAGGTGATTGCCTTGTAAATGTCGGTCTCGCCGTCAAAATTCCACTCGTTAAGCGAGGTGATTGCGCCAAAAAACGCCCTTTTGCCGATAATCGTGCCAAAGGTGTTTTCCGCGTGCTCGCCCTGCATAAGTCTGAAGGATACCTTATCCATATTGTGTACAGACAGGTAGCCAAGGGCAGCCGCCACACCTACGGCATACGCCGACTTTGCGGGGTTGTCCTTACCCATTGATGCCGAGCAGTCGATATACACCTGAGTGTGCATCTGCCTCTCATCGGTGAAGAGCTTGATAAAGAACTTCTCAAAACGGCTGTATAGATTCCAGTCTATGCGGCGAATATCGTCGCCAAGCATATACTCGCGGTAATCCGCAAACTCAACCGTCTGTCCGTAGGTCTTTACCAGATGCTTTCCGCCGAAGAAGCCTGCAAGATCGGCTCTCAGCTCAATGGAGAGTGTTTCCAAACGACTGAAAAATTCGTCGTTTAAGTAGGATTCCTTCATTGATTACTTTCTCCCGAATTTTTTCTTCTTTCCGTCCCCTGCCTCAACAGTCGCAGGTGCTTCATCTGCAATTTTGTTTCTTGTGGTAAGCTCGTCAATTATCATAGCAACAATCTCATCGGGGCTGATACGCTCTGCAACAGCCTCAAAGGTGAGCTTCATTCTGTGACGAAGAACAGGGTAAGCAAGCTCGTTGATGTCGCTGTAGGATACGTTGTATCTGCCGTTCATAAGAGCCTTTACCTTAGCCGCGGAAATAAGTGCCTGTCCTGCACGGGGAGATGCACCGAGACGAACGTACTTCTTAGCTGCCTCGGAGGCACACTCGCTGTCGGGATGTGTAGCCGAGCAAAGAGTCATAGCGTACTTCATAACCTCGGTAGCAACGGGAATAGCATTTGCGGTAGCGCGCATCTCAAGAAGGTCGCTGCCGTTGCAGGCTGCATCAGCAACCTCTGCCATGGTCTTCTGGGTCATATCAACGATGTCCATAAGCTCATCGAGAGAGGGGTTCTTAACTATAATCTTGAACATAAAGCGGTCCATCTGCGCCTCGGGAAGGGGATATGTACCGTCCTGCTCAACAGGGTTCTGGGTTGCAAGCACGAAGAAAGGCTCCTCGAGCTTACGGGAAACGCCCATAACCGTAACAGTATGCTCCTGCATCGCCTCAAGAAGAGCCGACTGGGTCTTGGGAGTAGCACGGTTAATCTCGTCCGCAAGAATAATGTTGGAGAAGATAGGACCGGGCTGGCACTCAAAGGTGGAGTTTCCGCTCTCATCCTTGACGATGATGTTGGTACCGGTAACGTCGGCGGGCATCAGGTCGGGGGTGAACTGAATTCTCGAGAAGGGAAGGTCAAATACACGTCCAAGCGAACGAACGAGACGGGTCTTACCAACTCCGGGCACACCCTCAAGCAGTACGTTACCGCCTGCTATCATCGCGATAACCGCGCCCTCTATAACGTCCTTTTGTCCTATGACGTCTCTCGATATTTCTGAAAATATCTTATTGCACTGTATGCTGAATTTTTCAATATTCTGTTCTGTTATCATTTTCGTTACCTTTTGTTTTCCTTGTAATTTGTTTACAGAGCTGCTTTTATCTTACACTATTCCGAGATATGCCTCGATTATGGCGAGCTGCTCTTCGGTCAGATTATCAATATCTATCTCAAGCCTGTCTGCAAGGAGCTGTTTATACATTTCAAGCACCTCACGGTAATAGGTTTCGCCGTCAATTACCTGGTTTGCATGCTCGTATTTTCCCGTAAGCTGGCTGCCCGGCTTATTCTCGTCGGTGCTTGGTGCTGCTTCGGGGTCGTCGGTTACTTCCTTATCGGGACTGTCAACCGGCTTGTCGGAGCCGCCGCCGCTATCGTCATCACCCTCAATGGGCATAAAAACGGCGATAAAAATCTTATCCTCGGTGATATTAAGATCGGTTCTTTCGGGGAAAGTATATCCGTCGCTCCATTCGCTAAACTCGTATCCCTCGTTTGCAACCGCGACAACAGTTTCCGCATTGCTTCCGTATTCAATGAGCTGGTCTGCCTCACCCGAGATGTATCCGCCGTCCTCCGCCTCGTAGGTTACCGCAACGGGAAATTCCTGCACGAAGTCGTCGGGGTTGGGGATAACGCCGTGCGCACCGAGAGTATCAAAGATCATCATCGTTGACGAGAGAGTGATTGATACCGCAAGCATCACGATAAGAATAGGCTTAACCTTTATCTTAAGCTGTGAGCCTCTCACGCGCGAGAGGTGGGCGGTAGCGTCTGTGCGCTGGAATCTTGACATAACGGAGTCGTCTTCCTTAAGCTCCAGCATGGTAATCATTCGTTCTTTTAAACCGAGCGCGTCTATGCGCTTTGCACAACCGATTACGCTTGGTCTGAACCTTGCGAAGTAAAATATAGCCGCAGAGATAACCGTGACGCCGAATATAATACCCAGCGACAGCCACAGTCCTCCCTTAAAGCTCGTAAGCCAAGAAACAAGGGCAGAAATGAATCCGCAACCGAAGCCTATCGCAAGTCCCGTCATTAATGAAAGGAGGATAGCTTCAAAAACAAGCCGTTTATAAAGTTTTTGGAAAAACTTTTTTGCGTTCATTAGTGATCCTTTCCGAGCGAAAAATCGCTCATTTTCACCGTCCCTTTTCTAAAAGACGGTATAACCGATAAAACGGTTAATAATCGTATTACACAAAAGTATCCCTCCCCGACGCGCGTCGGGGGGGAATTTTCTTTGCGCTCTGCGGCGGTGCGCCGCAGAGCTTTTTATAGGTGGAGATTATCCTTTAGAGAGGATAGCCTTGTATTCTGCAAGCTTCTGTTGGAAGCGCTCTGCGAATGCGCTTGCAAGAGAGGGGTCCTTGATGTTCTTTGCGGTGAAGTCGTTGATGAAAGCGATTTCTTCAGCGGAAAGCTCCTTTGAGAAGGGGGCGTTAAGGAAGCCCTTTGCCTTGAACTCGGCGAGAGCGAGCTGGAATACGTCTGCTGAAAGACCAAGCTCCTTACTCGTTTCTGCAACGAGCTTGTCAATGCCTGCAAGCTCATCCTTGGTAAGAGTCTCTGCAATCCAGGTGGAAACGAGCTTGCTCTTGTATTCTGTAAGCTTCTGCTGGAAGCGCTCTGCGAACGCGCTTGCAAGAGAGGGGTCCTTGATGTTCTTTGCGGTGAAGTTTGCTATAAACTCAATTTCCTCTGCGGAAAGCTCGTTAGAGAAGGGAGCGGTAAG
>JAZNCB010000002.1:0-3935 GCA_046156285.1 Eubacteriales bacterium | reverse complement strand
TATTCTGGTGCTTGACGATTCCTCGTCGGCACTTGACTACAAAACCGATGCAAACCTGCGAAAAGCTCTGTCAAAGGCTTTGCCCGGCACGACCGTCATTACCGTTGCTCAAAGAGTGAGCTCGGTAAAAGGCTGCAACCTAATTCTCGTTATAGAAAAGGGCGAGATTATCGGTGCGGGAACGCACGAGGAGCTTATGGCAAGCTGCACCGAATACAAGGAAATCAGCGATTCGCAGATGGGAGGTGCTTTCCTTGACTAAGAACACAGAAAACAACGTAAAAAAGTCAAAAAAGGGACTCTTTTTGCGACTTGGAAAATACGTGCTTGACCAGTGGCCTTTATTTGTCTTCGCAATTTTTCTTACACTTTGTGCTAATTTTTTGGCGCTTTTAGGTCCGAGATACTCGGGTGCGGCTATTGATGCTATCAACTTAGACGGCAAGGTCAATTTTGATGCCGTATGGGAAAACGTCACGTTTATGATAGTCTGCTATATTGCGTCTGCGCTTCTCTCATACGTGCTTTCGGTTATTATGATACGCCTTAGCCAGAAAATCGTATACAAGATGCGAAAGCAGGTGTTTGAAAAGCTCACAACACTTCCCGTCGGATATTTTGACACTCACGCAACCGGCGACATAATCAGCCACCTTTCCTACGATATTGACACGATAAACGCAACCCTCTCACACGATCTTATTCAGGTTATGACGAGCATTTATACCGTTGTCGGCTCACTCGTATTTATGTGGCAGATTTCCCGACCGATGCTTCTTATATTCGCTTTTACCGTACCCGTGTCAATTTTATTTGCGCGTTATCGTTCAAAGGTGGTGCGCCCGCTATTCCGCAAGAGAGCAAAGAAATACGGCGAGCTTAACGGCTTTGCTGAAGAAATGCTCACAGGCTCGAGGACTATATCCGCTTATGGACGCGAGGAGGTAATTTCCTCTCGTTTCAACAAGATAAACGGTGAAACAATGGACGCCTATCACAAGGCGGAGTACCAGGCGGCAATGCTCTTCCCTGCAATAAACTTTATAAACAATATTTCCTTAACGCTCGTTGCCGTTATGGGAGGAATACTCTATATGTTCTCGCAAAACGGAACGATACTTGCCACCTCGCTCTTCTTTATCACTCTTGGCGGTGTTGCCCAATTCGTTCAGTATTCGAGAAAATTCGCAGGTCCTATCAACGAGTTTTCCAACATTATTCACGAGTTTCAGTCGGCATTTTCAGCCGCAGAGCGCGTGTTTGCCATTCTCGACGAAGAGCCCGAAAAGGCTGACCTACCCGATGCCAAGGATTTTACAAACGTGCTTGGCGACGTTTCGATAGAGGACGTGACCTTTGGCTACACACCTGACAAAAGCATTTTGAAAAACGTTTCTGTACGTGCAAAAAGAGGTGAAACGGTAGCTATCGTTGGCCCGACCGGCGCAGGAAAAACCACGATTATAAATCTTCTTATGCGCTTTTACGACCAGAACAGCGGAAGAATTCTTATGGACGGAATACCGTCCGCCGAAATAAAAAGGCGCGACCTAAGACGCGCGTTTACTATGGTGCTTCAAGACACGTGGCTGTTTTCGGGAACTATATACGACAACATAGTTTACGGAAAAGAGGACGCAACGAAACAAGAGGTTTACGAGGCGGCAAAATCGGCAAAAATCGCTCACTTTATCGAGAGTCTGCCCGACGGATACGATACCGTTATTTCAGATGACGGTGTTAACATTTCCAAGGGTCAGCGCCAGCTTATAACTATTGCCCGTGCATTTTTGTCAAGCGCGCCCGTGCTTATTCTCGACGAGGCCACCTCAAACGTTGACTCGCGCACGGAAATACAAATTCAAAACGCAATGAACGAGCTTATGAAGGATAAAACCTGCTTTATTATCGCGCACAGACTTTCCACGATACAAAACGCAGACACAATTCTCGTAGTAAAGGACAGAAGCATAATCGAGCAAGGAAATCACGACGCCTTAATCCGTAAGGGCGGCTTCTATCATTCCCTTTACCACTCGCAATTTGTATAAAGAGCGTCCTGGATTCTAATGTTTTCCATAATATTCTCCTCATAACAGCTTTTCTTTATCAATTTTATTATATCACTAAACCAGCCAAACTCAATATGTAATACAAAAATAGAACACCTCTCCCATTACGTCAAAAAGCTTCGCTAAAACGGTGTTTTTCGCCTCAAAAAGCCGACGTGTATATTGACTTTTGAATGTATTTGTGCTAAAATATCAGGTGTTGTTTCACACATAATGAAAGGAATACTGCAATGTTATACCCTATTTTGTCATTGGTATTTCTGGCTGCGGCCATTGCAATTGGATGCATCCTTAAGAAAAACACGGGTGTTATCTCAATCGGCCTTTCCCTTATACTCGCCAGAATAGCCGGTGTATCCGACAAAACCGTTATCGGATATTTCAATAATTCCCTTTTCATAATGCTTCTCGGCATTATGTTCCTGTTTTGCATCGCACAAAACAACCGCACTCTTGAAATACTTGCAAGAAAGGCAATTCTCCTTTGCGGAGGCAGAGTTAAGCTGATTCCCATAGTTTTGTTCGTTCTCGGCGCTGCAATTTCAGCCGTAGGCCCGGGACTCATATCCACCACAGCACTTATGGCGGTTCTCGCTATGGCACTTGCAATAGAGCTTTCGGTAGAGCCTATAAGCTTTCTCCTCTTTGGCGCACTTGGAGCTTTTGCAGGCGGTCTTTCCCCCATTACGCCATCGGGTATCGTTGCAATTGAGGTTGCGGAAAAGAGCGGAATAACAGGTATTGCCTTGCCTATCGCTATCTGGATGCTTGTTATAATGCTTTTCTGTGCTGCAATTCTTTACTTCTTTGTATTCAAATGGCATAAATACAAGGAAGCGGATAAAACAAACTCAAAAGGCACTATTGCTAACGACAAATTTGAGCTCAAGCACGTAGTAACACTTCTCGGCATTATATCGGTTGCAGTTCTCTCCACTATTTTCAGTATAAATATCGGTCTTATCTCCTTTGCAGTTGCGGTGGTTATTCTTATCGCCGGATTTGCTGACGAGAGCGCTGCAATCAAGGCTATTCCCTGGAACACTCTTCTTATGATTACAGGTGTCGGTGTGCTTATTTCTCTTGTAACCGACCTTGGAGGAATTGATCTTCTCTCGGACGGTCTTCGTCTTCTTATGGGCAAGCATACCGCTGCAGCGATTATAACCGTTCTTGCAGGCGTTATGTCCTGGGTTTCCTCGGCATCAGGAGTCGTTATGCCTACCCTTATTCCTACTGTGCCAGGGCTTGTTGCTGATCTTTCCGGCGTAAGCGCTGCTGCTCTTGTAACCGGTATTTGTATTGGTGCAAATGCCGCTGCTTTCAGCCCTCTTTCAAGCTGCGGCGGTCTTATGCTTGCAGCATATTCAGGCTCTAAAGCAACAACGACGGAGGGTAGGAACAAGATGTTTGCACGTCTTTTCTTCTTCTCGTCTGCATGTATTTTAGTTTCAGCAATATTTGCTCTTATAGGCTGCTTTAATTGGCTGTAATACATATTAATATAATAAAAATCCCCCCGTCAAATGAAGCAAACCCAAAAGTTAGACACTTTTGGAGGCGCATATCACAAACGGGGGGATTTCAGTTTCGGGTAAAATCCTAAATGTTACCGGCTGCACATGGGGTGCGTTTTAGATTGTATTGCATGCCATAATGTCCTTTTATACCGTCGGTCATTTTTAATATTTTGACCGCAAAATCCATAGATAAATCTGCGAGCTTTTTTTCCGCCATAATAATCACCTCGCGACATAAGTATAGCACAAAATCAAAAGAAAAGCAAGAATGAAATCGCTACGCGATGAAATCTGCCAAGGCAGATGAAATCCAAGCAATGCTTGGATGAAATTAAATCCACCC
>JAZNCB010000001.1:0-2024 GCA_046156285.1 Eubacteriales bacterium | reverse complement strand
GTTAGTGGAGGATTTGATCTGTTTTGGAAAGGCGTTTGCGCCTCTCACTCTCGAAATAAGGTACACGTATTGCATCTCGGTGAAGTGCGTCAGCTCGTCGAATCTGATGCAGTCGTACTCCGCGCTCTGGTATTGGAAAACGTCGTTTTCGTTTGCGCAGTAGCCGAAGTCTATGCACGAGCCGTTCTTGAAGCGGCCGGTGTGACTCGAAGAGTTGAAGGTGTAGATCTCCATCGGGTAGAGTCCGAGACTTGCACGTATCAGAGATTTGTCAAGCTCCGCGAAGGTACGCCTGAGGATGAGCTGCTTCGAGCCGGGATATTTCAGCGCGAAAAGCAGAGCGTCCACTATCTGCCCGTAGGATTTTCCGCCCCCGGCAGCCCCGCCGAAGAGCACCTCGGTTTCTCTTGCATCTATGAACCTCTTTTGCTTTTTCGTTACCTTGATATCAAGCTTCATCGCCTATCACCTCGAGTGTCACCTGTATCTCCCTGTCTGTGTCCTTGTCCTTGTCGCCCATGCCATATTCCGAGGTTAAGAGAAATTTGGTGAATGAAGAGTCAAACCGTTTTACCAGCCCATTGTCTATCAGATAATCTCTGCGGATTTCGCTGCACTCTTGGTAAGCCCTCTCGAATTCACTCTTTTCCCTTAAGCGCTCGACGTCGGATAGCGTCGCGCCGATGCTCCTTGCAAATTTCTGGAAGCTCGGAGCTCCCGGACCGTCGTAGTTAAGGAAGAAGGTGTATAGCCTGCGGGGAAGGTCGGATGTGTATCTTAAGTGATTTTTCTTCATACGTCTATCCTCCCGCCGATGTATTTTTTTGACCGTCAGGGCAGGGGAGATAAGCTCTCCTCGGCCTCATCCCCTCGGGCTCTATAGCGCCACCGTGACTCTCGCCGTTCATGACTCGGCGAGGCGGTCTTTCCTCATCGGCAAATCCATTATACCTCACCCCGTGTGAAAAGTAAGTAAAGTACCAATCCAAAAAACGGCTTACTTACCAATTGTCAATTAGCAAAAAAGCACAAAAAAAGACCCCATATCGGGGGTCGGAAATCGGTACGGTTAAAATACGTTATTTTTTGACGGCTTTGAGCCATTTTGCGGACGAATTTTTATGAAATATGCGAAAGGGATAATCTTCTTATCGCGCTTAAAGGGATATTAACAGATTGCCTCTTTACTTTGCTTGGCATCCGTGATATAATTAAGGTAACAAAAAACGGAGGTCGATAGCTATATGAATGAAGAAAAAGTTAAGGCGTTGGAAAAAAGACTCTCAAGACACGCTGTAAGGCGCAGAATTATTACTGCAATTTCAATGATTGTTTTTCTCGTTATCGGCATAGTTTTCTGGTCGCTAAGAGAAGTGAGCAGGGAGGTCATCATTCACGGTGAAGGTTGGCTTTCGTATATAGCTCCTGCTTTTCGAGAGAGATTAAGCGAGTTCAAGTTCCATATATAAGTGAGCAGAGATCAATGGAGTTAATTAAAAATGGTTAAGCATCATATTAATGCTTATATTTAATAAAAGGCAAGGCAGCATTTCATCAAACGAAATGCTGCCCGCTTTATTTAAAATGTCATTTTATTTGTAATAGACTATTCTGATTTTATAACCAAGTTTCAAATTCGTATTTGGCGAAGTTGTCCTCGATAAATATATTGGTTATTACGCAGTAAATGCACAGCTTCCTTCGTTTTCTTTTCACATAGTACATCCGTGAAGCGCGCGAACATAGATGGTTTGACAATTATAATTTACATTACAAGCTCATAAAGCTCGAGAAGCTCTTCTTCTATCTTTGCCTTTTCTTCCTCGATTTCAGCGGCTCTTACATAGTCTGATGCCGCGTCGCCGAAGAGCTCTTCTTCAAGCTCGGCAATTTTTGCTTCAAGCTCGGGGATCCTTTGCTTCGCCTTTTCCACTCGTTTTTCTTCTGAGCGACGCTTGGCGTTTTCTCGCTTTCTCTCCTCGTAATCGGCCTTTGAGTCGGATGCCTTTGTAACGGTGCTTGCT